>JAAEOA010000189.1 GCA_024223715.1 bacterium | reverse complement strand
ACACTCGGACCTTCAGAACGCGCCGCCACTTCGCGTGCAGCCACGTCGATTGATGCCGGCCCGTCGGAGGGTGAACCCGTACGCGGCGGCTGACACCCTCGGTGGTTTCCGGATGCTGCATAAAAAAGTAATTAGGCAAGCGGAGGCTGTTCATGGATCGGTTTTTCTGGTTCCCATATTTGGCAGAAAACCGGCTGATATTTTGTTGAATTAACCATCGAAACATTCACACTCACTAACTAAAATTTCACATCCTTTACTGAGAACTGGCTGAAGTTGTGCTACAATCTTGTCGGATGGAGTAAATGGTCGCCACAGATGTCGGAAAAAGGCAGGCAAGTACACCAAACGGCCTGCAACAGTGCAAACCGCCTCAGCTAGGTCAGCTCTATATCATAATATGGCACACGCCCGTCACCGTCAGGATTATCCCACTCATGAAATCCATCCCACGGGCCTTCCGGTTTGAGGCGTCTACGAGTATGCACCCGGATAGAACTGTGATCCCGTTTGACCTCCAGCAAGTTGTAGAGTTGCGGCATCGACTCCGGACGGCCTTTGGCAGAAGAACCGAAGCTCCCTGCCCCTACCACTTCAATTCGATCCTTGTGCCAATACCTGTAGTGTTCTCGGTTCACTTCGTGAACGTCGCCGTGCAAACATACCCGGGCACCAGACGAGGCCAACAAATCCACAGACTCGGAATTCTTCATCATTTCCGGGTGTTGAATTGAATGGTGCCACACACAAACCCTCAGCACCTCCTGGTTTTTCTTTATTGCTCTCCGCTTTATGGCATCTTCAACCTGTCGCTCTGCTTCGTTTATCACGCTCGAAACAGTGCAGTATCAAACGGAAAAGCCTGAATTAGCTGCAATTTTCCATCTCCAGTACAATGCCACCTTGCCCGATGCCAGCGAACGACCGTATCTGGCTGGACAATGGTCAGGTGTTGCACTTGCTTATTGAACTTGCGGTAGGCTCAGGGCCTTTTTCAGCAAATACAAAATCTCTCATGAAAATTATTAATAAAACCCCGCAAAAATTCTAGGATATGGTAGGTTCAGTATCCTGTACCTGAAAACTCAGGATTTGTTTCATACCGGGTTGATGGGAATGACATCAAGTGGAGTAATGCTTGGTCAACCCCCAGCGAAGGCGTCATATATCATGCCCAACGTGACCAGAATGCCCGAGTGGCTGAATATTCGAAGTGGCGAATTACGGCCGCTTCTTCTGGCAATGGGGGCGGCATTTTTTATGATGTCGTTCATGGTTTTGACCCGGTCATTGAGAGAATCTCTCTTCCTGGCCACCAACGACATTGAAAATCTGCCGTTGATAATGGGAACTGTGGTCATTTTCAGTTTGCCGGCTGTGGGGCAGTTCAGCCGTTTAATTTCCCGCTATGGTCCCCGGCGAATTCTTTTCTTTTTGACGGTTGCTTTGGTTTTCGGACAAACTGTTTTGTGGGCTCTGATGCCAACCACATCGTCGGTGAATGTCTTTTATGTCTGGACTGCAGTGGGAACCCTACTGCTCGCATCGGGATTCTGGATGGTAGTGGCTGAATTATTTCCGTTGCGGGGGGCCAAACGTCTTTTCAGTCTAATTAGTGCTGGCGGTACTCTGGGAGCAATGCTCACTGGAGTCTCCATCTCCTGGCTCACACAGTATATGGATCTGTCATGGTTGGTTCTGCTATCGGTGGGGCCACCCGTATTATTTCTTTTGATGGTCACCCTTTTGCCAAAACCAGTCACCAGTACCGGGTCGCCGGACTCTACAAAAGAAGGCAAAGCACTGTTGGAGGCCGCGCGCACGACCTGGCGATCCAATCATCTGCGTATTATGGCCGGAATTATTTTCACATCCACGTTGGTCATGACTTTAATCGATTTCCAGTTCAAGGCTTTTGCCCAAAATCAATTCAGTAGTGGGAGAGAATTAGCTGGGTTTCTGGGTGCTTTCTACGGCTGGGCTGGCCTGGTCTCTCTTTTACTCCAGGTTTTCCTGTCGGGTTGGTTGGTTGAAAAGCGGGGTGTGGCCTTTTCTTTGTCTCTGCCCGCGAGCCTTCTGCTTACAGGGGGGGTGGGCCTACTGTTTTTCCCTTCTTTTGCCGTTGCCACTTCGTTGAGGGGACTCGATTATTCGCTGCGCAAGTCCTTGTTCCGACCAACCATGGAAGTTCTTTTTGTTTCCGTTCCCACAAGACTCCGTCGTTTGACCAAGGCTTTTATCGATACGATTGTCGATAGCTCCGCAGAAGGATTTGGGGCCTTGGTCATTCTGCTTTGGTTATCGGTTTTGAAATTTCCCATCTCCAGACTTTCGATAATGGTTGTCGTTTTTGCCGCCTTCTATTTCGGCCTCAGCCGTAGAATTAACCGCAGTTACTTTCAAACCATTGCGGGTCGGCTTCAGGAAGAGGAATCTCGGATTCCCAAGCCAGGTAACGAAGACTTTCAGGGGACCGGAAATTTGTTGGAAGCAACGTTCACCAATCTGGATTTAATTGAGCTACAAGATCAGATACCGGAACCGGGTGCAGGTTCGGCGAATGGAGTTTCGGACGAAGTCGAGAACAGCAGTTGCGAAGCCGAACTTCTGGTAAATCTTAATTCCAGCGACGACAAGGTCGTATTGCGAGCTCTTGCTGGCATTGACACACTGAACCCTGATCACTTGGCTTTAATGACGCGGTTGATGGCTCGGGATCAGATTTTTCGCAAAGTGGCCAAGCTTCTCCAGCGCTTTCCCCAGCAATCAGTGCCTCCATTGGTTGAGCTTCTGCTTTCTCAGAAAACAGATTTTGTCATCCGGCGCCGCATACCGGAAATATTGGCGGACATGGGTGGAGTTGAGGCCGATGACGCTTTGCTGGAAGTCCTGACCGATTCCCGATTCGAGGTGCGCTACCGAACAGCGGTGGCACTGTTGGCCAGAAGGAAAAAGGGGCGACCGATTTCTTCCAGCGACTGGAAACTCAAGGTTTGGCACGCTGTCAGCCTTGAAGTCCGCAAGGATAGGCCCCTTTGGGAATTGCACCGATTGCTGGATTCTTTTGATGTGCCGGATGACGATCTTATCTCTGTGAAGGTTGGAGTCAGGGGAGAACTCAGTCTCGAACACACGTTCCGGCTGCTGTCTCTGGTTCTTGATCAGGAGCAGGTGCGGGCGGCCTATCACGGAGTTATTTTTGATGACCCGGAACTTAAGTCTTTTGCTTTGGAATACCTTGAAATGGTTTTGCCCGGCAGCGTGAAAGCAAGGCTTTGGTTCTATATCGGGGATGTCAGCGAGAAGAGGATTCAACGGCAGGCCCGGTCCATGAACAGAGTGGTGGAAGACATGATGATATCTGGTCAAACGCTATTCGGGGGAGAAATGACACGCCAGGCCCTGGACCATATGGTAGCCCGGCAGAACCCCGATCAGTCACCTCTGAAAGAAGATTAATGACACAATTTCCAGTGATCAACAAGGCTGCGGACAGTCGTTTTACCTGCGATGTTGACTGGCGTCATCAGAGAGGGCAGGCCTTGCCTTCGGACCTCGTTGAGGAGGCTGCAGGCCGTTTGGGAGTGCTGGCCCTCATTTACGCCACCACTTATTTTTTTGCTTACTTCGTCAGTGGTTCTATCGCTCTGGAAAATCAGGGTCTGGTTCATTTCTTGTTTGTGGACGGAGTTTCACGGTTAGTCTGGGGGGCCATTTTGAGTGCCCTGGTGGTTTTCGGCATATCGCGCAGTGGGCGCATTCCGCCCGATCGGATGCTGGATATTGGGCTGCTTTTCCTGATCTTTGGATCATTGGGGATTTCAGGACCGACCTTTTGGGGAATCTATCCCGACGCGGGGCCGGAGTTTGCCCACAACCGTGCTTTTGTGGGAGTGCCCTGGGATTGCGTCTGGATCCTCATCTTTCCTGTGATCATTCCCAACTGCCCGGTAAAAACCTTGCTGGCGGCCCTGCTGGCGGCCAGCATGGCGCCCATTGTGACCAGCCTCTCGATTATGGCAGGAGCAACAAATCCGAACATCGGTCACCTCTTCTTCTGGCGTTATTTTGCGTTCACCAATTATATCT
Organism: bacterium; assembly: GCA_024223715.1. GTDB lineage: Bacteria > Krumholzibacteriota > Krumholzibacteriia > LZORAL124-64-63 > LZORAL124-64-63 > LZORAL124-64-63. Next base: position 22,265 of record JAAEOA010000189.1, on the reverse strand, counting down.
GTGCGATGCTGGCGTGGTTCGGCTCCAGCTACATCCATAAACTGGGCAGCAACCTCGTGCAGGCCAGAGAAATAGGTGCCTACAAGTTGCAAACGAAGCTGGGCTTCGGAGGCATGGGAGAGATTTGGCTGGCTGAACACCGGCTGTTGGCTCGTCCTTCGGCCATCAAAATTATCAGTCCCGAAATTCTGGGCTCCACCCTGAAAGTCCGGACCGAAGCCATGGCCAGATTCGAAGTGGAGGCCCAGGCCACCGCCTCTCTCAACTCACCTCACACCATCCGTATCTTCGATTTTGGACACACTCCCGAGTTCAGTTTTTTCTATGTCATGGAACTTCTCAGCGGCATCGGTTTGGATACTCTGGTGAATAAGTACGGTCCCCAGCCTCCGGAAAGAGTGGTTTTTCTATTGCGCCAGGTTTGTCATTCCCTGCAGGATGCCCATGTCAACGGAATGGTTCATCGGGATATCAAACCGAGTAACATCTTCTTATGCCGGGTTGGCCAGGATTACGATTATATCAAGGTTCTTGATTTTGGCCTGGTCAAGTCGTCCAGTGATGAACCCTATCAGGACACTTCCTTTACCAATCCCCATATTACAGCCGGAACACCTGGGTTTCTCTCCCCTGAAATTGCCCTCGCCCGGACTGATGTCGATGGTCGCAGTGACCTGTATTCACTGGGTTGTGTGGCTTACTGGCTTCTGACCGGGGTTCCGGTGTTCGAAGGGGAAAGTCCTGTGGAAACGGCAGCCATGCATTTGAAGGATGCACCGATGCCACCCACCCGGCGGTCGGAATTCACCATTTCTCATCAGCTGGAGACCATTATTCTGGACCTTTTGTCCAAGGATCCAGCCGACCGGCCGGCCACTGCCGATGAATTGGACCGGCGTCTTTCGGAATGCGTTTTGGAGAATGTTTGGAATGGTGATTCGGCGCGTCAGTGGTGGGAAATTAACCAACCGGTTTAGAGCATTTTACTTCTACATTCACAGCCATGTTCACAAATCTGCACTTAGGGAAAAAGAGGTGGAAAATAATATTTCTGAAATGCACCGGATTGCAAAAACAGACAAACGCTGTCCGGAGGAACGCCTGCCCGCTACCCATATTGACTTTCTCAAAGATATTGGTAAAGTGATGTCTCAAATAACCACCCTTCGACCCCAATAGAAGGACTCTCGAATGAGATCAGCCCTGTTCACCACCCTGGCCCTTGTAATATTTTTGCAGGCCCAACCCGCAGCAGCCCAAAACCTCATCAAAGGTTTGCCCAACGCTCAAACCCCATCTGCTTGCCGTGCCGGTTTGCGTGTTTACGAATCCGACCGTGGCCGTCAATTATTGGGTGAAGTTGTTGAAGCCGATTTCCTCAGTCATCTTCCCGACTGGAACCATGAATTCACATCCTACGAACCGGCCCCTCTTGACATCGCTGTTCTGGCTGCAGTGGAAGATAAAATCGACATCATTTGTGTGCTCGGTACCTGGTGCCACGACTCGGAACGCGAAGTTCCCCGCTTCTGGAAAATCCTGAAAACAGCCGACAACCCCAACCTGGATTTGACCATGTTTGCCGCAGGCCGCAGCAGCGACGAAGAGGCCACTACCCTTCTGGAGAACATAGGTTTTGACGTATCTCTCCGGGAAACCTACAGTGTGGAGCTGGTGCCGACTTTTATTTTCATGGCCGATGGTGTGGAACTGGGTCGCATTATTGAAACCCCCGAAACTACTCTCGAACAGGATGCCGCCCAAATCCTGAAGAGCGAAGCACCCCGGGAGAAATCCTGGAATTAAATACAAGACAGTCATTCACAGCAATAACCCGATGAACCCAAACTGGAGGACTCCATGAACGCCCGCGAAAAAATTGCAGCCCTGCGCAAACTGATGAAGAAAAACAAAGTCGATGCCTATTACGTACCAAGCGCCGACCCTCACATGAGCGAATACCTTCCCGAGTGCTGGAAGCATCGTGCCTGGTTGAGTGGCTTCACTGGTTCTGCCGGAGAAGTTCTGGTGGGTATGAAAAAAGCCGGTTTGTGGACCGACGGACGTTACTTCCTGCAAGGCAGCATCGAGCTTAAAGGTTCAGGCATCGATTTGATGCGTATGGGAGAACCCGGCACTCCAAGCAAGGTTCAGTGGCTGGCTGCTCAATTAAAAAAAGGCCAAAGTCTGGGTGTTGATGCCAGTGTTATTTCCGTATCAGCAGCTCGCAGTTTTGACGAAGGCCTGGCCGCTCACGGCATTAAAGTGAAGTACTTCACGCCTAATTTGGTGGGAGAACTCTGGACCGACCGCCCAGATCCCGTATTGGCTCCCATGGTGAACCATCCGGTTAAATTTTGCGGCGAAAAAGTTGAAAGCAAACTGAGCAAAGTTCGTGCTGCCATGAAAGATGCAGGTTGTACCGCTCATGTGGTCGCTGGCCTCGATCAAGTGGCCTGGTTGCTCAATGTTCGCAGCAAGGACATCTCTTTCACTCCTGTAGTTACAGCTTATGCCGTGGTTACCAACCGGGCTGCCACCATTTATGTCGATTCCCGCAAAGTTGGCAAAGGCATTGCCAAAACTCTCAAAGGCAAAGCAGTCATCAAGCCCTACGATTCTGTTTGGGACGACTTGAAAAAGCTGGGTGGAGCCAAAAAATCATGTGTCTGGATTGATGAGTCCTGCACCAACCGCCGGGTTGTCGATACTCTCAAAGGTGCTGGAATTCATTCCGCGGCCTCACCCATCACTGCTTTAAAAGCGGTGAAAAATGCGGTGCAAATTGAAGGCTTTGCCGAAGCTCATCGTCGCGATGGTGTGGCCATGGTCAAGTTTCTCAAATGGCTGGAAACCGCGGTTCCTGCCGGTGGCCAGACTGAAATTACCGCTTCTGATCAGCTGGCCAAATTCCGGGCCGAAGGTGAAGGTTTTAAAGACCTGAGTTTCGATACCATTAGCGGGTATGCGGCCAATGGCGCCATCATTCACTACAGCGCCACCAAAGAGAGCTGCGCCAAACTCAAACCCAAAGGCCTGTACCTGATTGACAGTGGCGGACAATATCCCGAAGGAACCACCGACATTACCCGGACCGTTCCTCTGGGCAAACCCACCAAGCGCCAAATTGAGTGCTTCACCCGGGTTCTGATGGGAACCATCGACTGCACCATGATTCCTTTCCCCGCCGGTACAACTGGCCAGCGCCAGGAAATGTTTGCCCGACGGGCTTTATGGGCCATCGGCGAAGACTATGCTCATGGAACCGGTCATGGTGTTGGGCAGTATCTTGGTGTGCACGAAGGCCCTCACAGTTTGAAAAACATCGATACTCCACCATTGGTTGAAGGCAATATCCTGTCGGTGGAACCTGGGCATTACGAGTCGGGCAAGTTTGGTATTCGCATTGAGCACCTGGCATTTGTGGTACGTGACGAAAAGCACAGCACGGCTGACAAAACCTGGTTCACCTTCCATCCGGTCACTCTGGCACCCATTGATACTTCACTGGTCAATAAAAAATTGATGACCTCCGATCAGGTCACCTGGTTGAATCAGTATCACAAACGGGTTTACAAAGAGTTGAGTCCCCGCCTCGATGCAGGGCACAGAAAATGGCTAAAAAAGGCTACAAAAGCCATTTAGAAGCTGAAATAACCCAAAATAAACAGGCTGCCCCAAAGGCGGCCTGTTTTTTTGTGTCGCAGATTGAAGAAAATGATCAATGCGGTGGGTTTTAACCCGAATTAACCTATTAGTGAAAACATTTGATGCACTCAGTCAGGGCTGACCCTGGCTTTTCTGCAACCCACTCTAATGAAACGGGCTCCAATGCTCAAGAGACATGCCAGGTGCCGAGGGTCCCTTAAGGCAGTGAGGCAAAAAACAACAGGCCTAAATATGATGGTCCTTATGACAGTCTTCATTTTTCCCGTTCTGGCCATGGCAAATCCCGATATCCCGGCTGTCAATGAACTGACTCTGGGAACTGTTTCGGCTGCCAGTGGCTCAACAGTTCTGGTGCCGGTTTCTCTGGTAAACGAAAACTCCATTAAAGGTTTACAGCTGGACATTCAATACAACGAAGAGGTTCTCACTTTCCTGGGTGTTAATGCCGTGGAGCGCGGTTTGGATATGGCAGCCGAAGGAAATGAAATTCAGGACGGCCTGGGCCGGGTCATTCTTTTTTTCGACGATGAATCCGTGGTGGCCCCAGGAACCGGAAATGTGGCCGAGTTAGTTTTTTCCGTGCAGGGGATTCCGTCTTCCTCGTCAATTTTGACTCCCGTGGATATCCTTTTTTCGGGCCCCAATTCAGAGAACATTCCCGCTGTTGGACATGCCGGCCAGGTTCAGGTGGATGATCCAACCGAAGCCCCGGAACTAAAAATTTCCGTTCTCAAAAATCCTGGTCAAACAAGATCGGTTCAGGTGCTGGTCAGGTCAATTAACGGGTCGGGCAATGCCCCCTCGGTTAGCACCGGAGAGTCCAGTCTGATTCTCACTTCGGTCGATGGGGTGACCTTCCAGGTTGCCTATAATGTGGCCGACTCAGTGGAACAGCTCACCTTCTCCGCTTCAGATACCAACGTCATTGGCACGGGTACCGATCAGGTCACCGTTAGTTTTCCCTAAAGGACTTGGAAATGAATATTACATCGTTCAAAAAACTAATCTTTCTGGCCTTGCCAGTGTTCTTGCTGGCGTTGACTGCCTGCAGCAGTGGAGACTCTGATGGAGACGACCCCATTCTTCCCAGCGGACCGGACACGGCAGCGGAATACACTACCCGCGGTTGGGAATTCTTTGAGTCGGGTGATTTCGACCTGGCTCTGGCCGATTTTATTGACGCGTTGAGTCTTAACAATTCCTACGGTCCAGCTTATGCCGGACGGGGATGGACTCAGTTGCAACAAGCGGCCACGGCCTCGGCCATGCAAACAGCCAAATCCAGTTTTGATCTGGCTGTTAGCAACGGATCATCTGAAGCTTATGTGCTGGCCGGTCGTTCATCGGCAAATTTTGGTTTCAGTGCGTTTTCAGCCTCGGTGACCGATGCTCAGGCTGCCTTAACCGCAGACAATAATTTCTCCTTCACCCACCGCCCCAGTTTTAATGGCATCGACTTGAACCTGCTGGTCGCCGGTGGATACGCAGGACAAAGCGAATTCAACGCAGCTTTGGATGCTGCCCATGAAATTGCTGACAGTGGCCTCGACCCGGTAAATCCATCCAGCTGGTCGGTTCAGGGAACCGTCTATACAAATTTTGAAGCGGCCGTTCTGGCCTACCTTCAGTACCTGTTCGATACCTATGCTGGCTAATGAAAATCAGCCCAGGGCAAATGCCTGTCATTTGGTAAAAAGGAAAACAAGAAATGAAGTTTGAAAATACAATGCGCTTCACTCTGGTCACTGCTCTTTTGATTATATCCGCTATGGCCTCGGCGGCCACCGTAGATCCGCTTCTGCTGGGTTTGCAGGCGGACAAATCTCCTGACCGGAACTCTGTGGAACCAGGCTTGCAGTACGAGCGAATTATTGCCACGACCAATTCTGATGACGGATTGACCATCGGGGTCATTATGTACCTAAACGGTTCAAAACCAGATTTCACATCGGTGGCGGGCCTGATTCCCGGTTCGGTTTCCGGCAACATTGCTACGGCAAGATTGCCATTGTCGTCTTTAAATCAATTGGCAAATGTGGCGGGCATTGATCACATTGCGGCCTCACGTATGATGTGGCCCACCATGGATTTAGCTGTCCCTGCGGGCAGAGTAACCGAAGTCTGGAATGGCTCTCCGGCTTACACTGGCGAAGGTGTTCTGGTGGGAATTATCGACTCGGGCATCGACTGGACCCACGAGGATTTTAAAAACGGCGATGGCACCACTCGCATCAAAGCCATCTGGGATCTCTTTGGAACCGGAACACCACCTGCTGGTTTTGCTTACGGCGCGGAATATTCCGAGGCCCAAATAAACGCCGGCTCCGTGGACGAAGAAGACCTCAGCGGTCATGGCACTCATGTCTCAGGCATTGCCGCGGGCAATGGTAATTCTCACTCTGGAGTGTACCGGGGTGTGGCTTTTGAATCGGACATTCTTTTTGCCAAACCTTTTGACGATTCTTTCAACGGTTTTCCCGAAGACAAAACTATCGACGCCATTAATTACCTCGTTCAAAAAGCTGAATCCCTGGACCAGCCTTTGTCTATTAATATGTCTCTTGGCGGCCACTCAGGACCTCACGATGGAACAACGGCCCAGGAACAGGTCATCAATAATTTGTCCGGTGAAGGGGTTGTCTTTTGCATTGCCGCTGGAAACGAAGGGGAAGCTTCATTGCACGATTCCGCTTCCGCCAACGGTGGTAGCATGGATTTCAGCATCCCTGCTTACGCAGCCATTCCCGGGGTAAATAATGACTATGCGATGATCTCCATTTGGGTCGATGGTGCCACCAGTCCCAGCGTTACAATATCTCATGCCGGAGCAACCATTGGCCCTGTCGCTTCGGGAGTTGCCGATGGCGCCTCCACAGCCAGTGGTGTGGTGGTCATTGACAACGCTTCGGGTGGGGCGGACCCGACCAATGGCGATAAACAAATTTTTGTTCAGTGGGACGATAGAAACGGCACCAACGTCGCTTCAGGCGATTGGACCATTACCCTGAACGGTGGTGCAGGAACAGCTCACAGTTGGAAACTGACTTCCACCATGAGCACACATTTTCCCGACAGCGACCAATTGTATTCCGTGGGCACACCCGGAACCGCTGAAAAAGCAATCACCGTGGCGGCTTACAAAACTCGTAACAGCTGGTTATCCCAGGCCGGTAATGTGGGCTACCCACCGGGTACCACTTGGGGCGATGCCGACATTGCAGACATAGCTCCTTTTTCATCCATTGGACCTACTCGCGATGATCGCCAGAAGCCTGATCTTGCGGCTCCAGGTATGGCCATTGTTTCCTGTTATTCCGATCAGACGACGCCAATTCCCCAAGCGGCGCTTATGATCACTGGCGGTGATTATTTCGTTACCCAGGGCACAAGCATGGCCAGTCCTTTTGCGTGTGGTGTGGTGGCTCTGATGCTGGAAAAAAATGGCGATCTTACGGCCGAGGAAGTTCGAACAATTCTACGAAATTCCGCCTATACCGATGCTTATACCGGAAGTGTCTGGAACAATGTCTTTGGTATGGGAAAAATTGATGCTCAAGCTGCGGTAGCCGCGGTTGCCGGTCCTGTTGATCCTGCGGGGGGCGATATTGATGGTGATGGGACGGCTACGGTTCTGGATGTCATCTTGCTGGTCAATTACATACTCGACCCAGTGACTTACCCTTTAAGCCAGGAAAGTCGAGCCGAAGCAGATGTTTACCCGCCAGCCAATGGCGATGGAACCCTCAACGTTTCCGATTTGGCCCGAATTGTGGACTTTATTCTGGACCAGGACTCGCCTGGGAAAATTCGGGGAGAGGCCCAGCCTGTTCGTCTGACCATGGGGCGTTTTGAAAGGCACGATGGTGTCTGGTGGCTTCCCGTGACCCTCGATGGAAATTCCATGGCCGCCGGTCAAATTGCCATCACGGTTGAAGGGGCCACCTGGCAACCCGGGAGCATTGTTACCGACCAGGAAAATCAGTTTCAGGTGGCGGCCCGTTCATCGTCATCTCAACTCCGGGTTCTGGTTTACGATCTGGACAATGAATTGCCCGGACAGGGTGTGACCTTGCACCTTCCTTTTGAAACCGATAACCCCGGAAGACCGGAAATAAATGGTGTTCTGGTTGTGGATTCCGATGGCCATTCCAGTGAAATTTCGATTGTGGATATAAGAAATTCATTCCAACCCCAGTTGACTGTGGCTCCCAACCCGGTCATCACTGGCACAACTGTCAGCTTCCGAACCGCTCCCGGAGAACCGTTCACATTGTCGGTTTACGATTTGCGGGGAAGGCTCATTAGAACCCTGAAAAAGGGGACGGGCCTGGCTGAAACCGGTGCTGTGGCTTGGGATGGACGAGATTCAGCTGGCCGCCAATTGGCCACCGGTGTTTATCTGATGAGGCTTCGCTCAGCTCACCAGCAGATCTCCCGGAAGATTGTGCTGGATCACTGAGTTTATTGCTGAATAAAGCAGTGAACGAGCATTGATTAAGCTCAGGTTGTTGACGGATGGTCCCGGGTTGTGCATTCTATCACCGAATAGTGCTGACCCACCATCCTTCAGACAGGACAACAAGATGAGCAAAAGCCTGGCCACTAATCTGGTTGCCATCGCCTTAATCGCCGCTGGTTTCTATACTCCCTATTATGCGGATCAAATTAAATCCATGGGCTTTTTTGCCTTCAGTGGTGCTATTACCAACTGGCTGGCTATTTATATGCTGTTTGAAAAGATTCCTTTGCTTTACGGTTCCGGTGTCATTCCTTCCCGCTTTACTGAGTTCAAATCGGGCATAAAGGAACTGGTCATGGGACAGTTTTTCTCCGAAGAAAACATTGCCTCATTTTTCGAATCTCACGGAAGTTCTTCCGGCCCGGATTTAAAAAAACTGGCCGCCTCTTTCGACAAAGACGTGCTCTTTGGAAAGTTCATTTCGGTGGTTGAAGAATCTCAATTTGGCAGCATGCTGGGAATGTTTGGCGGGGTGGAAGCTTTGGAGCCTCTGCGCGAACCTTTCATTGCAAAATTCGACGAAACCTTTGTGGAAATTGCCGAGTCGAAAGATTTTCAGGCTGCCCTTGCCGGCGAAATGAGCGGCGGAGTGGGCGATTCCATCCGCACTCAAGTGGAGGTTATTGTTGATGGCCGGCTGGCGGAATTAACCCCCGAGCAGGTCAAGGAAATCATTCAGGATATGATTCGCAAGCACCTGGGCTGGTTGGTTGTGTGGGGCGGAGTTTTTGGTGCTCTTATTGGTCTGGCTATGAGTTTTGCTGGCTGATTCACCCCGGAGGCGGAGTTGCTTTTGATTCGTTCCACGCTTTCAGCTTTTTTGGTTCTGCTGGCCGGGCTGGTTGGCCTGCCTTCGCTTTGCCAAGGTGCTGATGTGCGGGTGGCGGTAGCTGCTAATTTTGCTTCCTGCCTTGAAAATCTGGCTCCTGAATTTAAGGCTGTTTCCGAACATGAAATTGTGCCCATAGTTGGGTCCACGGGTCGACATTTTGCCCAGATTTCCGCCGGAGCCCCCTTCGATGTTTTTCTTTCCGCAGACCGCCATCACGCCCAGAAACTGATAGACCAAGGCCACGCTGAAGGTGAGTCGTCATTTGTTTACGCTCAGGGGAAACTGGTGTTCTGGATGCGTGACGCACAAAAGGCAGATTTGCAAGCCATCTTGCAGAATCCTCAAATGAAACCCGTGGCCATGGCCAACCCACGCTTGGCTCCTTATGGTGAAGCCGCCCGTCAGGTTTTGTTGAATTTGAATCTGAGCCCGAACCTCGATGACCGCATCGTAATGGGAACCAGCGTAGGCCAGACCTGGCAATTTGCAGCCACGGGAAATTGCGCAGGTGCTTTTGTTTCCCTGTCCCAGGTGGTCACATGTCCTACCGGGGTGGTTCGTCTGGTCAATCCGAATTTATACCAACCCATAGAACAACAGGCGGTTCTCTTAAAGGGCGCAATTGAGGTAAAGGCAGCTAGAGAGTTTCTTTTATTTCTGCAAAGCAAAACAGCTCAAAAAATAATCAAGAAAAATGGCTATGGTCCAGGAAAGCTGGTTCCCTGATGCTGCATCCCGGTGACTGGCAAGCACTTGCCCTGACCCTCAAACTTGCCGGAGTGAGCACTCTGGTCCTTTTGATGGTGGGGACACCCGTAGCCTGGTGGTTGGCTACGACCCAAAAGAAATTCCGCCCATTTATTGATGCTATTGTGGCTTTGCCTTTGGTCCTGCCACCCACGGTTCTTGGTTTTTATCTCCTGATTTTTCTGGGTCCTGATGGCCCCGCCGGTCGTCTCATGGAACTGCTGGGCATGGGGCCTCTGGTTTTTACTTTTGCTGGTCTGGTTCTCGGAAGTGTGGTTTATTCCCTGCCTTTTGTGGTTCAGCCATTGCGGGATGCTTTTATTGCGGTGGGGCCAGAACCCCTGGAGGCAGCTGCCACTTTGGGGGCCAATCCCTGGAAAAGATTCCGGCATGTTGCTGTACCCATGGCCAAGCGTGGTTTTTTTACGGCGGCCTCTTTGGGCTTTGCCCACACCATGGGCGAATTCGGAGTGGTGCTCATGCTTGGGGGAAACATTCCCGGCCAAACCCGGGTGGTTTCCATTGCCATTTTTGATCATGTTGAAGCCCTTAATTATTCAAGGGCCCACACGCTGGCGGCGGTATTGCTGATCTTGTCGTTCACCCTTCTGCTGGCCGTTCAATTGCTGAACCGGCATTCCGCAAGGAGGGTCCGATGAGTTGGCGAATCAAATTGAAACTTGAACGCTCGTCGGCCTTCTGTCTGGATGCCGATTTTTCCATTCCCAGCCAAGGCTGCACAGTATTGTATGGTCCTTCCGGATGCGGGAAAACTTCTCTTCTGAGATCGGTGGCTGGTTTGGAACCTGACGCCGAAGGACTTGTCTCGCTGAATGACCGGGTTCTAATGGACTCTGCCAGAGGTATCAAAGTGCCGGCTCATCAGCGCCAGCTCGGAGTGGTTTTTCAGGGTGGCGAACTCTTTTCTCATTTGAATGTACAAGACAATCTTCTTTTTGCTTCCAGGTACGGAAACGGCACCAGAGATTCTTATGAAGAAATCTGTCAGCTACTGAATGTTCATCCGCTTTTGCAACGCCAGACCAACGACCTTTCCGGTGGTGAAACTCAACGCGTGGCCTTGGCTCGAGCTTTACTCAGCCAACCGGATGCACTATTGCTGGATGAACCCCTGGCTGCTTTGGACCAAAATTCCAAAACGCAAATTCTCCCTTATCTTGAACGTTTGCAGATGAGCTTTTCCCGCCCCAGTTTGTATGTGACGCACAATTTGGAGGAAGCCGCACGATTAGGTGATTATCTGGTAGCCATGAATGGCGGCCAAATAATTTGCCACGGCCCTTTGAATGAGGTGCTCGCTGACCCGAAATCCGGACTGGTTGAAGGCTCTCAGGCCTGTTCTGTTATCAAATGCCTGGTGGCTGAAAAGGCAGGCGAAGATGGTTTGGCATTGTTGAAAATGGGGTCGATAAATATCTGGACCACATCAGATATTCCCATTGTCGGTGAAACTGTCCGGGTATTGATCAGAGCCCGGGATGTTTCTCTGGTTTTGAGTCCTGCCAGCGATACTTCCATTCTCAATACTTTGCCCGTTCGGGTGGACAATATCTGGTCCGATGGTCAAGCCAGAAAAATTATCCGGCTTGCAGTATGCACATACGACAAAGAGGCTGGAGTGGCGCAATACTTATTGGCCGCCATTACCTGTCGCTCCTGCGATAATTTGAATCTGGTTCCCGGTCAGGAACTTTATGCTCAGGTAAAAAGTTTGGCCCTTTTGTAACCACATTAGGATTACCGCAAGCAGGATTGTTTGAGAGTTTTGCGCGGGTGTGTTATAGTCTGTATTGAAAACAGAAATCATTTAAAGCATCAAGTTATGGTTTTCCATGACCAAAAGAGGGACTCCCATGTTCAAATCTCGCCTTTTCACCGCTCTGTTGATTCTTGTAGCCATGACCGTTTATTCCGCTGCAGGAGCCCAAAACCTTTATTCTGAATACGATGATGGCTCTGCATCATTCGACTACGTCCAGTGGCCTTTTGGTGGCATGGAAGGTAGTTTCGGGGCAGAGGGACCGGTGTGGGACGAAAACCTGGAATTTCCCGAAGGCCAAACCAACGGTTGTGGCGGTGGAATCAGTGGGGCGGTCAATGATACCACCCGAGCCCTGGCCATTGCAGCGATAGACAACGGCGACGGCACCAAAGATGTGGGCGTAATTTTTGTATTTTTTCCAAATGGGCCGGAAACCGGCAGCTTTGGTGTAGACTCTGTGAACTTTACCACGGGTTTTGCCTGGATTAACCGTGTTTCAAACCTGACCATGCCCGAAGAAGGGGACGATTACCAGGCCTGGTTCGACAACCTTGATGCTTTTCACAAATTTGGTAGCACCAGCGGTACAATTCATGTGACCGCTGTTGGTGAAGATGGATTTTCCGGTACTTTCAGCGGTCAAATGGGAGACCCAGATACTTTTACTTTGCTGACCATCACCAACGGTGTTTTTGATATGATCGATATTCCCACATCCGCTGTTCCCGAGGCTTTTTCGCTGGCTCATTTAACTGCAGCGCCCAATCCTTTTAACCCTCAGACCACTGTTAAACTGGCCATGGAAAAAGACGATTCGGTTGTGGTGGGTGTTTATGATGTGGCCGGACACCGGGTGGCTCGTTTGTTTAATGGGCATCTGGCTCAGGGCGAACACCAGTGGGTCTGGAGTGGAATGAACGATGCAGGCGTGAAGCAAAGCGGTGGTGTGTACTTTTGCAGGGCCGAAGGGAACGGTTGGCAGACTTCGACCAAGCTGATTTTGGTTCCTTAAATTTTGTGGGGAAGTTGCGCTCATCCTTAAATGGGATGGGCGCTTTTTTTTGTGGGGCCAACATGAGGTGTACAGGCGAGTGCGTATTTCCCGGGGAAGATGATGAGAATTTTGTGCCAAAAGATAGGGGTAAAAGTCGTAGGGTTTGAAAATATGGGTGTTTGGTTTCATGGAAATACAGCACCAGAATTGATTTCCGTTTGCGCTCGTTTCGCTTCAGTTATCGCCGTGCAGCACAGCATCTTTTCGGGTGCAGTGCTGCTTTTTCAGGCCTAATCCGAACGGTTGCCTGCTGACATCCACGATTATTACTGAACACTGAAAATGACTTCCTGTCGACACAGTTCCAGCAGCACCGCCTTACTGTCTGCATCGGAAACTCCGGCTTTGTTCAACTGACGCAGCAGGGCCTTTCCTTTCAAAATCCCTGGTTTGTCTTTCAAATACATTATCAGGGTGGCGAAAGGCCCGTTGGGCACAGGCACCGGCTCGCGGAGACGCAGCTTGAAAGTCAGTGCTTCGGTACGCAGCCCAGCGGGCGAATGCCGCATCTCTGTACCAATAACCACTTCCGGATGCAATCTGAAACGGCAGTTCTCCAACTCCTCAGCCAAAGGCAAACTGCTCGGTTGAGCCCCAGCTTTGGCAATAATCATCTCAAACCCCGGCCGATGGCATAGCAACTCTATGAACCGGAATTGATCCTTCTGAGGTAAGGCAGATACCCGTTGCAATAATTCACCGGCAGGCAGCAATTGGTCAATTGCCCAATCAGACGGCTCAATCCAGCGGATGAATCTCAACCCGGCAGCCTCAAGCAAATCCCACATCATGGGTATGTCGTAGGTGGTTTCATTGACATTCAAGACCCGGTCGACAAACTCCACATCATTAACCTCAAAAGTATTCTCAAAAGGAGTTGCGCACAAAGCATGATCCCTGGCCAGTAAAGCAGTCGCCCGGGCAGCAGGTATTCTTTGGGCCAGAGGTGTTTCGTCACCAAACAGGAGGGAAATTGCAGTAGCCACATCAAGCAGGGGCTGTCGACCATAAAGAGCGTAGACCATAATATTGATCACACCATGATCAGCCAGAGTATCGCGCAGACGAATTAGTCCCGACTGAGGATCGGACAGATGGTGCAGAACTCCCGATGAATGGATAATGTCGAACCCGCCGTCGGGAACATTGAGACCCTCCAGAGTCATCAGGTCACATTCCTGGAAAGTAATATTTTTTAATCTTCGCTGCTTTGCCGAGGCAGTTGCATCTTCAAGTGCCACCCGGTTTAAATCGATGCCGTGAAATTGTACATCAGGCTGAAGAGTCGCGGCGCCGAGGATGCCGAGACCGCGCCCGCACCCGGCATCCAAAACCTGCAGGGGTTTATTGGAAGATCGCTTCTCGGCGATGTAGCTGAGGGCAAGTTCGGCATCACTGCCAACCCGATTGGCTGGTGTACCAGATGGATAAGGGAATTGCTCATACATCTGACGAACGTTTTGGGTGGTTTTATCCATTTTGCTACCCTAGGGAATTGGCGTAAAGGTTCTCATTTTTTCTGAGTCTATAGGGATTTTGTTTACGAAGCAAATGGATTCTGCTGATTCACCTCTGCAATTGCGAAGCCGACTTTATTCCCTTTGTCGGGCAGCCCGTAGCAGTAGTAACAAAATCCTGGGTAGTTTTAAGTCGATGTTCAGATAAATATGGGAAGATCAATTACCCTTTTCCATTTGGCCCGAAGTGAAGGATGTCAAATTCCACGATGAAATGGATAACATCTTTACCACATTCGATTGGAAACTTTGATCTGCCGCCTGAGGTGAAAGATCCTTTATTACTATTAGGGTTTTGATTTGAAAAAGATATTGGGCCCTTTGCGGGATTTGTGCAATGGGTTTTTCGGGTGTGGACCAGGCAGGGCTCACTCACTCACCCAATTGAAAATTATTACACTGAAATGAGCAAAAACCGTCAAGCGAGGTGAATTCTCATGTCTTACCATTATGGCCTCTGGTAAAATAAGTCGGATGAATGGCCAACCGGCAAATCCAGAGCAGGAGGTTTTCGAGTTGAGAGAGAATACGCAAAAGGATTACACCGAACGCATTCTAAGGGTGCTGGTTTTCATTCAGAAAAATCTGGATGAACCGCTCGATTTGGTAGAATTGGCCCAAATAGCCAACTTTTCACCTTATCACTTTCATCGCATCTTTCGGGGAATGATCGGCGAATCGGTGAAGGCTCATGTGCGGCGTCTGCGTCTGGAGCGAGCAGCAGCTCAATTGTATAAAACCAATGATTCAATTATTGCTGTGGCTTTGCGCTCAGGCTTTGATAGCCATGCAGCTTTCAGTCGGGCGTTTAAATCCATGACTCAGTTTTCTCCCTCAGACTGGCGGCGGAATTATCTGCAGAATTTACCGCCTGTGGAAACTGGAATTCGTTATTCGTCAACCCAGCCGTTGACCAGTTTTGTTCCGCTAACAAGTGAAGGTAAAACCATGGAAGTAAAAATCGTCAATAAAGAGGCACAAAAAGTTGCGTTTGTAAGGCATGTGGGCCCCTACGAAGAATGTGGCCCAGCCTGGGGTACCCTTTGTGGAATTTTGGGACCTTTGGGCTGCTTAAAACCAGGACTGCAATTTGTGGGTCTGTGTCATGATGATCCTGAAATTACACCGGCAGAAAAAATTCGTTACGATGCCTGCATTCCTGTGGATGACGGGTTTGAAGCCAGCGGCCCGGTGGGAGTTCAGGAAATCCCTGCAGGAAAATATGCCGTGACGGTGCACAGGGGGCCTTTTGACGGATTAAAAAATACTTATGCGACGCTGCATGGCCAGTGGCTTCCAGCCAGTGGGCAAAAAGCCATGGATTTTCCGAGTCAGGAAGTTTATTTGAACGATCCAGAAACGACGGCTCCCGAAGATTTGCTGGTTGAAATTTTTGTGGCGCTGGAAGGATAAATTGTTTGGTTTAATTCTACATCATGGGGTTCGCAAGCGAACCCCATGAAATGAAAGATGGGTATTTGGGGCCCAAATCATCCCTCTTCCGAAATCCCATCTCCAACCAAATGCACCGTCTGAGTAGGATAAGCAATCCCCATCCCCAACTCTTCCACCATCTGCATCACCTTCAAATTAACATTCTGACGCACAGCCAAATGCTGGGTCCAATCTGTAGTTACTGTGAAGCAGTAAATAAACAAATCAAGACTCGAATCATTAAACGTGGTGAATTTCACCAGCATGAATTCCTGGTCGATATCTGAATTTTCTTTCAAATAATTTTCAATTCGAGTCACAAGAGTTTCAACCTGCTCAACAGTCGATTCATAAGTAACCCCAAGAGTGAATTTGATACGTCGTTTGGGCATCAGGGAATGATTCTCAACGGTGGCGTTCGCCAGAGCCGCGTTGGGAATGGAAACCACGGTTTTGGCAAAAGTACGAACCCGGGTACTGCGTAAACCAATCTCCTCAACGACTCCATCGCCACCGGGAAATGTAATCCAGTCGCCCACGTGGAAGGGCCGGTCAATAAGAATCATCAAAGAACCAAACAGGTTGGCCAGAGTATCTTTCGCGGCCATGGCCAGAGCCAGACCACCAATACCCAGACCAGCAATAAGACCGCTAACCGAGTATCCCAGGTTTTGAGCGGTCAAAATAAACGCCAAAATAAAGAGGAACGTTTTGGCTGCTTTTCGAACCAGGGGTATTAGCTGATCGTCAAGTTTGCTGGTGGTTTTGCTGGAAAGTTCAGCAAAGAATACACCAATGGCATCCAGAATTTTAAACCCGGTCCAGGTCAGCACCAAAATAGTGACGATGCGAAAGGTAATATCTGAATATTCCACCCACTGTGCTTGAATGCTAAGCAGAGTGCGTACAGCAAAAAAGATTCCTACAACGGGAATAATAAGGCCCAGTGGTGAGAAAATGGCAGCTGCAGCCATGTCATCGGCTTTTGTTTTGGTTTTCTTGGCAGCCACTTCAAGGCGGTTGGCTACAATGGCATTAAAAATTACTCGCAGAATGAAACCACCGACCAGAAAAGCAAAGGCAACAATGAGTTGCCCTGCAGTCCATGGTCCGAGGGCAGTATCAGCGAAGCTGGTCCAGTTGTTCACTTGAAACTCCTTATTCAGGTTTTGTCTTTTCCACTATTCGTTCTTTAATGAGAACGGCGCTTTCGGCAGTTAATTCTTCCAGGCTGATGCCCGAAGCAGCGCTTAGTACCTGAAGGAAAATATCCTGCACTCCGCCAACCTCGGTGACCGAATGATCGGGCCCCAGCAGCCCCACCGTCCAATCAATAAATTCTTCTTTGCGAGCAAGAACCAATTCCACGGAAACAGCCATTTGGGTTGGGTCGAAGGCAAAAGCAATGGTCTTTTCGTTGAGAGCTGCCGCTCGTAGAAAATGTTTATGCGCGCGTTCGAAACGACCCATGCCAACATCGGCCAGTGCCGCGTACATGGTGGCGTTGGCAGTATTGCCCCAGTGCTTAAAGCCCGGACCCATTTCACACAGAACCATGGCCTGAGGTGGACTGTTAAAAAGGGCATTGACCCAATCGACCTGGGTGTCGTTGCCCAGAATCAACCGCGGACCCAGGGATCCGCCAATGCTTTCGTGAGTTCGGGTGCCAGCCACCCAGCGTTCACCCAGTTGGTCGGCGGCTTCCAATTGCTGGCCGGTCATGGGGATTTGCAGGAAAGTGACGGCTTTTTTTTCAAACTTACTGAGTTCCAGGGGCAGCTGAGGCAACAACCGGCAAATTTCCCAGGACAGGCTGGTGGCCTGAACCACAGGATCGGCAGGCAGTCCCGAATCATCTCTTTGGTTGAGGCGGGTATCCATACTGAAAAATCCCCAGGTGGCAGCCAGAACTGCCAGACCAACCAATAGCGGACTGGAGGGTTTCCAATGCCGGGGAAGAAGTGAAGCAAGAGCCAAGGCACCGGCGCCTATGGCCAGGTAGCCCAAATAGGGATGCATTTGACGAGCCAAAAGCAAACCGGGAGCGATGCTACCCAGGGCAGCCAGCAGAGTCAATAAAGGCAATTTTTTACCAGTCTGATACTGACTGATACCCCAAACGGTCCACAAGACAAACAGCATGGCTCCGGCGGCAGCCTGGGGCCACAACAGAGTTTCTGCAAGCAGGGGACCGGGAGAGAGCATCCACCAGCCCATTGTGCCCAGGTTGTTTCCAATTTGAAACACCGAGGCCAGAGCATAAGGCTCCTGAGGACCGGTACCAAAATGACGAAATACCAAAACACTTTCCAGAATGGCCAGCAGCAGCAGAGCGAAACTCAGCCCAAGGGCAAGCTTACGCCGGGCCTGAAAAACTCCGGGGAGAATTTGAACCATGACCAGAAAAACAACGGGCAAAAAGAGCCCTGATTCTTTGGACAAAATGGAAACAGCAGCCAGACCGGTGGCCCAAAACAGTCCTTTTCTATTCCCAGCCAAAAACCGGTCCAGAGCTGCGAGAGCAAAAACGGCGGCCAGTATTTCCTGAATTCCTGCGGCCCAATACAAGGGGGTGAAAGCCAGAGGTGTGGCGGCAACCATCAATCCGGCAACTAGTCTGCCCAGGGGGTTCAGGCCTGCCCGACGGGCCAGACGAGTGACCAATATTGCTCCTGTTCCGTGCAGAGCCAGACGCAGCCAGGTATGCGGATCGGCATGGGTTCCAAAAAGAGGCCAGGTAATATCCCAGTACCATTGTTGGCTAATAATTCGGGCGGGAAAGTTGTTGTCGGCCTGAATGAGGCCCGCTGCACGACCGAGCAGGCCCCAGTCATCCAAATTCCACCAGGCCCCAAGGGCCGGCATTCGGCCCAGAACCGCAGCCAGGAAAACAGCCACTTCCACTAGGGGAAAGGCGGGTTGGCGGGGTTTTTCAGCAGTTCCGACAAATCGAGGGGTGAGGCTTTCTTCACTGATACTCAAGGCAACTCCTGTGGGTTGGGAAGGTCCTGACCAAGATAACCCCCAAACCCGGGTTTTGAAACTGGAACCCGTAGATGTTATTATTGTAGGCTGAAAGCAACTTGTCTATAGAGGTTCCTGGTAAAGGTCTCTATTATACGTACCGAATAGAAGTTCTGAGTGGGGGCTGCAATTTTCCCTTCACGGGCCCTTTTCATTCCCTTCGATCAATGAGAGAGAAAAATGTCAATTTTCCGGGTTTCAAATTTGTATCTGCTTATTCTGGCTATGCTGGCTCTGTTTGCCGGCTGTAGTGGCTCCTCCGATAAGGATATTCCCGAAAGTCTGGTCATGGACGAAGCCGAACACGAGAGCTGGGAAATCTCCCTGGTGGAAATGCGCATCGAAAAGAATGAAGAATTCAGCGATTCTTCCCGCTCCCCCTTGCCTGTTGAAAAGATAAAAGACTTTGAAGGACTGAACTATTTCTTTCCTTTCCCTGAAATGCGTTTCAAAACTCCTTTTATTGCCGAAGCCGGCTCCGATACAGTCAGTCTGGTCAAAAAGAAAGGCCAGATTGTTAATTATCTGCGCCGGGGCCTTGTAAAATTCCAATGGAATGACAAGGTGCATTCCCTGGAAGTTTTTGGACCAGTAGACACTTCAAACGGCGATTATCTGTGGCTGCCATTTTTTGACGCCAACAGTGGCAAAGATGTATATCCCGGCGGTCGGTATCTGGATATCACTGTTGACGAAGAAGGCCTGGTTAACCTGGACTTCAACTACGCCTACAACCCTCTTTGTGACTATAACCCCGAGCGCTACAACTGCACTCTTCCCCCGGCGGAAAATACCCTTCCTTTTGCAGTCAACGCGGGTGAAAAAACTTTCAACCCAGGTCACTGACCTCCATGGAAGTTTTGCAGACAGTGGGCCAGTGGTTTGGTTTTTTCCTCTGGTCCCTGCTTTTGGTAACGGCCTCTCTTTTTGTTTACCTGGGTCTTGGTGGCAATTTTATTGTCATTGGTCTGGCTGCTATTTATGCCCTGGCAACAGGGTTTGATCCCATTACCTGGCAGCTGCTGCTGGTTTTGCTGGGAATTGCCCTGTTTGGTGAATTGATTGAATTCCTGGTGGGAACATTCTACGCGGCACAACAAGGCGCTTCCAAATCAGGTGTTATTATGGCTTTTGTGGGTGGTTTAATGGGGGCCACTCTGGGAAATCAGGTTTTTCCAATTCTTGGAGCGGTGTTGGGCAGCTTTGTGGGTGCTTTTGCCGGGGCGGTGGGTGGCGAGTATTATAACGAGCAACGGCTGGAGCCCAGTTTGCGCATTGGCGGTTACGCTTTTTTGGGACGAATGATTGCTATTCTTATTAAGCATGCGCTGAGTTTGGTTATGGTTTTTCTTATTTTACGGGTTACGGTTCCTGTTTAATTGATCTGGATTATTATTCTAAACCTGAAGAATCTTGGCAAAACATCTCCTAACTGATATTGTAATTTCAAACGAAACACAAATAGTTCAAAAACAGGAGCCCGTCATGTCTATCCGTGCTGCACTGGTTATTCTTTCACTAGTTGCTTTAGCATTTCCCGCCTATTCCCAATTTCCCGTATCAACAAATCAACTGGGTCAACACGGCGAAGCTGGCGGCGTGGGAATCCAGGGAAATGTTGGCTCATCCGGAGGTGCAGGGGAACCATCTGGCAATGCATCAACCCGAAATGGCGGAACCGGAGGCACTGGTGGTCGTGGTGGTTCGGGAGGCCATGGTGGTGACGGGGGAAATGGAAATTGGCAGGTATCGGCTAATGTAACTCTGGCCTGGGGATGGACCCTGCAGGTGGGGGGCGATCCGGGAAGTATTGGCGGATCGGGAAGCACGGGTTTTTCTGGCGACGACGGTGGCGATGGCGGATTTGCCAACTGGCCCGGTTTTGCAGCCGGTGATGATGGCGACGGAGTCGGAGGTGCTGGAAGCGGTATAACTGGTGTGGCCGGTGAAGATGGAATCAGTCACGGTGGCGGTGGTGGCGGTGGTTCCAGTGGTCCTCAGGGATTTGTCCAGGTTATGTCCAATGGCGGAGCCGGCCATGGCGAAAATGCAGGCACAGGATATACAGGAACTTATGGAGACGATGGTTCCACTCAAGTACGGGAGACAACGGCCTACATCTACATCAATAAAAATCTTCAAATTGGTGGAAATGGTGGAGATGGAGGCATCGCTGGTCGTGGTGGTTGCGGTGGCGGTGGTGGCGGTGGTGCCGGCGGCGGTGGTGGTTGGGCTGCAGGCAATGGTGGAATCGGTGGAAATGGCGGCCCCGGAGGCAGTCGGGGCTCTGGTGGTGATGCCGGCGGCGGCTGGTTTCTTATTCTTGAGGAAGGTGAATTCTCCAATCATGCCACAATAAGTATCCAGTCTAACGGCAGGTTATGGAATTCGGGCTACTATTATAATTCTTCATCAGGGAGCATCGAGTCGCACGGGCACCTTGCTGTTTATCAGGGAGTTTTGCTAAATAACGGAATTATTATCAGTCACAACAATGATTTTTCAAGTACGGGACACATCATAAACAACGGAATCATCACCGGCTATCTGCATTCCAGCGGTGTTTATGAGGGCACGGGAAATTATGAAGGTAATCTTGTAAATTCAGGCATCATTTCCCCTGGACCGGAAAATTCATCTGGCGCGATGGTCCTCGACCATGTGGATACATCTTCGGGGACGATTTTGATTCACATTGGCGGCACTTCGGCTGACCCCTTGGCATACGACCAATTAATTTTGGGCGGATCCATTTTTCTTGAAGGGGGCACTCTTAAGTTGGACTTTCTGGATGGGTTCGATGAGTCAGACTTGAATTATGGAGATTATTTCGACATCATTCACTATCAGGAGATGTTCCCTCATCAGTTCGGAACCCTTGATGATACTCTTGCGCCGCTGACTAACGGGGTCTGGGAACTTGAGTATCAGAATGATTATTCAGCTGGCTGGTACAGCGTTCGTTTGCGCTACAGTCAGGACCTTAGCCCGGTGGATGAAACATCTGTTCCCAGGACTTTTGCCCTGGAAAATGCCAGTCCCAATCCGTTTAATCCCTTGACTACCATCTGGTACAGCCTGCCCGAAGCCAGTTCGCCTCAGTTCCGGGTTTATGATTTGGCTGGACGACAGGTATGGGAATCAGATGATCAGACCGTTTTGCCAGCGGGGCGCCATAGTTTTGTTTGGCAGGCAACAGATGACAACGGGCAGAATCTGTCATCAGGGTCTTACCTCTTGCGCATGACCGCCAAGGGTTTTGAAGGGACCCAGAAGTTGGTTTTGGTGCGGTAATATTTAGTTGTGCCCAAGAAAATGTCGCTCTTTCTTTTCTAAGATTAAGCCAGTAGACCTTTGTTATTTCCTAACGAGCGTAGGCAAGATCATGCGAATTGTTTTTAGGCAAAGATCGTGTCACCACCTTTCGGCCATAATATTCCGACCAACGATCAGGTAACTCTATGTGATCACGAAATATCCGTTCCCTGAAAACCTCTTCAACGGTCAACCGATGGTTGTACATGCCTCGGGCCATCGCTGGGGTCGGCCCACGTGGATTCTTCTCCCGCCTGCATTTGATACAGTTCCGCCAACCCAGAAATATGGCGAGGCGCTCTGCACTCGACTGCCGCCTTTTGGACCAGGCAATAGTCTCTCGCTTATGATTGGAGCTGCTATGGCGAATT
>JAAEOA010000188.1 GCA_024223715.1 bacterium | reverse complement strand
TCAATCGCTTCGGTGCGCCAGCGGTAGCGCAAAGCGGCAACACTGCGAGACACAGAACGAACGCGCTGACACTCCGGGTAATCGTCATCATCTAGATCCTCCAGTTGTAGGATGCCTTGAAGAATATGCTGCGACCGGTTTCCAACATATCGCTGCTACGCTGCGGATTCATTTCCTCCGAAAGGGTGGCACCTGACCGATATATTGAGCCATAACCGGCATAAATCACCGTACCTGGCAAATAATTGAAACTGGCCAGAAATTCGCCCTGGATTTTTTGATTCAGGGGCTCGCCCGTTTCATCAGTTTCGCGATAATCCAGAATTGCACGCAGGGAGAACCAGCGAGTTACTTGAAGGATGGCCTTAAACCTCAGGAGGGTATCATCGAATATTTGAGATCCGTCACTATGGCGGGTGAAAGTCTGCTTTCTAAGATCCAATTCCGTTTTAATGTGTTTGCCGGGTTCGAATGTCAAACCTGCCCATGAAGTATGCTGGTTGCCCTGGTAAGGGTTTTCCTGAAGGAACCGGGGTTCTCCTTCGCTGCGGTATCCTACTGATAAACCCAAAGTTTTGGTTACCTGACTCCGGCCTGTAGCATAAAAGCCATCAGCATCGAAATCTCCTCCACCAAAAACTTCATTGCCAAAGAACTTATAAAATCCAACGGTGGAAGATCGTGGCATATCAAACCAGACAAAAAAGTTGTGCCAACTTTCGGTGGAGTCCTCGTATTTATCTTTCATAATGTAACTCCAATAACCCACTCTAATTTTCTGAATAAAGCTTTCCGGATAAAAGAATCTCCGCACCGAAGGCTGGAAATAGGAATTTCCATCGCGGAGCATAAACCCTGTATCGAGATCGAAATTTTTCGAAATATCATGAGTTCGTATTCGGACAAAATTTGTGCGAGTACGGTATAGCCAGGACCCGGCCACGTGGTGGGCGCGGTTGGTATTCGAGATGCCCGTTTCATTGGTGCTGGAGATTAGACAATTGGCTTGAAGGGAGTTGGACTGGGAAACTCGCCATACACCATCAACACCGGCAACCTGGTTTTCTCGCCCACGATAGTCTCTTCTGGAGTATATACCCCCGAAGTAGCTTTCATCACCAATTTGGCGTTGATAGCGGGCGATTCCGAATATTGCTCTTTTGCCACTGTCGTCCAAGATACCGGGAGCCTCATCTTCGGCGTATATTATTCCAACGGCGTTTTTTGGACCAGCTTTTCCAGTTACACGCAGACCTACTAGCGGGTCAATTATTTGTCGGGTATGGACTACTGAGGCAAAGCCACTGGCAGATGTGGCCGCCACTTTAAAGTAGTCGCTGCCTTCCTGAAAGAAGGGACGTTTTTCGGGGTAAAAAACCAATGATCGGAGATTCAGATCCACTTGTCCTGCGTCAGCCTCGATCTGACTGAAGTCAGGATTAATGGCCAGGTCCAACGTCATGGTGGGCGTAATTCCAGTTTTACTGGTTAATCCAATTTGGGTACCGGATATATCATCTTGTCGGACAAGTTCATCACCCTGGCGGGTCGTGCGTTCGGTATGAACGATGGAAGGCAAAAGTTCCCAGGTTCGTTCCCATTGTAACCCATCGTATTCAGCCTGAGCCAATTGTGAAGGAATTGTTCCCCGATAAGGTCGATATTCAGGATAATACGAGTATTCGGTACGACGACTTATGTGCCGTTCGAAACCAATTCCCATTTGGACCTTTTGTCCTTCAGGGAACCGTAAACTGCGTAATGGGATGGCCATCTCAACGGTATAGCCCAGGGAATCCCGCATGGCTGCTGTCTGCCATGTATTGTCAGGGGCAACATCCATATCGCCACTGGGCCCAACCAGGCAGTCGCCTTGAGAGCCGTGAGCATTGGCGACAAAACACCAGGCACCGTGCGAATCATTCAGGGCGTCCACATAAACACCAACATAATCTCCCGAGTAAAGAGAATCCCAGCCCATTAAAGCCGATTTGATAAGGGCCGGCTCTGAATCAAACGCCCGGATGGCAAAATACAGGTTGGTTGTATCATAAGCCAGTTGCACAACGGTAGATTGAGCTGGTTTCAATCCAACATCAGGACTGGCAGTGATAAAGTCATCATATTGGATGGCTTCCTGCCAGATTTTGTCGTCCAGATTTCCGTCAAGGACTACAGGCTCAACGGTTTTTGCCGGGACAAACACCCCTGAGGCCTGGGCATTATTACAAATAAGAGAAAAGGCAAATAAAACTACACAAACCGGCATCCAACCTAACAGGGATCTCATCGTAACCTCCACTGTGGATATTTTATCGCTGGGGCAAATGGATTCTGCCCCTGGCGCACGAATGGTTACGTTGTTGACAAAGTTTTTGTGCCTAGGTTAAGCCGAGGTTTGGCTGTAATTTGGCCGAGGTTTGCCCGATAGGTCTGTTATTTGGGAATATGGCTACTAAAAACCTAACGTAAACCTTCTGCGGCAAAGATATCACACTCGGCGCGGTCAAAGCGCGAAAAGGCCAGCCAGCGGCCATCCGGACTAACTGATATTCCCTGTCCACTGAGTGAATCGGCAGAAACAAGTCGCATGGTTTGTCCGGTCGTACGTTCCCAGAAGGAAAGACCTCTGGCGCCGGTGGAATCCTGATCAACGTAGAAAATTCCCGTCTCGGCCACAGCCCAATTTCCATGATCCCAAAGGGAAAGGTCTGTCAGGACCTGCCTGGGTTGCCCACCGCTCAAGGGCATTTCCCACAATCCGTGCAAACCGGATCGGTTGAAATACAAATTTTTTCCATCCAGGGATTCGCGGGCGACCAGACCACCACTATCGGTAATCTGAATTAGCTCGCCGTCTTCAAGAGCCACTTGCCAAACCTCCCAGTTGCCTGAACGACGAGAGGTAAAGTAG
Organism: bacterium; assembly: GCA_024223715.1. GTDB lineage: Bacteria > Krumholzibacteriota > Krumholzibacteriia > LZORAL124-64-63 > LZORAL124-64-63 > LZORAL124-64-63. Next base: position 98,612 of record JAAEOA010000188.1, on the reverse strand, counting down.
ATACGGTCATTGTTGGCAGACCAGGATGGAGACAATTCATCCAACGGATTGTTGGTGACATTGAATTCATCACCACCGTCAACAGGTATAACAAAGATGTCTGATTGACCGTCAACCAGCACCGTGAAAGCCAGTCGGGTTCCATCAGGCGACCAGCTGGGACTACCAACTCGCGAATCGGCAAAATTAGTTAACCGTCGAGGATGGCCGCCATCAGCCTCGGCAAGCCACACTTGCCAGCCACCACTTCGCGTGGAAACAAAGGCCACCGATCGACCATCAGGTGAAAAGGCCGGCTGCAAATCCCATTGCGTTGAATGGATCAGGCGTTCAGGTTTTCGAATTTGACCTTCTTCGGGTGTGAGTAAGGGAAGACGCCAGATATTTGTTTCGTAAATCCAGTTTTCATAAGCGACCATACTGACACGGTCGGCTGTTGAAGGATCTTTGATTTTGTTGCCGCCCCCAAGCACCAGCTGTGGCAATCCACCTTCGGCGGAAATACGCCATAAGCTAAACAGCCCTGCCCGTTGAGAAGAATAAATAATGTGTTGTCCGTTTTCGGTCCAGTCCAGACCCGTAAGGGCCTGATTGTCGAAAGTAAGTCGCTCGACCGTTCCACCTGCCAGGGGTACGATATGAATGTCCTGGGCACCATTCGTACGGACCCTAATAAAAGCAACGGTGTCACCCAATGGGGAAACCGCTGGATCAAAATCGCCAGCATGGTCCGCACTTGGGTGGGTAAGTTGCCTGGTGGCGCCAGTGGCCAATTCAAATATCACCAGGCTGGTCGTTGAGCTTGGATCGTCTTCATGGGCGAAAATAATGCTTTTGGAATCATTGGTCCATGCCATGGTGTGTTCAGAAAAATGACCGCAGGGTGTTATCAGGTTCGGTATCCCACCTTCGGCTGGAATAACCATAAAGCCACAGTTCTTGCCTTCGCTGGTATAGGCAATGCTAAGTCCGTCGGGGGACCATTCCGGATGTTGACAGTTGGCGTCGGCAAAAGTTAATTGCCTGGTTTGGCCACTTTCCAGATCAGTGATGTGGATGTTATAGGGGCCGGTTTCTGACAAGCGAGCAGAAAAGGCAACCTGCAGCCCATCAGGGCTAACTGCCGGATCCACTTCTTTACCGGCAAAACTTGTAACTGGAAAAACTCGAGTGGGGACGACCACGCGGTTAGCTATGGCCAACCTTTGCTGGAAAACGACAGTTGAAAGTGTTGCGGCCAATAAAATGAATATTATTGCAACAAGCCTCCGAAAATGCTTTTTATTGCCTGTACCGGAAGACTCGGTTTTTGCTTCCGGAACAAAAGTTGGTTGATCTGGAATACTGACAGAATCCGCGAGTAAACGGTATCCACGTCGAGGGATAGTTTCAATAAATTGAGGTTGCCTGGGGTCATCACCCAAAGTTTTGCGTAAATGTCCAACAGCTCTGGTCAGAACATCGTCGCCGACAATTGTTTCGCCCCAAACCTGTTCAAGTATCTGTTCTCGGCTAACAACCTCACCGACAGCATCGTGCAGACATACAAGAACATCCATGATTTTGGGTTCGACCTGCGTCGGTGGGGCTATGCTGACAGGGTCCTCTATTCGGTTCAGATCGGGGGAGATTATGAATGAACCGATTTGAAATAACTGCGCCACGAAAATCCCTTCTTAAGGTCCAACGACTGCTGAGCCAAAAATCAGTCAAATCACTATTAAACCAAGATTCTTATCCTACTATTGGTTGGGTAATTCTGCTATCAAAAACTCAGAGGTGATGTATTCACAAAATGTAAACGGCAGGCATTGAAAAAAAGTTGTCTTGTTTTTTGTAACCAAATCCATGCTGGTTCGTCCAATTAATAGCAATCATTTGTTAACCATTGGAGAAATACATGAAGTCAACAACATTTGGCCGACTGCCGCTAAAGTTCTTTTTCATTGTTCTGATTCAGTTATTGGTTCCGGCGATTACTGTCGGTCAGGCTGAACAAAAAACGGAAGGTGAACGGAACGTATTGTTTGACGACTTACGGGCCGGAATCATTTCCAGTGTTGAAAATGGTGAAATTCCATCCCTTGCCGTGGGCGTGATGCGCGAAGGCAAAATATTGTGGTCAGAAGCCTTCGGCTGGGCTGACCGGGAGAATCAGATTCCTGCAACCATCAATACCATTTATGCTGTAGGTTCTCTATCAAAGTCGATAACCGCCACCGGGTTGACCCTCCTGGTGGATCGTGGCCAGATTCGACTTAATGATCCAGTATCCATATATCTGGGTGACTTGGCACCGAACAGGAATTTCAGATCTGCCGATCAACTAAAAGTAAAAAACCTGATGACGATGACAGGGGGCATAAGCCATTTATACCTTCAGTCGACCAATACCAGTAAAAATTTACCCAGACTATCAACCGAAGAATTGGTTTCCCGCTATGGCGTAGTAATGTTCCCGGTTGGGACGTTTTTCAATTATTCAAACCTTTCCTTTGCGTATCCTGAATTGTTGATCGGAAAAGTAACAGGGCAAACATTTTCGGACTTCATGGAATATGAGTTTTTCAAACCCCTGGGCATGACCAACTCTGCCGTTGAACTTGATTCCAGTCACCGAGCCAAATTGGCCAAAGGCTATGATGAGAACGGAATACTTCTCCATGGGAATATCGATTTCAGACCCAAAGGCGGGGGTGGATTGTATACCAGTATTAAAGATCTAATTATTTATGCCCAGCTCCATCTCCTGGAGCCAATGGGTGCTAATTCGAAAATAATTGGGAACGAAGCTTTGGCCAAAATTCATGAGACTGATAACCCTGAACTTCCCAGTCATAACAGGTATAGCCACGGATGGGGCTCTTTTGAACTTAATGGAAAGACAATCCTGATTTCTGATGGCCGGATAGCCGGCGCAAACTCAATGTTGCTCTTACAACCGGAGACAGGCACCGCTATTGCCTGTCTGGTGAACGCTTCAGGTGGCCAGTCAATGATGAACGTGATGCAAATTATGGATCTCCTGGAGCCAGGGTTCTTGGGTGCGGCAATGGAATTCATTGGAGCCATGGAGGCGGCCGATTCGCCTGAAAGTGAGTTTGCGGTTACTCCAAAATTGGCTGGAAAATGGCAAGGCAGTATCCAGACAGATACGGAAAAGATCCCTTTGATTCTGAATTTTACCAACGAAGACAGTGTCGAAGTCAGACTTAATGATGAACCGGCTCAAACACTGGCTTACCCAAGATATGTTGATCAACCTGACACTATCGTTCATGGCGTAAGATTTTCTTACCGAACCCTGAGTGGCAGTTTTGCCGGAAAAATAGAAACCCGGGACACTCGTAATCTGGAATATGACATTTCATTAATGCTCAGACACCACAAAGGAAAGTTTGTCGGCGAAGCAAGTGCCGTTGGTGATGGTTTCAAATTTCCATTTTTTGTTGAGTTGGAGAAAAAGTAAAACTAGCTATTTCTCCAAACTTGCCAACCGTGCCAGCAGCTTTTTGCCAATGGCATCCAAAATCCGGGTTGTGCCCAAAAGAATGTCGCTGGTTCAATATGTGGTCATAATTTTGATTAAACACTGGAAATTTATGTGTTTTAGGTTGAACAATGCTGGTTGTTTTTGTATAAAAGCACCCAGCGACATTCTCGTGGGCACAACCCAAACAATGATGGGTCGGGAGATTCTATGAATAATCAGGCAAACAAGGTCGAGCTGGGTGCAGTTCAGGAGACTTTGATGTTGCCTCTGTGGGCAAGAGCTTTTGAGACAGGGAAACGCCATCCCATCGTATACGACCCCAGTGCTAAAAAAATAATTGAGAGAATAGACTATGATTTTTCCAAGATTGAAAAAGGGCCGGCGGCAGATCATCAAGGTGTGTGGGCTATCCGTGCCTACAACTTCGACAACATTGTAAAAGAGTTTCTTACGAATAATTCCAGAGCGGTTGTTGTTAACATTGGTGCAGGTTTGGACACTTCTTTTCAACGAATTGATGACGGGTCTGCTCTGTGGATCAATATCGACCTTCCGGATGTTGTCGCACTTCGGCAAAAGCTAATCCCCGATTCAGAACGAGAATTGACCATCGCCAAATCAATTTTTGATTTCACCTGGATCGATGACATTTCCCAGTTGGTAGACGGACGGTCAATTATGTTCACGGCTGCTGGGGTGCTGTGTTACTTTGAAAAGCAGGAGGTCGAAACGCTCTTCCGTAAACTTGCTGAAATTTATCCGGCCTCCCATGTTATCTTTGATTCGATGTCACGGTTTGTTGCATGGGGGACGAACAGGGATATCTTAAAAAACAGCAGAATGGATGCCCTTATTAAGTGGCATCTGAAAAGAGCTTCCAATCTTCGGACTTGGGTAGATACAATCAAAGTCATTGAAGACTACCCAATGCTTTCAAAAGTGCCTGACCGGAATGATTTTAGTAAGAAGGAGATTCTGCAAATCAAAATTGTAGGTCTTTTTCGCTTTTACAACATGGTTCATGTGCAACTATGAGGGCGGGTACAATTTTGAGTGACGGGAAATGACTGAATGATCCAGCGGGTGTTTTTTGCCCAAGTACAGTCACTGTAATCAGGGATGAATTGGACATGAAGGATATTTGTGTAGAGCTGACTGGAAATACCAACGAGCTGGCATTGATGGCCGAAATGCTGGGAGCCTCCGGTGTTAACATTGAGGGTCTGTGCTTCGGAACTAATGATGAGGAAATGGTTATTCATTGTTTAGTTGATGACGTGACGACTGCCTGTCATGTTTTGGAAAATTCGGAAGTCAAAATCAGAGATGTGTCTGAAGTTTTTGTTCTCAATAAAGACCAGAAAGGCGTCACCGGTAAGCCTGGTTCATTTGGGAATATTTGCAAGACACTTGCAGAAAATGGAATTGGAATTAATTTCGGATACCCGGCAGAGAACAATCAATTTGTTTTTGGGGTTGATGATTTGGACAGGGCTCGTGAATTGTTGAAGTAATGGCTCAGCATTGGGTTTTCCGCCCGCCTCCAGGGAGGACAGTATTTTTAAGGCAATCTTGACCGCCGGTTGTTTCATTTTGATGTTGCTGTCTTTGGGGTGCAATGCAGAGTCAGAATATCAACCTGTAAACGGCGATATAATTTTCCATACTTCAAGGTCATCCCAAAGCCAAGCTATTCAGTTGGCAACTAATTCAAAATATAGCCACATGGGAATCGTATTTATCCGTGAAGACCAGGCTGTCGTGTTTGAGGCCGTTGCGCCCGTAAAAGCAACTCCGCTAAAGGAATGGATTGCCCGGGGAGAAAATGGCCAATATGTTGTAAAGCGTTTGTCCAATGCTTCGAAAGTGTTGACTCCCCAGGCACTTGAACGCATGAAGGTGGTGGGTGAGAGTTATGCCGGAAAGAACTATGATCTGTATTTTGAGTGGAGCGACGATCGGATTTATTGCTCCGAATTGGTGTGGAAAATTTATTATCAGGGCTTGGGTGTGAGAATAGGAGAGTTACAGGAACTCAGGGACTTTGACCTGTCTTCCCCGGTGGTTCGCAAAAAAATTGATGAACGCTGGAACGGTAATCCTCCACAGGATGAAAAGGTCATTTCCCCGGCGGCCATGTTTGATAGTAAGGTATTGGTGGAGGTTTATCGGGGTGGGGACTCTTAACAATCGTTTACACAACTCACACCACTTGCTTGGGCAAGTGTCGTGCCCTTGCCGCTGACGTGGCCTGGAAAGGACATCACATTTTGAAAATGAAGCGTGCGAATAGAATCCTAAGAATAGTCATGCCCATTGTGGGGATAATCTGTATCGTCGTGTTCCCCCCATGGGAGGGGATACTGGCATGGATGGCGCCATTACCAGATACAGTGCAAGAACAAGTCGATGATGCATCTGGCCATGAACTGGATGGTATTATTGTTTGTGTCGACCAGGAAGGTAAGGCTCCGGCTTTTTATTCCGCTGGTTGGAAGGACCGGGCGAATCAAGTACCGGCCGACCCTAGGTCATTGTTTAAAATTGCCAGCCTCAGCAAGCTATATATAGCCACTGCTGCGGCCAAATTGGTCAATGACGGGCGTCTGTCGCTTGATGCCACCCTGGCCGATCATTTGCCTGAACTTGCGGGCAGAATTGAATATTCCGACCAGATCACGTTGAGAATGATGCTTCAGCATCGCAGTGGTATTCCCAATTACACCGACCATAGTGAATTCGATTGGGCAAATCCACCATCTGGCGCAGATGAGCGTTTAGAGTTGGTCTTGGACAAGCCGGCAGATTTCAAGCCGGATACCGACCATCACTATTCCAATACAAACTTCCAGTTGATTGGCGACATTCTCGACCGGGTATTGGGATATGGCCATCAGCGATACATCAAAGAGGAAATCCTAATCCCCTTGGGGCTTACTCACACATATGGCTTGCTCAATCAGGTGGAATTGGAAGACGTCGTCAGTGGATACCACCATCCTTATGAAGTGGATTTTAAAGAAGTTGATTTTGTGGCACCCGGTGGGGCAATGGTTGCCACAGCGCAGGATGTCAGCGTATTCCTGAGAGCTCTGAATGACGGCTCATTGCTGAATGACGATGAACAGGCCATTTATTCCTCTATTTATGAATACGGACATAAGGGGTGGTTGCTGGGATACCAAAGTATTTCCCGATATCACGAGGACATTGATGCAGTAGTCGTTCAGTTTGTAAATACAACTGGCGGAGATTCAGAATTGGTGGCCCTTGTTACTTACAATAGAATTGTCAAAATTTTGGGCAGGCAGTAGGTTGGGTTGCTTCTCTCAAATTCAAGAAATGGCGAGTTGAATGAGTATCTCTATGAAAAAAAAATGTCTTAACTGTGGTTCTGAAATATCAGGCCCATTTTGCGTAACCTGTGGTCAAAATTCGTCTACAGAACGTCTAAATATTCGGCAGCTATTTTCAAACGCCATGGGCCATTTTTTCAATTTAGATTCAGTTGTTCCCAAAACAATTTTAGATCTTTCGCGAAACCCCGGGCAAGTGGCCAAGCGTTATGTTGCTGGCGAACGTATTGCCTATGTGTCGCCGTTTCGGTATTGTCTGGCTGCTGTAGCCTTAATGATGGTTACTTATTCCCTGATCATCCAAAAAACGAATATGGGTCATTTTGAACCAGATGCCTTATTGAGTCCTTCAAAGATGGATTTCCAAATAGAAGTAAATGAATTTATCATGCGTCACCTTAACAAGATAACTTTTGCAATACTGCCTTTGCAGGCCTTGGTTTTGAAGGGGCTTTTCAGGAAATCCAGGTATAATTATGCTGAGGTTCTCAGTTTCAGTCTTTACATTCTTGGTCATATGTCGTTGGTTGCTTCATTTTTGTCTCTTGTATTGTTTTTCAATTTTGAACTGCAATTTGGTATTTACATCCTCATTCAGACCGTTTATGGCATTTGGTCTGCAGTTGGATTTTTTGGCGAAAAAGTGTGGACTACTTTTTTAAAAATTACGGCAGTCAGTATTATTAATGGAGTCATTGCTTTAATTTTTATTTTTATTCTTCTTATACCCAAAATTCAAGATATGGTAGAGGTGAAAAATACAGAAGATTCTCAGACTACTTCCATCCTGGAGTAATTGAATTTTTCATTTACCCTGATGATTGTCTGACAACTGGTTGAGTCTGATCTTCTCAATACCAAAGCAATAAAATACCTGTGGCCGGCCGCTCAAGAAAACGTTTTCCCCATGAAGAGGAATTTCAAATGACCAAAGTCGATTATAAGAAAAAACTGAAACACCTGTACAAGCCTTCAGCAAAGTTGGTCGAAATTGTAGAAGTGCCAACAATGAATTTCCTAATGATTGACGGGGAAGGAAATCCAAATACATCCCAGGAATTTAAAGATGCCGTTGAAGCACTTTATGTGGTTTCGTATGCATTAAAATTCATGACAAAAAAGGGTGAAATTGGTGTCGACTACGGGGTTTTGCCCCTTGAGGGGCTTTGGTGGGCAGATGACATGTCTTCGTTCAGTGTTGGGGACAAAGCAAGCTGGAAGTGGACACTGATGATAATGCAGCCAGATCTCATTAACGAGGAAATGGTGAAGCTGGCGATTGATCAGGTTAAGGCCAAGAAAGACCCGGTATCATTGTCGCTTTTAAGGTATGAGACATTTGAAGAAGGCCGGGTTGCACAAGTAATGCATGTTGGCCCATTTTCAGAAGAAGGACCCACGATAGAAAAAGTGCACACCTTTATTGATGAAAACGGCGAGAAGCGCAGAGGCCTTCATCATGAGATTTATCTTAGCGATATTAGGCGTGCGGATCCGAAGAATTGGAAAACCATTATCCGGCAACCCATGACTTGAAAGAGCCAGGCAATGACCAGGCAAGAACGGAATGAATATAGCCGGCATTCATTGGTTCCTGTCAACCAAGTTACAATCTCTCATGGCACAATATTTTGGTTTTCTCCTGAAACTGAGTTTTGGGAGTTGTTCGAACCACCTGTAAGAAACCGGAGATCGAAGTGTTGCGTGTGAAATGGTTGATGATTATCTGAAGGCTCTCGATCTGTATGGTGTTGAACCTGGTTTTGAGTTGCTGAGTGAAATTGCAAAGCGCCACGTGGCCACCTTTCCTTTGAGTAGTGTCGGATCCCCGTCCTCATGTCTGAAGGCAAATGGCAAGATGGGCAGCGAATGTTTCGTGTTTTGGAACGAAGCCCGGGTGAGTTCCACATGCAAGTGTTCAAAGATGGAGATTATTTCTCATTGTATCGGTTTGAACTTGCGAAATATGGCCAATCCGATTGTGAGTTGGGGCATTTTTTTTTCGCACCGACATCCAGTTGCGTCATTCGTAAACCACTTGGTGGTGGCTCGAATTTTGTCAGGTGAAACCCGTTCGTTACGTGATTTAGAGTATTGTGTCATAAAGGAATTGAGCAGGGAGAGCACGATTATCGGCAGTCCCGAACAACTCAGAGAGGTGTTGGTTAGCGGCCTTTGGGTGAATGTATCTGAGGAAGAGGCAATCCAACTTTATGAAGGATTGCTCGTTTGATAAACGGATTTTCCGCCGTCAAAGATTTTCTCATAATTAAGATCTTCGGCAACAACACAATTTTTCTTATCGAGCGATCTTTGCGAGCTGATTTTGCGTCATAGTCATAGCGCATTGTTCATCGGTTTGCAAAATGGTCCCGATGCGATGTATCCACGATAATGTAATTATTCCGGAAAGTTGAGAGATCATGAAAACTTTAGCGACAGTACTCCTTCTTGCTACCGTTTGCTTTTTTGCAAATGGGTGTTTCGACAAAGGGATTCAGGATGAATTGACCGAATTGAAAGCACAACATAAGACTCTTCAGGCAAATAAAGCTCTGGTTCTTCGCGCCCACGAGGAAGTATGGAACAGCGGAAACCTGATAATAGTCGATGAGCTGTATTCGGAGAACTACGTTTCCCATTGGGCTTATGGGGACGATTCTGATCGAGAAGGCCTCAAAAACATGGTCGCTGAAGCCCGGGCGGCTTTCCCTGATATGAGAGAGGATATTGTCCACACTGTGGCTGAAGGAGACCTGGTCGTTTCCCATTTCATTTCATCTGGCACGTTCACGGGAGAAATGAATGGCCTTCAGCCGTCGGGAAAAACAATAACGAGGCCGGAAATAGCCGTGCACCGCGTGGCTGATGGAAAAATCGTTGAGCAATGGACTGTATCCGACCAGATGACCCTGATGAAGCAGTTGGGGTTGATGTGATCGATTTTTGCAGGAACCCACGGAACGAGATACAAAGCTCAGGCCGGATATCGACATTAGCTTGATATAATCGCGACAAAAAATAATCCTTATATTACTATCCATGGAAATTGCTCCACGGCCTGGACAAACCCAATCTGCCATTTCACAGATAAAAACGCTCCTGGAAGGTGAAGGAAATGATAAATCATATTTGTGTTAATTGTGGTTCAAATTTGGGAACAGACCCAGCTTTCGGTAGAGCTGCCCGTGAACTTGGAAATTTCCTGGCAAATCGGAAGATCACTCTTGTTTACGGTGGTTCCAACGTTGGTATTATGCGTGAAGTTGCTGATTCCACACTTGAGAATGGCGGGAAAGCTATTGGGGTAATTCCGGAGAGTCTGTTTAGGAAAGTTGGCCATCAGGACCTAACCGAACAGTATGTTGTTTCTTCGATGCATGAACGCAAACAGAAGATGTTTGACTTGTCAGACGCTTACATCATTTTGCCCGGTGGATATGGCACTCTTGAGGAAATGTTTGAAATTCTAACCTGGGCCCAGCTGGGTATGCATACGAAGCCTGTTGGGATCTTGAATGTTGCGGGTTACTTCGACTCGTTGCTCACATTCCTGAATTCCTCAGTAGACAATCGGTTCGTGTCTGAGGCGCATCGCAAAATGCTTATCGTAGATGATTCGCCTGAACAGTTGGTTAATCAACTCGAAAATTATGAGCCCACCATCTCGGACAAGTTGCTTGATCGTTAAGATTAATTGTAACAGAGCTGAATTGAAAAGAGGTTCCGGGTTTCAATGAACTCGCCAATTGAAGCTAAAATGGGAATAAAAGAATGGATAATGCTATTTATCCTTTCAGTACTATGGGGCGGGTCCTTTTTCTTAATTGAGCTTGTTGTTACCGAGTTGCCAACTTTATTGATTGTCCTTTTCAGAGTTGTCCTGGCAGCTGTCACCCTATGGATATTTGTTTTTTATAAGGGCCTCGCGGTGCCAACTTCTTTAAGTCTTTGGCGGCAGTTTATAATAATGGGACTGATTAATAATGTTCTGCCATTTTCCCTGATAATCTGGGGTCAAACGCACATTACTTCTGGTTTGGCTTCAATTCTGAACTCAACCGCCCCGTTGTTTACTGTATTTATAGCAGGCGTTTGGCTTCAAGATGAAAAGATTTCCAAAAACAAATTATTGGGCGCGATCTTTGGGTTTTTGGGGACCATTGTGATGGTTGGCTCCTCAGTTTTTGATGGTTTCGGTGTCAAAGTATTTGCCCAATTAGCCATATTGGGTGCCGCTCTTTCCTATTCGTTTGCTGGAGTCTATGGTCGACGGTTTAAGGCACAGGGAGTTCATCCGGTTATTGCGGCTGCAGGCCAAGTGAGCGCTTCGGCGCTGGTTCTTTTCCCGGTTGTCTTAATGTTTGACGGCTTTAAAAATATTTCTGTACCAGGCATTCAGGTGGTTGTGGCCCTTGTTGTTTTGGCAGTGCTTTCAACGGCTGTTGCGTACGTTTTGTACTTCCAGATTTTGGCTTCATCAGGAGCCACAAATTTGGTGTTGGTTACGTTTTTAATTCCTGTATCTGCTGTGTTGTTTGGGACGATTATTCTTGGTGAAAAACTGCAACTGGTTCATGTTTTGGGCATGGGAATAATTGCCATTGGGTTAGTGGCCATAGATGGCAGGCTTTGGTCAAAATGGAAATCAGGAAAAGAGAGTAATTAAAGTTCCGGTTTTGTGAGCACAAATGGAAGGGCTCGCAAGTTCCCTGGCCGGGCAATAAAAATGGGAGTGCGGTGGCTATGAAAACCTATATTGCTTTGCTGAGGGGAATAAATGTTGGCGGGAAAAACCGCCTGCCCATGACGGATCTGGTTGTTGTTCTGGAGAACCTTGGCTTGAAAGAAGTGCAGACTTACATTCAAAGCGGCAATGTTGTTTTTCAATCAGCGGAAAGTAAGCCCAGGGATTTGGCTCAGATTATTGGGGACGCGGTAATTAAGAGTTGTAAGGTTTCCCCGCAAATTGTGGTTTTGCCTTTTAACGACTTTCAGGATGCGGTGAATGCAAACCCCTTTCATAAAGCGGAAAATGACCCCAAAACATTACATTTGTTTTTTGGAGAATCGAAGCCAGAGAACCCGGATTGGCATAAACTGAAATTACTGAAAAAGAACGAAGAACAATTTGAACTGAAGGGAAAGGTGTTTTACTTGCACTGTCCACAGGGGATTGGGTCTTCAAAGCTGGCTGCCAAGGTTGAAAAAGTGCTGGGTGTTGCGATGACGGCCCGAAACTGGCGCTCTGTCCTGGCTGTCTTATCTTTGGCGTCAGGTATTGATTCAAATAAATAGCCAAAAACCATACTTAGTAATACCGAACAGAAAGATTTGAGGAATGCATGCCCGCAAATATTGAAATCAAGGCCGCTTTACCAAATCCGGAAGAATTCAGGATTCATGCTGAGTCCCTTTCAGACAGCCACCAGGTTCTGCACCAGAAAGATACCTTCTTTGCGGTCAATAAAGGCCGGTTGAAGTTGCGTTGTTTTCCCGAGGGAAATGGCGAGCTTATTCAATATGAACGATCCAATAGAAAAGGGCCCAAACATTCACGGTATTCAATAATACGAACTCCTGATCCGGAAAATCTGGAGGCGGTGCTCAGCGAAGTTCTGGGTGTCATTGGAGTGGTTAAAAAAACACGGGATTTGTTTATGGTGGGCCAGACGCGCATTCATTTGGACTCAGTGGAAAATCTGGGATTATTTGTGGAACTGGAAGTTGTATTGAAAGAAAATCAGAGCACTGAAGAGGGTGAATTCATTGCAACGGAATTGATGCAGAAGTTAAACATCAAGCAGGATGACCTCCTGGAAATGGCGTACATTGACATGTTGCTTAGTTCTCAAAGTACCACAGAATAACCGGAAGGATAGTGTCCGGTGCCATCCATTGAAGCCCTTGCTACTTTTGTTTTTACGTGTACGATGCTGGCTTTGGCTCCCGGGCCGGATAACATTTTTGTCATGACCCAAGGGGCCCTTTATGGAAGAAGGGCCGGTATATTGGTTACCCTTGGCTTAAGCACGGGGTTAATCTATCACACCACAGCAGTGGCTCTGGGGTTGGCAGCAATTATTCAGGCTTCGCCAAAAATATTTTCCCTGGTGAAGATACTTGGTGCTGGGTATTTGTTGTATCTCGCCTGGCTTGCTTTCAGAGCTTCAGCATCGAGTCTTTCAGGGACCACGCCCCAATTGTCTGGTGCTCAGTTATTTCGCCGGGGAATAATAATGAATATTACCAATCCCAAAGTGACGGTTTTTTGTTTGGCCTTTTTGCCTCAATTTACTTCACCGGAAAACGGGCCATTGGGTTTGCAGATATTTTGGCTGGGTTTGGTTTTTATTTGTGTGACGCTAGTGGTTTTTGGTGGTATCGCTTTTTTGGCAGGAAGCGTTGGAAGTGTTTTGAATTCATCCCCGCGGCATCAGATTTGGCTGAACCGAATTGCTGGAACCGTTTTTGCGGTTTTGGCCATAAAGCTTGTGAGTGATGGTATCAGCAGATAGAATATTGAAACTCTTACAAGGAACAAAAAATGAAACGACAAACAAAACCCGCATCAATAATGTTAATCCTCTTGATGAGCTTTCCTGCTGTTTTGTGGTGTCATCCCGATCATTGGAGCGATTATAATTCCGGAGAAGACCTGGGTTTGAATACTATGTTTTCCTGGTCGTTTGACGAGACACCGTTGGGGAGTCTGCCGAGGGGCTGGCTTATTGAGGGAACAAACCAACAAGGCCCTTTGGCTGTCTGGAAGATAAAAACAGACAAAACGCGATCCTCGAAAGCTCTGGTCCTGGAAGATACTCAACAGGGAAGTGGACGGACCTTTAATTTGTGCTGGACCGATAAAGTAAATTTCCTGGACGGGTCCATTAATGTGAAAATAAAAAAAGGATCCGGCTCCATTGATCAGGGTGGTGGAATTGTCTGGCGAGTAAAGGACAAGGACAATTATTATGTGGCTCGCTGGAATCCTCTGGAAGACAATTTTCGTTTTTATAAGGTTATTGACGGAGTAAGGAAAGAACTGGCCAGTGCCAGAGTGGCTGTTGATCCGGATAAATGGCATTCTGTCCGGATAGAGCAAATGGGCGGGCAAATTAAGTGTTTTTTTAATAATGAGCTGCACATTAAATTGCTGGATTATTCAATATCAGAGCCTGGAGGAGTGGGCCTTTGGACAAAAGCCGACGCGGCCACTTCGTTTGATAATTTTGAAGTTAACGGATGGTCTACATCTGAAACCCAAAAGGGCGACGCTCCCTGAGCAACGCTCATTTGAAGGAGATTCCATGCTGAATATTGCCCTGTTTGGAACACCTGGCGCAGGTAAGGGAACGCAGTCTGAGCTCCTGATGAAAAAACACAATCTGGTATACATTGCCACGGGTGATATTCTGCGTAAGGAAATTGCCGACGGCAGTGAACTTGGCCTGGCTGCCAAATCCATTATTGAAGCTGGCGGGTTGGTTTCCGATGAAATCATTGTTCAGATTATTGAGAAGAAAATAATAACCAACCCCGATGCGGCCGGATTTCTGTTTGATGGTTTTCCTCGAACGCTGGTTCAGGCATATATCCTGGAAGGCTTGTTGTTGAAGATGCACACATCTTTGACTTGTCTGCTGAGCCTTGAGGTTTCCCATGAGGAATCAATGCGTCGGTTATTGAATAGAGCCAAAACGTCGGGGCGCAGTGATGATACCGAAGCGGTCATCAAAAATCGTTTGAAGGAATATGACGAAAAAACAGCCCCCGTGGCTGGATTCTATAAAGAAAATGGCTTGTATTTTTCCATACCCGGTGAGGGATCCATTGAGGAAATTAACTCCAAGCTTGAAGATGTGGTGGAACAGGAACTTCGTAAGGTTTTGTTTAACGTGGTTTTATTGGGGTACCCGGGAGCGGGACGTGGCACCCAGGCTCGAAATCTTGCCAAAAAATACAACCTTGTTTATGTCTCCACCGGTGAAATGTTGAAGGATGAAATATCCAGGGGCACGGCGCTGGGTAAAAAGGTGGAAACTGTTTATGCCGATGGTGGTTTGGTTTCCGATGAAGTAGTTATTAAGCTGATTGAAAATAAAATTAAGAGAAACCCGGAATCCAATGGGTTTATTTTCAAAGGCTTCCCTCGCACGCTGGTGCAAGCTTATATTCTGGATGGTTTGTTGCGTCGAATAAATTCATCGGTTTCTTTCGCTCTGGATATTCAATGCAATACCCTGGAGTTGATCAAACGGCTGGATTCACGAGGAAAAACCGAGTCGCGACGGAGCTACGACCGGGAAACAACCACCATTGTTCGCCGGTTGGAACTGCACGAGAAAATTTGTTTGCCGGTGGTCGATTATTATCGCAAGCAGGGTCGAATGACTGAAATTGAAGGGCAGGGAAACCCTGAAGAAGTTTGGTCACGCATTGAAGGGCCGTCGGAAATTGCCTGGCGGAAAGCCCGTTAAAACAACCAAGGATTGAAAATGAGTACAGAAGAAATTCTACAAACTCGCAGTGGGTCAAAATGTGAATTGTGCGACTCAACGAGTGAATTGGCGGCATTGGGTGTGAGTCCGCATGACGCTTCAAACGCAGATCATTCGGCTTATTTGTGTCAGGTGTGCAGGGAGCAAATAGAAGACGCTGATAAGACAGAAAGCAACCACTGGCGCTGTTTGAACGAAAGCATGTGGAGCGAAGTTCCGGCCGTTCAGGTGCTTGCCTGGCGAATGCTAAACCGATTGAAGAACGAAGGCTGGCCTCAGGATTTGCTAGGTATGCTTTATCTTGATGAAGAAACGCAGGTTTGGGCGGAACAGGGAGCCGAAGGTGGTTCATCTGATGGGATGCAGGCAACAGTCGTGCACCGGGACAGTAACGGCGCCGTTCTTGAAGCGGGTGATACTATCACTCTGATAAAGGACTTGCCGGTAAAGGGCGCCGGGTTTACTGCCAAACGCGGCACGGCGGTGCGCGGGATTTCTTTGGTGGCAGACAATGAAGAACATATTGAAGGAAGAGTGAGCGGCCAACGGATTGTCATTCTTACCAAATTCGTAAAGAAATCCAACTGATCCAATAGAGACGGAAATTTCATAACGGAAATGAACTAATTTCTTGCCGAGATGATGGGAACTTTTGCTCTGGTTTCCGGACATTTGGAGCATTTGTGGTTGTATTTGACGGCTCCTGTCTTGGGGATGATTCTGGCGTTTCCCACAAGCCCTTTGTGCAGGGAAGCGACTGTTGCAGCGATGTACAAAACCTGGAACCAAAATAGAGGACTGGAAAATGAAAGAACCATCGAAAAACCTGGATCCTCATCTGGAACCTTTACGAGAATATATCCTGACCAAACACGGCGCTGAAGAAGGTTTCCCCTTTGGCCCCGAAGTGATGGTTTTTAAAGTGGGTGGAAAGATGTTTGCCCTCATGTCCTGGGAAAACAACCCGCTATTTGTGAACCTGAAGTGCGACCCGGAACGCAGTGCCCTGTTGAGAGAAGACCATGAAGGCATTACACCCGGATATCACATGAATAAAAAATTGTGGAACAGTGTGGTGCCGGGTGCATCGGTATCTTTGGAATTAGTGGAAGAACTGGTGGATCATTCCTACGACTTAATTGTGGCCAGTCTCACCAAAAAAGCGCGCCTGGAGTTTGGTCTGGAATAAAACCAGGTCAATGTCAGCGCACCAGAGAGACCTTCTGCACAGCCCCTAATTCTCCTCGTTGAACTTTTACAAGGTAGACTCCGCTGGATAGACTTCGGCCGTCGTCGTCCTGTCCGTTCCAGGTCAGGCCATGACGCTTGCCTGCAGTCAGGTTCCCCTGGAATAGTTGGCGAATTTTCCGTCCTCGCAGATCAAAGATTTCAATGATGGTTTCGGTGGAAACGGTTGATGATTTTGTCAGGTCCACTTCAATGGTAATTCTGGGGTTGAAGGGGTTTGGAAAACACCGCAAAGTAGGATTTGAGATTTGAGGTGTGTTATCAATAACATGACTGGACTGTAGAGGGCCGTAAGCGGTCTTCGTAAAGGTAAGGTCAATTTCCTCAATTTGATTTTCGGGACCTCTGACCTGAAGATACCTGAAATTGTTGGGAGAGGGCACGGCGTGATTGCTGCCAGCATCATGCCAGGGTTCCCACTCGATCATGGCCAGGTCGTCGTACCAGCTGTATGCCGTATCGCTGGCAGGCGGTTCGTGGCCGCAGCGCATGTCGAAATAGACGGCATCAGCAGGGGTGGTCAGGTTATGCCATTGGTATGTCCAGTCACATGAGCCGTCGAAACGAGGGTCCAGGTCAGTGTCGGTAAGGGGTGTGTTGGAATATCGATTATTGTAAAACCGGACCATGGTGCGAGCCTGGAAAGCATTATCGGCTTTGAACCAGGCGGCGGCTGAGTGTTCTTTGGTCGGGTCACAAGGAAGATGTTTTTGCAGGTCGGTTCCGGTTTGAACGCTGGCCTCTGAAAAACGGCGCAAACGCAAGCTGCGCTGGCCGTTATGGAATTCGTCACTGGTCAGGTATTCGTCATCAGTATTCACATCCCAAAGGTCGGCACCTTCATCTTCAAAGCCTCCGTGCCAGAGAATTTCACGGCCATAGCGGATTTGCCATGTCCCGTTGGCGGAAATGGCGGAAAGGCTGGATAGGTTTTCAACACCGAGGTTGGTGTCATCGCTAAATTTATAAGGAGGGGAGTAAGCGTATCCGTCTTCTGAAACCAGAGCCAGGTTGGTTGTGGTGGTTTGTAAGGTTGAATCGATGCCGGCGCGGGATAAATGAATGCGGGCTTCGTTGCTGTTGTTAATGGGAACAACCAGAGCGTTCATGGGGCGGGAATAATCGGCGAGGCGGGAAACAATTTCCCGACCAAGGTTTCCGGTTGCCGGTTCGGGGATCCAGTGGTTTATCCAGGCAGGAGTGAACCGATATCCCGTGAGGCCTGTTTTTTCCATTTCCAGGGTGAGCACAAGCGTGGGCATGGTTTCAGTATAGTAGAGATCAAAAATGAAGTTACCCAGGCTGTGAGCAATGAGTTTGTCTTGGTAGGATTCAAACCCCTGCAAAACATGAGGGTGGTGGTTGATTAAAATGTCGGCACCCAGTTCAATAGCAGCACGGCGCAACCCCACTTCACCCGGGGTGGGCTCGTTGCGGAATTTAAAATCAATGTCATCGGGGCCAATGGTGGTTGCTTCAATTCTTGGCGGCAGTGCGAATGAAGCGGCGCCAGACCCGGGAGATGGTAAATATTCATCGCCGCTGTGGGTTTGAACGATGACGATGTCGGCTAACGGTTGAGTGTAGTCGATGGAGGTGGCAAGGTTTTGGGGCAGCAGATAAGCAAAGCCCGGCTTGTTATAACCAGCATCCAGAAAGGGTTGATAATTCCATTGTCGGCCCGTGCGATTGCACAGTCCCAAAAAGCCCAGGCGTACACCTTTTTCAGTCCAGAAGGTGGGCAGCAAAGCCATGTATTCTGAGGAGCCCGCACCGCTGTATCGAATGTTCAAATCGTCGAGTCCGGCCATGGTGTCGAGCATGCCGATTTCACCATAATCGATGATGTGATTGTTACCTAAAGTGACCAGGTCAACACCGGCATATTGGATGCCGGAAATGTTCTCTGGCCGGCTACGGAATACAACGCTTTTTGTGGGGTGTGGAGTGCCCCGGTTGGTGTAGGGAACTTCAAGGTTAGCCACGTTTACATCGGCAGCCTGACCGAAGATTTCCAGGGTGGGAGTGAACAGAGATTCAATACCGTGAGTATCAATAATTCCGCCATTGTTTTCGAAGCCCCGGCCAGTAAAAACATCGCCCACAAAATTAACGGTCAGGGGGCCCTCGCCACTTCCGGCAGAGACCGCAATTTGGCAGGTGTCGCCAGCAGCCAGGCCATCGGTGTCGGTAACGTTGAGACCAACGGTGTACGGGTAGTCGGCGTGCACCAGGAAGGTGTGGCTGGGGTTGGGTTGAGTGCTGACAGTGCTGTCGCCAAAATCCCAGTTCCAGGTGTGCTCCTGAGAGTCAGGGTCAAAAACCTCACCCTGAAATTGAATGGAGAGTTGATGGAGTTTGGCGGAAATTTTCTGCTGACCCTCTACTGTATACAGTATACTAACTTGAGGTGGGTGGGGTAAATCTTGGGTAATATCCGCAATTTCGTCGAATAAAACCGTGCCAGGAGAACCAGAATCATCGTCATTTACAAAAATTAATTGATTGATAGTGGGAAGATATCCAAAACGAGTCATCCAATCCCGACCAATGGGCAATTGGTATAACTCCCAACGATTAAAAGAGAAAGCGCCCTGGTATACTGTATACCAGTTGTCTTCGGCGGGCAACTCACTACCAAAGAGAGTATAAAAGAGTTCATTCTGGCCATCACTAATACCGAAGGCCTGCATTTCAGAATAGCCCTGGCCATATACAGCAACTTGCCAAATTGTAGAATCGGAAAGGGCCTCACTGGAAATGGATTCAGTTTTCCAGGTATTGCCTGTGAGGCGCAAACTGGTCCCGGAATAGGCGTTGTTTTGGGTCAATTGCCAGCTGTCCGGATCATGATCCTGGCCATCGTAAGACTTTAATATGACAGTTCCGGACTCGAAATTTTCAACAACATTTTCGAGGCTGATTCCGAAGGCAGCGGACCCCAGAAGCAGGGGAAAACTCAAAAAAATGATAATCAGTTTCATAATCTCGCCTTGTTGTGGGCCCAAAAGAACATCTAATTATACCATACAGGTAGGTTAAAATGAGGAAAATCGGGCAAACTATTTCATTTTCAAATAGTGCAATCGTAACTCTTCAGGAAATTTTTCAATGGCGTAACGGACCATGGTTCGAGGCATTTTAAGGATGTGTTTTTTCAGGAAAACCTCTTCTGTTTCAAGGTCCCGATTTCCAATTTCCCGAAGCATCCAGCCGACCGATTTATGGATCAAATCGTGATCATCCTGAAGAAGGATTTTGGCAATTTTCAGGGTGTCGGAATATTCGTTCTGTCGGATGAAATGATAGGTCGCCATCATGGCAATTCTTCGTTCCCACAGGGTACCGGAAACGGCCAACTCAGTTAGAATTTTACGGGGTCGATTTTCGAGCCAGGGCCCGACAATTAAGTGGGCGGAAGAGTCGACCAAATCCCAGTTATTGATGAAGGAAGTATTGTCCAGATAGAGGTTGTAAATTTCAGTTTGTCCGCTGTCATCGGAACGTTGAAATTGCCAGACCAAAACAAAAAGAGCCAATAGTCTTTCTTCGTGATAAACAGAATGAAGGAGCCTGGTCGTTTGCTTGAGTGAGAGTTCCCGGCACTTCCTGGCAATGGTCCGAGTCACGGGAACCCTAATTCCCAAAAACCGATCGCCTTCACCGTACTGGCCCTTGCCGGTTTTGAAAAACCCCTGAGCATGGGCTGCTCTTTCGGCATTGCCAGCGGCTTTCATCTCTTTATGTATTTGAGTTAAATTCATGGTGCTCCCGTGTAGAAAACGGATATGAGATTGATTGTGAATTTTTCAATTACAGAATATATTACTGACCAACAATCGACCACTAAGTTTCCATGGAAGCACCAAAGCAGGAGAAAATAATGCCCAAACCATTAACAATTGTTGCGACTATTATAGCCGCACCAGGTCATGAAGACTTGGTTGAAAAAGAATTAATAAAAGCCATTGCCCCTACTTTGGCTGAAGCTGGCTGCCTGCAATACGACTTACACCAAGATCACAACCAACCGGGTTTGTTTCTTTTCTTTGAAAACTGGGCTACACGCGAAGAATGGCTTGTTCACATGGAGTCTGATCATCTGGCTGAAATGAAACAGGCCACCGAGGGAAAAATTGAAAGTACGGTTATTAACGAAATGACCCAAATTGTCGGCTGAATTAACGCCAGCGGGCCACAAGCTTCACAGAAAGATCCTTCAGGAGTTTTTCCAAAGGACCTTGTTTGAAGCGCTTTAACCAAAGGTGGCCTGCTATGCCGGTGAGAATTAAGTAGGCGAATGACCAAAGGAACGCCGCTTCAAACGTCATATCCATAATTTCATTCCTGAAGACAACAACCGGAACAATGACCAGTAAAACATGGCCTGGGTAGTGACTGAAAGCCAGTCGGCCCATGTTGCGAATAACGGCCTCAGCACGGTTTGGTTCAGGGTTTTGGCCTATTTTCAGACAAAGTCCCAGAATCCAGGTTGAGTTGGAAATTCCCAGTAGAATAAACAGAATATCGGCAGGGAAGAATCTGGCGGAAACGCCAAGGCTTTGAGTTGCAAAGAAAATCAGGGTGAAAACCAGGCCGCCTTGTATCATGCGTTTTAAAATTTTGATGTCGTTTAAATCAAGGCGACCCAAAAGAAGGCCCCAGATAACGAGAGTTATCCAAGGGAAAACAGGATGGTAACCGTTAAAAATCAGTTGCCGGAAAATGCCGGGAGCCGACCATAAATCCAGGTAATGAGAGCCAATGGCGTTGGGTTGCCAGCCAGATTCGTAGGGGAAAAGTGCACGCAGGATCAGGCTGCCGAACAGAAACACCAAGCCTGAAAAGGCCAGCCATCGGGTATTGAGTTTGACTAACAGCAGAGCCAGCAATCCATAAAGTCCAATATAGTGCAGAATATCAGCTTCCCACAGACAGACAAACGCCAGGCCGAAAAGAATGAGCAAGAAGTAACGGCTTATTTGAGGAGCCACACCTGTTGATGAACTCCCTTTTTGGCGGCGAATGGATTGAAGGGACAAGCCAACGCCAAAGAGGATAAGAAAGACCGAGGCAGCTCGACCGGCGAGTCCCATCAAAACGAAGGCTGCAATGCCCTGAGAAGAAAGAGAAAGAGCATTGAAGGCGTCCGGGCTATTTTCCAGGGCAACCACGTGGTTTTGACTGAAAACATAAACAAAATTGACCAGTACCATGCCAATTACGGCCAGCCCCCGAGCCAGATCCAAGCCGGCCAAGCGTACAGCATTATTTCTCGATGAAGGGTAATTCAAAGGGATCCACTCGTCGGAATTGAATGATGTTGACCCTTGAGAGTATAACTCATATTTGAGGCCGTATCGACCCCTTCTGAGAGTTAATCCTAAAAAACCGCTGCAAATGGCCGAAAATGGGAGAGTGTGCCAAATATTTTTGGTGGAAAGCCAAACAAATACGAGGTGTGAAAATGAAATGCAAAATATTACCTCAGGCAGAAACGACCATAGTTGTGGTTGGGCGAAGCCGACTCGATGCTTCTGTGGCTTCGGATTTCAAAGGTGAACTTGCTGCTCTCATCAAAGAGGGAGCCCAGAATTTAATAATTGATTTGAATGCGGTTGAATTTATTGACAGTACAGGAATTGGGTCCCTTGTCTCGGGTTTGAAATCCATGCCTTCAGGTGGCGGGTTGGTATTGTGCAATGTGAAGCAACGAGTAATGGACCTGCTGGAGCTGACTTGGCTGGACAAAGTCCTTGATGTTTACCCGGACCAGGAAACGGCCTTGGAGTCGTTTGCGAAACAGGACGGCTAAAGAAAAAGTCAGTGCCAAAGGATAACAATCCTGAAGCACCGACTTGGATAAACGTTCCAACCAAAAAGTTTTAGAAACGATTCCAGAGCATTTGGTTTGTAACCTCATGGTGGAACATGATTTCTGAGCGTTTTATTCGGTTGCCAAGTTCTTTTGGGCAACGATGGGCGCACATTTCCTTCAACTCCAGATACTTGATATGGCTTCCTTCACCCATGATTTCCCTGACCCATTTGCTGCGCCGATGAGAGCTCATGGCGTCGTATATGTTACCTGGCAGGAGCTTTTTGCGTACGCGTTTTGGCTTGGGGGCTTTGGCATCTGGTTCGGGGCCTTCGATTCCGGTTTTCAGCAAGGAGTAAATCAAAAGATAAGGATTGGAGTCTGGTCCCACGGACCTGACTTCCAGACGTTGGCCTGCCTTACTGGCAAAAGGAATACGGATCATGGAAGTTCGGTCTACGCTGCTGGAGGAAATTTCATTAGGGGCTTCGAAGTTGGGGTCGAGCCGACGGTAAGAGTTAACACTGGCATTCAAAATGAGGCATAGATCGTCAGCACTTTGCAGAATACGACTGATGAAATCCTGCCCCTGTTCCGACATGTTGTTCTCACCCTTGCCATCGTAAAACAGGTTCTCCCCGTTTTTGCCGATGCTGATGTTGGTATGCATTCCACTGCCGTTAATGCCGGTAATAGGTTTTGGCAGGAAGCTGGCCGTCATGTCCATGCTATGAGCGACCTGACGACACAGCAGTTTGTAAAGTTGAATACGGTCGGCAGCAACCAAGGCGGTGGCGTATTTATAGTTCATTTCAAACTGGGAAGGCCCCACTTCGGGGTGGTCTTTTTCATTCTCAAAACCCATGGCACGTTGAACTTCAGCAGAGGCATCGATGAATTGACGCAGGGGGTCCTGTGGTAAACTGTTGAAGTAACCTCCAGTGGAAATGAGATCAAATTTTCCGGTGCGGTAGTAGGTGCGCTCAGCATCTCGACCATTAAAAAGGAAGCCTTCGGTTTCGGTGGCAACGTTGGCTACAATGCCTTTTTCCCGGTAAAGGTCACGGGTATAAGCCAGCAGTCGTCCACGGAAATCGGCTTCATAGGGTTTGCCGTCGCGACCCAGCACATGGCCGAAAACAAGCACCTTACCAGGACCGAAAATATCGGCTGGCATCCAGTAAAAGGCACGCCAGTCCACTTCCAGTTGCAAGTCGCTTTCGGCAATTTTAGTGAAACCGCGAATGGATGAACCGTCGAAGGTTAGGTGATCTGAATCCAGGAGATATTTTTTATCGTAATCCAGCATGTGCAGTCGACCCTCAAGGTCAGTAAAGGCCACAGTGACAGCCTTGATGCGTTTTTCGCCCTTGAGGTACTTGCGGCGGATAGCTTCCACTTCGGCCATGGGGGTCCAGTTGTCCTGATATTCCTTGGATTGCAGATTGAGTTCCTCAAGACGTTCGTAAGGGATTTCCAGGAATTCACGTAAAGGAGCGCTGGAGAATTTCATGACTGACCTCTATTATTCAGAAAGTTTGCAAAGACCCGATTCAGTAATTGCTGGGATTGGTTGATATGATTATAACACAAGCTTCGGCAAAAATAAGCTTAAATTAAGGAAAATTTTCAAAATTCCTGAAAAAACCCGCCACAATTTACCAAAACTCGCAATAACAAGGCTATTTGCAATACATTTAGTGACTGTTGTTGCAAAAAGCCGTTTGGTTACAAAAAAGTGCCGAGCACCAGGGTTCCACCCTTGCTCATTATTTGAAAGAGTCCTATTTCAAGAGAACCATTTTGTGTTCAGCAACGGGTCCAACTGAAAACAGGCGGGGAAGGACACCCCGGGACCAACTTGCAGGCCAGAATTATCGCGTCGATTCCCTGGCCCCTGGTGGATGTCTTTGCCCCCATGTATGATCTGGAATATTCCTATTGCTAGATGGGTTGCTATAGTATTAATCTAGAAATGATTTTCGGAAAATGCTGGTTCTGAACGTGTTCCAGCCACCTTCACAGAGAGAAACCCGCCCCATGAAGAAAATAATGGCCAAAAATGGCAAAAAAATGCTGGAATCTCTCATTTTTAGAGCCAGGAAGACTCTTGTGGAACCAGGCTTGGATCCCCGGCGAGATTCCTTGATCATGCCCTGGGCCACTTACAGTCCCTGGTTGCTGGATGAAGAATTCCAATCCTGTCATAACATAATTAAAGACTACACTCTGGTGGACTTGTACCGGTGTTATGAAATGTGGCATTTGATAGGCCAGGTGGCTGGATTGTCTGGAGATATCATTGAAGTAGGCACTTGGCGTGGGGGAACTGGCTGCCTTATGGCCCGTCGGGTGAAAAATTTAGGAATGGATTGCAAAATTTTTCTCTGCGATACGTTCACCGGTGTTGTCAAAACCGGAGCTGAAGATGTTTCCTATTCTGGTGGCGAACATGCCGATACATCCATTCCTGTGGTTGAAGAATTAATGACCAAGCTGGAATTATCCAACATCAAAATATTGAAGGGAATTTTCCCGGAAGATACCGGCGATCAGGTTGAGAATAATAAATTCCGTTTGTGTCATATTGATGTGGATGTGTATCAATCGGGTAAAGATGTTCTGAATTGGGTTTGGCCTCGCCTTCAGGTAGGCGGCATGGTCGTATTTGATGATTTTGGATTTGCCAGCACAACGGGAATTACCCAGCTGGTTCATGAAGAAGAATCCAGGGATGACTTGGTTTGTGTACAAAACGTGAACGGTCATGCGGTATTTATTAAGACCAAATAAGTTAGCCCCATGATTCGTTCACTTCGCAGTGGCCATGGCGGAAATGAACAACCAGATCGGCCATCTGAGTGGGTCCGACCGAACCTAGGCCATGCCTGATCGGCCCCGATTTTAGAGAAAGTTATTTTGGAGATATTTAAAATCCCAAAGACTGACCTCTGGCTAATACCTTTTTAATGAATTCTTTTCGATGCTGTTCTTCTTCGAGCCTAAGTTCATCTTCAATGGGAAAATTCGGTTCGGCTTTCTGTATTGCTATTACAAAAAGTCCCTGACCAAGAAGGGGGTCAGACACCTGATTATTATCACGTTGAATTATGGGTACATTTCTTACCCCGCAACTGGGGCTGCCTTTTTTGAGAACAAACCCACATAAGTTAAGCCTGCTCAGTTGTTGCACTCTGTTGTCGGCCCATTGGTTCATGCCCGTGGTCCAGTTTTTCCTGGAGTGAGTGCCTATCATTCTGGGGTTATGAGGATCGCCCTCCAGGTCGACGGTTTCCCGGGGGACACCCATTCCCAGTTCGGATTCAGGGCAAACAGGGATCAATTCAAATTGAGAACCCAGAGTTTCCACGACATAATTATTCCGTCGATGGTTCCCGTCGTAACGAACGTTCTCGCCCAAAAGGCATGCGCTAATTCCGAGTGGTATTTTTATTCCCATCCTGAATCGTCCAAACTTTCCAAACAGACTTGCAGGTCATCATAATTGAAGGGCTTTTCCAGTATCCCGGCAAAGCCTAGTTTTTTGTAATGGCCCATTGCCGGGTCCTCACTGTATCCACTTGATACAATAGCTCTAACCTTGGGGTTTAGTTTTCTTAAGAAACTAAGAGTTTCCAGTCCACCCATTCCTCCAGGAATAGTGAGGTCAAGAAAGACCAAATCAAACGCATCATCATTTTCGATGGCCTGGCGGTAGGATTGTATTGCATCTTCACCCCGAGCGGCTCCACTGGTTTTATGCCCCAGATCATTGAGCATTTTTTCCAGGATGATTCGAATTTCCAATTCGTCATCCATTAAAAGAACTTTCAAATTATTTGGCAGTTTTTCGGGTGTTTCTGGATTTTGGTTTTCAGGAATAATTTTAGTGCCGGAATCACAAGCGGGTAATAATAGAGAGAATGTGCTTCCAATTCCCAACTCAGATTGAACGAGCAAAAAACCACCGTGATTGATAGCAATTGAATTAGCGATGGCCAGGCCCAAACCGGTTCCTTTTTTTCTGGTGCTGAAGTAGGGATCAAAGACAAGTGCCTGTTCTTTATCAGATATTCCACAACCTTCATCCTGAATGTCTATTTGCACCATGTTCCGGTCAGAAATTTTTGTATTGCAGGCTGTGATTTGAATTTTTCCGCCCTGGGGCATGGACTGGTTGGCATTGATCACCAAGTTGCTAATAACCTGGTAAATTTGGTTGGCATCTATGGAAGAAAAATTAAGGTTTTCAGGAATCTCAAAAGAGAAATCAACGCTGGAGCCACTTAAACAGAAGGAGGTAGCGTCTCGAATTATAGGACTCAGGTCGGAAGGTGCTTGAACGGGTTCACCGCCTTTGGCAAAAGTAAGGAGCTGGTGGGTCAAACCCCGGGCACGCTGGGTGGCCTGTATGGTTTTTTCAACCTGGGAAATTTGCGCTGGCGTGGGAAGATTTGCGCTCTTGATAAGGCTCAGGTTCCCCATCATAATGGTCAATAAGTTGTTAAAGTCATGGGCAATTCCACCAGCGAGAAGCCCCAGAGACTCCAGTTTTTGTCCACGCAGTTTTTCTTTTTCACGATTCCGGCGGTTAGTGATGTTCCGGAAGGCAAACACCATTCCTCCGAGTGTGCTGGATAATGAAACGCCGGAAATTTCAAACCAGTTGGTTTGGGTGGGGCTTATACGAATGGGAACTTCTTCGGAAAACTCACGAATACTTTCTGGGTGAGTCAGTACATTTTTGTAAATTTCCGCGTGTTTATTTTCGATCAGAGCTTCAACTGGAAGAAGAGATTGCAGGCTGCAACCAACATAAGGAATGACTTTATCGGCAAATAGAATTTCGGCGGCACGGTTGAAGATCACAATTTTTCCGGTACCGTCAATGACAACAACTCCGTCGGAAATGCTGGCCAGGGTTCCTTTAAGCCGCTCCGATTCACGCCGGGAGTTTTCTTCACTTTTTTGTAATCCGGCAAGCTGCCTGGAAACTTCCTTTTCGAGCCGGCGGGAGTAACGTTGCCCCAACAGATAGGCTATAACAAACCAGACCAGAGCCAACCAGACCAGAGCCATCAGGACCTTAATATACCAGCGCTCGGGCAAGGGGCGGGAAACTGAAATTACTGGAGTAGTGACGGTATTGGTTACCTGGCCATCAGGGGTTTGAGCCTGAATCTCGATTTGAAAATCTCCGGGAGGAATGTTGGTCAAAATTAAGGTTCCAGGCCATGTAAGGTGCAGGGGAAGGTTCGAAACGGAGCTTCCCACGGCCTTGGCATGGAAAGTCAGCCTGTTTTTGTTTTGGAAATAGGCTGCACGGCAATTCAAGATCATGGTTGGCAGGGGGGCATTAATTTCCAGCTCAGAGTTTAATGGGTGAATATTTCCGTTAATGGAAATTTCAGAAATGCATAGCACAGGAGGAATAATGGGCAGGTCATTGAATTCGTGCCGGTAAATGGACAAACCGCTATCGGTGCCAATCCACATTTTTCCATCGTCATCGAGGACCAGGGCGTCACGATTGGTTTCGGTGCCCAGTAGTCCGGTAGTGGGGTCCAACCAGATGAGTTTGTTTTGGTCCCAGATACAAACACCGGAATCTGTACCGAACCATATGCGGTTGAGGTTGTCTTGGGTGATGCTGTAAATAGGGCGTTCAATTATTAGGCCCGGTTGGGAAACTGGTTCCAAACCGTTCGGGGTGACGCGGAAAAGACCACCGGAAGTTCCAGCCCAAAGTTCTCCGGTGCGGGTTTCAAAAACCGTATAGGCAGAAGCGCTGAGACCGTTTGGGATACCTGGTGCGTGAACAAGATTGTCGTTGTCCCAGATAAAAATACCGGAAAATCCTGTGGAAATGGCAAGGGAGCCGTCTTTCAGGGAAAAAAGACGGCGAATTAAATTACCTTGGGCTTTTGGATCTTTATGGATATTGACATAATCAAATTGTGGCCCTGATTTTTTGAAAAGGCCAAGGTTGGTTCCCACCAGAACCCCGTGCTCCGGGTGATCCAGGACGGCATATACAGAGCCCAATATTCCCTGATCTTCATGGTACCATTGGATGTTATTGTCTGAGTCCATTCGACCCAACCCGCGTTCGTCGGCGGCAATCCAAATCTGGTTATTTCTGCCCAGGGCAAGATCAATGACTCGGCTTTTGAGGTCGGGAGTCTTGCCAAATGGAATTGTTTCCATTTCGGAGCCCATCAGAGTCAACCCGTATCTGTGACCCAAAAGCATTTGCCCGTTGGGCAGTTTTTGAATTGCGCTAACTTCGTCACCGAGGAGGCCATGATCGCTGCTGAAGCCAACCAGTTTGTGGCTGAGTATTTGAGTAGTACCACGGAAGCCGGAAATCCAAATGCTGTTTTCGCGGTCCCGCATAACATGGTAGCCGCCATCGCAGGAAAGACCGCTGTTTTTCGATAGCAGTTCAAGGCCAAATTCAGGGAGAAAATGGAAAATTTGAAGATATCCTGAAAAATACAGATCACCATGAGGACCGACACAAGCTGAGGTGCCATGTTCCCGGCGAGCCATTTTCATTTCAGGCAGGTCAAAAAGGCAATCAAATTTTTCATCCTTAAGGCGAACGGCCCATTGTTCACCAACAACCCAGGAAACACCAGTCTGAGAATCGTGGGCGGTTGCAGCAACCAGCCCTGGGGGGAGATTCAGGTCTGGAATAAATGGGTGGTTCGGGTTGGTAAGATCAATACAAAAAAGACCCTCGTTGGTTGATACATAGAGTATGGAATTTAATCTTGAAAATGAAATAACATCGCCAAAGGGGAAAACCGATTTCAGAGTTGACCATTGTTCACCATTCCACATTACGAGCTGGTTTTTTCCAAAAGTCAGAACCAAGTGCGTCGGGCCCACTTCAGGAGCCCAGCTTAAGGCATTTGTTACTCCGGAGTTCCTGGTTTTGAATGGAATTTGGGGAAGTGGTTTCCAGGTGCCATCAACCAGATTGGAAACTGATGAGGGTTGGATTCGGGAAACCCACCAAACAGATCCGGAGTCGTCGATTAGGACGTTTCCAGCACCTTTGGGGGCTTCGGGTTCAATGCTTCGAATATCTTGCCAGCTAATTCCGTTGAAAATAGAAATCCCATTACGAGTACCAAACCAAAGGTTTCCCAGGGAATCCTGGGCGGCGTTAAAAACCGTATTTGAGGTCAGGCCATCTTCTTCAAAAAATGTTCGGGTGTGGTACTTTTGGGCCAAGGAGGCTGAGGGGGAAAAAAAGAAGGAAAATAATGCCCAAATCAAAACAAAAATTGGCCAGTATTTGTTTGCGGACATAGCCAGTCGGTCGCCTTATCGAAAAAGCCAAGACAAATTAGAACGAGTTCTTATTGTACCTCATTTTCATTAAGAATTAAACCCCTCGTTGATCGAAACGGGGAGAGTTTCCCCAAAGCCCGTAGCCAACGGTTTCTCCAATGCTCTCGATGCGCCTCTGCAGGCCGATTCTGCTCTGTTCTGAATTTTCGTCCAGACTGGGTTTTCCGTCGTATAATTGGTAGGCTCTTCGGTGTTTTGGATCGGTGACATTGGGCATAACAATATTTCCACCCGCCTGAAGGCCCAATTCCCGGCCAGTGTCTGAAAGGGCCTGAAGGGCGGTGGTGGCTGCCATATTGGCGTTGGGCAATAACAACCGGGCACAGGCCAGCATTTTCAGTCCGAGATCTAACTGTTTGTTTTTATTGAAATTGGGTAAGTGGTGGGCCATGGGTGTGTCGGAGTGAGGAATAAAAGGGCCCATGCCAATCATGTCCACATCCAGGTCCCGAATATATAGCAGGTCATCGGCCAGATCGGAAGTGGACTGACCGGGCAGACCGATCATCACTCCGGTGCCGACCTGATAATTTTCAGCCCGCAAATCAGCAAGGCAATCCAGTCGGTTTTGCCATAAATGATCGTCAGGGTGAAACTGCCGGTACAAGTCTTCCCGGCTGGTTTCGAGCCGCAGCAGATACCGGTGAGCTCCTGCCAGCCGCCACCGGCCCAGGACTTCGCGGCTTTGCTCGCCCAAAGATAAAGTAATGGCAAGTTCGTTTCGTGTTGCCTGGTGAATTCTTTCCAAAACACGGGTGATATAATCTGCATGTTCATCGCCCTGAATTTCTCCGCCCTGCAAAACCAACGATCCGTATTGGTTTTTGTGGGCCCAGACAGCGGCATCGACAATTTCCTGAACGGAAAGTCTGAAACGATTAACATCATGGTTGGATTTTCGGATACCACAATAGAGACAGTCTTTTTGGCAGAGGTTGGAAATTTCGATCAAGCCTCTGAAGTACACTACTTTTCCAACGTTTTGTTTCTTAATTTTGTAGGCTGTTTTGAAAAGGGCCTGCAGTTCATTTGGATCTGAAATATCCAACAGTTGAATCACATCCGGCCGCTGCAGTGTTTCTTCCTGATTTGCCCGTGACAAAATATCTTGAATTGATGAGTTCACAGCAATACTCCGGGGGTTTCAAAAGGCTCCAGGGCCCGGTCAAAAATTCCCAGGCAGAAGGCAATGGCCAGACCATAATTTGTGGCAGGGGTTTCGGCTCGTTGACAATGACCCAGGCGACTCTGAATTTCCTGTCGGTTCATGGTGCAACCACCGCAATGAATCACCAGTTTGTAGGTCGAAAGGTCCTCGGGGAAGTCGTGACCTTGAACGACATCAAAAATCAACTCACCACCAATTTTGTTGTTCAGCCAGCGGGGAAGTTTTTCCCGTCCAATGTCATCTTTCACCGGATGATGGGTGCAGCTCTCAGCCACAAGGACACGGTCGCCGGGCTGAAGATTGGCAATGGCCCGGGCGCCGGCCACCTGGGTTTGGAATTGACCGCGGTGCCGGGCCATGAGAACGGAAAAACCGGTCATGGGAACATCGGCTGGAACAATCTTCTGCACTTCAGCAAAAGCCTGGCTGTCGGTCACGACCAGGGCTGGTTTTTTGCGAAGATTTTCCAAAGCTGATTCCAGTTGGGTTTCTTTAACAACCAAACAAATGGTATCGCCGTCCAACAGATCCCGAATGGCGTTCACCTGAGGCAGAATGAGTCTTCCCACGGGGGCCTCTTTGTCGATGGGGACCACAAGAACAGCGGTTTCACCGGCAGGAACCAAATCTCTAACCAAAGGGGGGGCCTGGGTTTTATTTTTAGTGGCGGCTTCAATTATGGTCAGGCGCAGGTTTTCAATGCCCTGACCATTTAAGGTAGATGTTTCCACACAATAAACACCCTGTTGAGTTAGTGCTTTAACTCGATCGGGATCGGGCTGTCCGAGATCGCTCTGGTTAAAAACCACCACAACAGGAACGTTGCGGGTTTTCAGTTCCGCCAGAAGGTCGTCTTCATCCTGAGTCCACATACCTGCCGCCGCAACCAGCAGGACCAGTTCGCACCGGTCAAGCATGGCCCGGGTGCGCTTCATGCGAAGGCTTCCCAGATCCCCGGTATCATCAAGGCCGGCAGTATCGATGAGCACAACCGGTCCGAGAGGCTGCAGCTCCATGGGCTTGCTGACCGGGTCGGTGGTGGTTCCGGGAGTATCTGAAACAATGGCCACATCTTGTCGGGTTAGGGCGTTGACCAGACTGCTTTTGCCAACATTCCGACGGCCATATAGACCAATGTGAAACCTGAATCCTCGAGTTGCTGTTTGTTTTACCATCTTGTATCTCCTAACAGAACACATCGCGGCGACCCTGCCGGATTTTTTCCAACATGATTTTGGCGCGGCGTCGAGGCTCGGGGTCCATGGATTCCAGAGAGTTGGCGATGCTGATCATTCCGGCTTTCTGGGTGGCGGGTTTTCCGTAATCCATCAGGTACTCCAGAAAACTGCTCAGGCCGTTGGGCGCGCAGTGGGTTTTAATATCACCAGGCTTGGCCAGATCCATAAAATCAGCTCCGGTACGGCCCAGGCGATAACAACCAGTACAGAAAGACGGGGTATATCCCAGGCGAGCAACATCGGCAACCACATCGTCCAGCGAGCGAACATCACCCAGGCTGAATTGGGCTGCGGATTTTTTCTCATCGTCGGAATAACCACCGGGGTTGGTACGACTTCCTGCTGAAATTTGGGACACACCCAAGGCAAAGGTTTCGCGCCGTATGTCGGCACTCTCGCGGGTGGACATAATAATTCCGGTGTAAGGAACCATAAGCCGCAAAATAGCGACCAGTTTTCGGAAGGCAAGATCACTCACCGGATGGGGCGGATGACTGGCCAGATCGGCGCCTTCTGCAGGTTCAAGGCGTGGCACACTAATGGTATGCGGTCCCACACCAAAACGTTTTTCCAGATGCCTGATATGCTGGTGCATGGCCAGCAGTTCGTATCGCCAATCGGCCAGACCAAAAAGGACACCAATGCCCACATCGTCAATACCGGCTTCAAAAGCACGGTCCATGGCGGCCAAACGCCAGTCAAAATCTGTTTTACGTCCGCGCAGGTGAACCTTGGCGTAAGCTTCCCGATGATAGGTTTCCTGGAAGATCTGATAGGTGCCAATGTTATGGTCTTTCAGTCTGACAAAGTCCGCTTTTTCCAGAGGAGCCACATTCACGTTCACCCGTCTGATTTCCCCACTTCCACGCTTAACGGAATAAACCTTGTCGATGGCTTTCAGGATGTAGTCGAAGCCATCTCGGGGATACGATTCACCGGCAACCAACAAAACACGTTTGTGGCCTTCATCTATCAGGGAAGCTGTTTCTGCAGCAATTTCATCCATGCTGAGGGCTCGCCGGGCAATGCCTTTGTTGCTGGTGCGGAAAGCACAATAGGCACAATCGTTGCGGCATAAGTTTGACACATACAAAGGAGTGAATAAGACCAGACGCTTTCCATAAATCTCTTCTTTGACCTCGCTGGCACAACGAAACAAATCGGCCAGAATTTCCGGGTCACTAATGGTGCAAAGGGCGGCCACATCGTCAGCTTCAAGGCCTTTCATTTGACGGGCACGCACCAGGATTTCTTTCAATTCAGAATCACTGCACCGGCTCTGGTTTTTCAGGGAGAGGGCAATGGCTTCAGTGTCGATGCTCAAATTTGTGTCGGTTCTCATGCTGGATCTCCACTGGTGATAAGGGCTGCAGTGCCTCGTCGGGACAGGGTTGTGGTAAAAGTAGTGCCTTCATCTTCTATACTCGAAACTTGAATTTCTCCGCCATTCATACGAACAAGGCGACGAAGAATGCTCAAACCCAAACCACTGCCTTCAATGAGTCGGGTTTTGTCGTTTTTAATGCGTACAAATTCACCAAACAACCTGGATACTTCCTCTTCAGACATGCCAATGCCGGTGTCGGTAACCGAAAGAGTTATATCGCTTGAATTGCTCTGGATGTCAACGGTAACCGCACCACAGTCCTGGTTGTATTTGATGGCGTTGGAAACCAGGTTGTTAAGAATGATTTCCAGCTCGGAGTTATCTCCCTGCATGGTGGTATCCTCAGAACAATTCAATTGCAAACTGATGTTCCGTTCAGCGGCTTGAGCTTCAAACGTTTCCAAAACCCGGGTGGCAACAACGGCGGGGTCCACTGAGGACAGTTTGCGTTTCTTTTCACCGGACTCGATTCGGGTCAAATCCAACAGGTCGTAAATGAGTTTGCGCATGCCTTCAATGCGGACCAGACTGCGGCCAATAATTCTTTCGGTGGTGGCTGGATCGCCATCGGTTATTCCTTCATCCAGCAAACGCAGGTAGCTTTCCACTGCACCGAGTGGTGCTTTCAGTTCATGGGCCAGAATAGACAGAAATTCGAAACGGATGCGTCGTTTTTCCGATGCCAGTTGCCGCGCGGCCCTTTCCACAATGATGTGCCGGACAGCTTTTTCTACCACTTCCTTCAATTCACTTGGGGTGAAGGGTTTGGCCAGGAAATCGAAAGCGCCTTGTTTTGTGGCTTTTACAGCCATATCCAACGAAGCGTAAGCGGTAATCATAACCACCATGGTGTTCGATTCTTCGGCTTGAAGTTGGTTCAGGATTTCCATGCCCGTAAGGCCAGGCATTCCGTGGTCAAGCAGAAGCAAATCGAATTCTTCAGTGGCCAGAATGGACTGGGCTTCCAGTCCGTCAGAAGCAAAAACAAACTCCAGGTTGTAGTTGTTTTCCGCATGTTCGTCGGTGACGGTTAATTTTTCCAGAGCCCGGGCAATGCCGGTGCGCATTCCTGGTTCATCGTCGGCAATTAACACTCTTAATACCATGCTGTCAGTCATGAAGATACCTCCTGTTGTCCGCTTTGAACATAGCGGGGAAGGCTGATGTTAAAGACTGTTCCAGTGGGTCCCCTGGAAGAGTCGTCGTTGGATTTAACGGTGAGTTTGCCCCGATGCATTTTTACGATGCCGTAGCTTACGGCCAAGCCCAGCCCGGTGCCTTTGCCTTGGGCCTTGGTTGTGAAAAAGGGTTCAAAAATTCGGCCCAGGTTTTTTTCAGGAATTCCACATCCAGTATCGATGACCTGAATGTCCAGAGAATCTTCACCATGGGCAAAATATCGAATATTGAGGTGGCCTCCGTGGGGCATGGCGGCCAGGGCATTATTCACCAAGTTAATCAAAACCTGTTCCATTTGAGCGGTGTCCAGGTTGGCGCTCAGATTGGGGTTTTCACCTGAAATTTCCAGGCTGTGTTGGTCTTGAAAGACTATTGATCGAAGGGCCTGGTCCAGGAAGTCCTGCACTAGCACCGGATGCAGTTCGGTTTTGTTTTCCCGGGCGAAATCCAAAAGTCCGGAAACGATTCCCTGACAACGGTCGGCCTGGTCGGCAATCATTTTCAGGTCGTTGCCCAGTTTGGTGTCTTTACCGTATTCATCTTGCAAGAGGTGAGTATAGAGAAGGACCACACCCAGTGGATTGTTCACTTCGTGAGCAATGCCGGCAGCCATTTGCCCCATGCTGGCTAAACGTTCAGAATGCATGAGCTGTTCCTGAGTAGTGGCCAGCTCGGCATTGGAATCGTGCAATTCACCTACGGTGGCGCGCAATTCGTCGATAACAAACGGCAAGCACATTTCACTTTCGGCCATGCCTTTAAAGATGGCAATGGCGTGTTGTCGGCAGGTATCGTAGCCGCAGGCCCGGCAATTCAACTCGTCACTGGAACTTGTTTTACCCAGGCGCTTCATAATGCTTGAAATTTCGTCCTGATCCGGTTCATGCGGTTTCAGTTCGTCGGGCTCAAAACTCCGTGTCAGGTCGAGGTCTTCCAGTTGGTCCATGTGATGACGCCACAAGCCACGGTTGCTTTGGCTCTGGCGTCGGCCTACGTAACGGCTAACTCTTGCCCGGCGGCGAAAAAGAGGTTCGTCGGTGGTCATTCCCGCACCCATGATGCATCCTTTGCAACAAAGAATGTCTAACAGCTCAGCGTCCAGGTCACCGGATTCAAATTCCTTCAGGGCTTCCGGGAAATCCTGCCGACCGTCGGCACTGACTACAGTTCCAGTGGCCAGGTCTTCGCTCATGCCGGCGGCTTGTACCATGCCCCGGCTCAGGGCAAACACGGCGCCCAGCTGGGCCCGTGGTTCATCGAATGAATCGGGCGGAAGGGTTTCCGTATTCAAACCTTTAAGGGCAACCAGTTCGTCCAATTCACCAAAGGTCAGAGCACAATCCACACGGCTGTTGCCTTTTGTGAAAGCGGCTTCACCTTTTTTAGCCAGACAGGGTCCAATAAAGATGACTTTCAATTCCGGGCCATGCATGGCTCGCAAGGCCCGTGCACTGGCCACCATGGGAGAAACCAAAGGCAGCAGCGACGAACAGAGTTTTGGGTGATAGCGCTGAACGTAAGTTACGATGGCGGGGCAGGAGGTGGCGATCCATCGCTGCAGAGGACCATCTTCCACAACCTCGCGGGTGCGTTCGGCAATGAGGTCGGCACCAAAGCCAACTTCGTGAACGATGTCAAAACCCAGGGCCCGTAACAAAGCGGCCAAATGGGTTTCATCGTGCTCGGTGAATTGAGCTGCAAAAGAAGGAGCAATGGCTGCGGCCACTTTATGGTCAGAGTCTAATAATTGCTGAGCCCGTTCGAGAGAATTGACAGCTTTTTTGGCCCCTTGACTGCAAACCTGAACGCAGTTTCCGCATCCGATGCACCGCTCATGCAAAACCATTGCCTGCCCATCTTCAATGCGGATGGCTTTGGCGGGGCATTCCCGTACACAGGTAAAGCAGGTACGGCAGCGTTCACCAATGGTTGTGACGAGGGCGATGTCGGATGCTTTCATGCCAAAGACCCCTCGGAAAGGGTTTGGCTCGCAGGTTCACTCATGGCCTGACCGGCATAAAAAGCAACCCTCTCCAGGGAAAGCTGAATGTCGTTGTTTTCCACAAAGACATGAGCAGGAAGCTGTAACCGGGCAGGAGTGAAATTTAAGATGCTGCAAATACCGGCAGAAACCAAAGTTTCAGCAATTTCCTGAGCTTCAGACTCCGGCACTGCTAAAATGGCAACCTGGGCATTCAACAGGCAAATTTTCTCATCCAACTCCTGAACGGGAAAAACCGGAACACCGTACAGAGGCGAGCCAACAAGAGTGGCATCGGCTTCAAAAATAGCCTTCATTTTCAATTTTGGTTGAGTTTCGTTGAAATAATGAAGAATGGCCTGGCCCAGATGGCCAGCGCCCAACAAAACGGAATTCATTTCCCGGGTTTGGCCCAGGCACCCGTTCACAGCAAGAAGAAGCTTTTCAGTTGTGTAGCCATTTTGGGGTGTTCCCCAGGCAGGGACATTCATCAGGTCTTGTCGGACCTGAGATGCTGAAACACCAGAAATTGCGGCAAGATCCCGGGAAAAGATGTATTCAGACCCCTTTTGCAGCAGTTGACTCAATATTCTGCGATAAACACACAGTCTGCCGACGGTTCGGGAACTGATGGAGGGTTTCATTTGAGTAGCCATTATGATCCTTTTTGTAGTTGTTATTTTTATAACACCCGTTTGACACCCTAAACATAGTCATTATTTTTTGCAGGTCAAGGATATTGTGTTATTTTTTTGACAAAGGAGGTAAAAAACGAATTTAATCCTTTAAGCCGTTAAAACAATGACAGTTCCATGTTTTTAATAGTTTTGGAAATTAAAACGTTTGAAATAAAACAAAGAAGCATATTTGACCTATAAAACTTTTTTGAAAACTAAAAAATGAGCTGCCATTGCCAATTGCAAAAAACCCAGAAAATCCTACAATAGAGAGCACACGTAATTATTGAAAATCCGATTCAGGAGTTACTCATGACTATGGAAATTATGTCGTCCCCACGTCTGGACCAAGGCACCCCTGAGGTGCTTCGAGGGAATATTTTGGCTTATTTCAAAAATTCCTGGGATGTGTACGAAGATTTATTTGAGGTAATGAGTAGCGATGAATCCTACTTCACTCGAGCTGATCCCCTGCGACACCCCATAATTTTTTACCTTGGTCACACGGCAACATTCTTTATCAACAAAATGGTTTTGGCAAAAGTCATTTCCAAAAGGGTGGATTCTCGTTTCGAATCAATATTTGCCATTGGTGTTGATGAAATGAGTTGGGACGATTTAAACGAATGCAATTACGAATGGCCAACTGTTGCCGAAGTCTGGGAATATCGAAAAAAAGTACGGGCAGTTGTGGAAAAATGCATAGAGCAGCTGGAGTTGAATGTCCCCGTCAAGTGGGAAGATCCGTTTTGGGTCATCATGATGGGCATTGAACATGAGCGTATTCATTTGGAAACAAGTTCAGTTCTTATGCGACAACTACCCCTCGATCAGGTAAAAGAAAATGAAAACTGGCCGGTTTGTCCGGATTCAGGAGAAGCTCCAACAAACTCCATGGAAGAGGTGAAAGCAGGAACGATAATTGAAGGTCAACCGGTTCATCATCCCTATTTTGCTTGGGACAATGAATTTGGAGTCAACAAAACAGACGTAAAAGATTTTAAGGCATCGAAATTTTTAGTAAGCAATGAAGAGTTCTACGAGTTCATTAAAGCCGATGGATATAAAACAGAAAAATTTTGGACTGAAGAAGGTTGGGCTTGGAGAAATTATACCCAGGCGGAACAACCTACTTTTTGGGTTAAAACAGCCACTGGGGATCTGAATTTACGTTGTATGACAAAAGAAATACCCATTCCCTGGGATTGGCCGGCAGAAGTTAACTACTTGGAAGCAAAGGCGTTCTGTAACTGGAAGTCGGAAGCAACCGGAAAGCCGATACGCCTGCCAACCGAGGCTGAATGGCATGCGATGTTGCAGGGCAGCAGCCTTGCAGATCAAAAAAACTGGGAAGGAAACAATGCCAATATCAATTTGAAATCATACGCCTCTTCTTGCCCGGTAAACAAAAATGGGCAGGGAAATCTTTTTGATGTAGTGGGCAATGTCTGGCAATGGACTGAAACTCCCATCTCAGGGTTTTCCGGATTCAGGGTTCATCCTTTGTATGACGATTTTTCCACACCGACTTTCGATTCCAAGCACAACATTTTTAAAGGGGGCTCCTGGATAAGCACAGGCAATGAAGCCTCACCATTTTCACGATATGCTTTCCGTCGTCACTTCTTCCAGCATGCAGGGTTTCGTTATGTTGAAACGGAAACGGAAGTGGATATTCGCATAGATGTTTATGAAACCGATGATCTGGTTAGCCAGTATTGTGAATTTCATTTCGGAGAAGAGTACTACAAGGTTCCGAATTTCCCCAAAGCGACCGCTGATCTTTGCATTAATTTGATGAAAGGAAGGTCAGCAAAAAGAGCTTTGGATTTAGGATGTGCCACCGGGCGCTCTACCTTCGAATTGGCCAAGTGCTTTGACAAGGTTACGGGTATTGATTTTTCCGCTCGTTTTATTAGGGTGGGACATGAAATTCAGCAGACGGGAAAAATTCGTTATGCTTTGCCACATGAAGGAGAATTACTCACTTACCATGAAAGGTTCCTCAGCGATTTTGATTTGGACGAAACCGTAGAAAAGGTTGAATTCTGGCAGGGTGATGCACACAACCTGAAAGAGCAGTTTTCAAATTTTGACCTGGTCATGGCCAGCAATTTAATTGATCGGCTGTACAATCCGGCCAGGTTTTTGACCCACATTACGGAACGAATCAACCCGGGAGGATTGTTGGTCCTATTCTCTCCCTATACCTGGTTGGAAGAGTTCACACCAAAAGAAAACTGGCTGGGTGGCATTAAAATTGATGGTGAAAATGTAACCACGTTGGAAGGCCTGAGTGCAGCATTAAAAGTCGACTTCAATTCTGTGGGTGAACCTCTGGAGGTTCCTTTTGTGATTCGAGAAACGGGAAGAAAGTTTCAACACACAATGAGCCAAATGACTGTATGGGAGAAAAAACATTGAGGTATACAGTATACACTGAGGTCCTGTTTACGGTTTTATTGTTGGCTGGTCTGGGGCTAACTGGTTGTGGTGAAAAGGTTTCCACTCACAAAGCAGCCATCATTAAAGTCATGACCGAGGCCGAACAAGGCTGGAATGAAGGCAACCTTGAAAAATACATGGAGTGTTACAGAAACAGTTCCAAATTGCGATTTGCCGGAGAAGATCATTTGAGTTTCGGCTGGCATCAGGTACTGGAGAATTATCGGAAGGCCTATTCCGGGAAATCGAAAATGGGCCAATTGGTATTTGACGATCTGGATGTGCAACTGCTATCTGAAGATTCAGCCTTGGTGGTTGGACGCTGGAGATTGAACCGCCACAATGACCAGCCCCACGGAGTTTTTACTTTAGTAATGACCCGGGAAAAAGACGGCTGGAAGATAATGCACGATCATACCAGCAGCAGTGATGGCACCCTGGATGCAGCCGAAGCCTCCATTACAGAAAGAGATTTGCTGGAGAGGGTGGCATTTCTGGCCAGCGATGAGCTGGCAGGTCGGTTGCCGGGAACCCGTGGCTATCGTCTGGCTGCTGAGGCGGCTGCTCAGGAATTTGCCGAACTTGGTTTTCAACCGGGCGGCGATAATGGATATTTTCAAACTCTCCATGTGGAATCAAACGAAGTGGTTGGTCATCCGATTTTTAAATTATCCAGCTCATCTGACAGTTATCAATTGGGAGAAGACTATGTTTTCCGTGGCTTCACTGGTCAGGGAAATGTCGATGCCCAGGTAGTTTTCTGTGGCTACGGATTAAGCCAACCGGAAAACGGATACGATGACTATTCAGGGGTGGATGCAGAGGGTAAGATTGTCCTGGTATTTAAACAGGCCCCTTCCTGGAAACTGGAAAACGGGGACGGCTGGGGCCACCAGCATTACCCGCGACCGAAGGCAAAAAATGCGGCCGACCATGGTGCCAGAGCGGTGTTGCTGGTCTCGAAACCCAATGATAAAAATCCACAACCGATCATTGGTAGTGTCATGCATGGCGATGGCGAACAGGTGGGTAACGTACCGGTCCTGCAAATCAATCTGGAAGTTGCTGCCGATTTGCTGGCCTCAACCGGTTACAGTTTGAAAGATTTGCAAACACAAATAGACGAGTCAAAAACACCTCATTCTTTACAAACCCACACCCAAGTAAAAATTGATGTGGCAACGCACTACAAAAAAGCCGCCGAAACCTGGAATGTTGTGGGGATTTTACCGGGGTCTGACCCCGACTTAAAGACAGAGACATTTGTATTGGGCGCCCATCTTGACCATGTGGGAAAACAGGCTCAGCATGCTCTTTTTCCCGGAGCCAACGATAACGCAAGTGGCAGCGCAGCCCTAATGGAAATTGCCGAAGCGTTCACCAGGTCGCCCAAACCACCAAAAAGGACTTTGGTTTTTGTTTTGTTTTCAGCAGAAGAGCAGGGTTTGTTTGGCAGTAATTATTTTGTGAATAACCCAGTTCGACCCCTGAACGATACCGTGGCCATGTTTAATTTTGACTGTGTGGCATATGGTGACAGCATCAGGGTGTACGGCGGAAAATCCAATCCACTGCTCTGGGGACGGGCCTTGCAACTGGATGCCTTGGATCAGAACTTAATGACCCCGGTGACGGGAAAAGGCGGAGGTGCCGATGCCACCGCCTTCCATGAAGCGGATCTGCCAACATTGTATTTTGTTACAACCAATGGATACACTCATTTGCACCGGACGACCGACACAGTGGAAACCCTGAACGGTCCTTTGTTTGAAGCCATCACTCGTTTGGGATACCGGACCGCCGCTTGGGTGGCCAGTGGAGATTATCAACGAGAGTGGTTGTTGAAGTAGATTTTGTATCACTGAAAAATACCGGGCTGGCTTGGAATTTCTCAAGCCAGCCCAATTCTTTTGGTCATTCAGAAACTACATATTCCAAAGAGTCATGGTATTAACGTCTTTGTCCATAAGCTTCAAATAGTAGAAAAGCTGATGACGGTGTGAATCCAGATGCTGAACCATGCCAAGGCAATGAGAGCCCAGGTTCTGTGAGTTGGCGGGATCCCAGGGAGCGGCGCTCATTTCGCTTTCAAGCTTTTCTTCACCAGCTTCTTTAATAACGGTAAAGGCAAGGTCTTTGTCCTGGCCAAGCAACGCACGAGCTTCAGCAACGGTGGCCACCGAAGGCAGGGCTTCAGCTGGAGGAAGCATGTCGGTTTCGGTGCCCCCATTTTCAGGTGAATCGGACGACGGGTCTGCCCCTTCAGGTATTCCCCATTCACCAGTGGCGAACCCGTTGCAGCAAAATCCACAGCTGTTGGTCAAATGCATCAAAACCTGCCCCACGGTCATCCAGTTTTTTCCGGTCGCAGGTTTCCAGTCCAGTTCATCATCTGTTAGCAGACCCATCAGTGAGTCAGCGGTTGCGTAACTTTCTTCCATTTTATTGGACAGTAATTGGGTCCATTGCATGGAACACCTCCGGTTGGTTGAGTGAAATGTCGGGGTTATTCAATATAACAAAGCCACGGCGAAAAGAAAGCGAAATCTTTTAATATCTCTGAATTTTACCCAGGCCCGAGGCACGAGTGTCCTTATGAAGAGGGTTGCCGCTGTAGTTTAGAATGCCAAGCCCAGAGATCCTGGCCCGAAGTCGATCGGTAGCATAGACACTGGCATCCCCACTGTTCACGATAGCCACATCAACCGTTCTGGCCTTAAGCTTTCGCACATCAGCGAACCCGGTTCCATTCATGTGAATATCCAGATTATTCACCGAACCATTCATTTTAAGGTTGCCGGAGCCTCGTAATACATAACTGAATTTATACCCATCAAAGTTATGGATCCTCACATCACCACTCTCGTTTGCAATTACCTGGGTGAGATTTGTGACAACAAGGGTCACCTTGCACCGGGAGCTGGGTTGGCATTGTCGCCCCCAATTCAGGTACAACCACTGACCTCGAACCCGGGTATTAAAAACATCCCACAAATTGTCATCGATGGTGATTTCAACTTTTTGACGTGCTCCGAAACGAATGTCCACATCAAAAGAACCCTTAATTTCAATAGCGGAAAAAGAATCCAGGTTGATGGTTCTGGTTTCAAGTTGGTTTGAGCCCTGTTTACCAGCATGAACAGGCAAAGCCCACAGGACCAAAGTTAAAACGAGAAAAAAAATCGATAGGATGCGCAAAATCATCTCTCCTGAAAATTAAGGTTTTCAGAAGCATTATCGGATGGAATGAGAAAAACGTGAGTTATTTCAGGAGCATAACTTTCCTGGTTGCCTGGAAGTCACCCGATTTCATTCCCACAAAATAAACCCCGGAAGAAACACCTTTGCCATGGTCATTCTTTCCATTCCAGGTCAGGTGGTGTAAGCCCGCAGTAAAAGACCCACCAGCAAGTGTGCGAACCCGACGACCGGCCAAATCAAATACGGCCACATCAACGCGACGGGCCGCATCCAAAGTAAAGGATATGTGAGTTAATGGGTTGAAGGGATTGGGGTGAGGTTGAAAAAGGTCGATCTGCAATAATTCCGGAAAACCATCGGCAGCAGATAATTCTGAGTTGGAGGCACCGGGGGAGCCGTATCCTTCAGATGCAACCCAGCTTTCAGCCAGGGCGTTATCCAGCCAGGGGTCGATCAGTTCAAGAGTGGGGCCCCAACCGTCAGCCTCAGGAGGCCAGGGGCTTTGGTCATCATAAACAACGGTGTCCATAAGGTTGTCCTGGGCATCAAAAAGACGCAGGGCTTCACCACTGCCACTGAGGCCGAAATCAAAATTTCCGGCAAGTGGAGTCACTTCAGGATGGTAGTATTGAAGAAGGGTCGTATTTCTGCAAAGCACCGCAAAACCACCGGCGGGCAAAATTTGCGAATCGGGTAAAGTGTACAAGTGGCTGTCACTGGAGTCGCGGAACTTCCAAAGAGAAATATCCACCGGGTTTTGGCCGGGGTTGTGCAGTTCAATCCAGTCATCGGTGTTCCAGGAGGCAGAGGCGTTATAACAAATTTCATTGATGACCACCGTGCCCTCAGGAGGTGCTTCAATAAAAACAGCAACCAGGTTTTCATTGTCTGCCATGGCAAGATCCAATACTGGCACCTGGGGACGTTCCGGGTTGGCCCATCCACTGAATACGTAACCCGAAGCAGGAACAGCTGTGACTGAAAGGGAGTGATTGCGGAAATATGTTCCCGTAAAAGTGGTGTCGATGGTAACAGCACTCAGGCGAATGGACCCGGCATGGGGCGGGGACATGGACAGAGATAAGGTGACATCATCCTGCAGTTCAAATTTCTCCCTGAGGTGCTCCCTGGCTGAAGCGGGTCGCAGTTGCAAATATTCCTGAACCACGCCCATGGTGTAGTCCCAGAACATTGGTGAGTGCTCCCATTTGTCCCGGTGGCGAACAATTTCAGGCTCAATGGCCGCAAGGACTTCCTGACGTATGCCCTCAGTTCGATGGGCTAAAAAAGTCGTGTTCAGATGGTCACAGTAGCTGTTGATGAACTGATGGGAGAATTGGCTATTAACCATTAGTCGGCGCAACAGCAAGGTGCTATGGGCAGGGTTGGGCCATTCATCATAACTGTAACTGAGGGCAAACTCCAGCGTATCGTGATTGTAGTCTTCGTAGAGGCCCAGGCCAAAATCCAGATCATAGAAGATCCATCGCCAGCGGCCTTGTTCAGTGCGGGGACGCCAGCAGGCAATGTTTTGTCCTGGCCAGTCGGTATTGCCCAGGAAAATTTCAAAAACATTATAGTTAATGAAATTTTCCATATCCATTTGAGTTTCCATCCAGGCAAAGTTGTCGCCATTTCCCAGCCAATTGTAACGCACAAAATCCATCATGTTTTCGAAGTGGGTTATGTCGCCGGCTTTTACTTCGTCGTGGTCTTTGATCAGGTCCATGTTGTT
Source organism: bacterium (assembly GCA_024223715.1). GTDB lineage: Bacteria > Krumholzibacteriota > Krumholzibacteriia > LZORAL124-64-63 > LZORAL124-64-63 > LZORAL124-64-63. Next base: position 53,823 of record JAAEOA010000188.1, on the reverse strand, counting down.
GGCGTCTACGCCATTATTGGCGGCAATATAATCAGCATCGACATGTTCCCGGGCGTGAAGCATTCCCCAGTACTGACCATTCAGGTAAATTCGATTGGGGCGCCAAGCCAGGTGATCGACATCGGTATGGCTGATCAGGCGGTGCATGAGTCCGTCACGCATCATTGTGTGTCGCCATTCGCTGCCCGAATTGCGAAAAACCAATTGGTTGTATTCATTCAGGGGGCGCTCATCAAAAACAGAGTGGGAAAAAGTATCGTCACCATAACCACTGCGGGCTATCAGCCGCAAACTTTTCTGAGCATTTTGCCGGCTGCCGCCACCAAAGAGCTGAACTCCGGCATCTTGCTTCAGCGCAGTGGTGCCATCGGTTTCAAAAAGTTCGATGTGCATGGGTCGTTCCCAGTCTTCCCAGATATTTGCTTCCACAAAAATTCCGATATCTCTGTCGTGCAAATTCAGGGGGTCGGTAACCAGACAGGTTGCCGGTAATTCACTGGGGTCATCGATGATGTAGGTGTTGGTGACAATGGTGCTGGGGAAAAGACCCGTGGCCAAGGTGCGGGTGCGCAAGACTGTGGTTTCGGAAATCGTAATCGATCCATCAAGAAGATTGTTCGCTTCGTCGGGCTCATCGGAGTTGAGAGAAAATCGGACTTCGCCACCACTGACTGGGGGAGTGATTTGAACCACCACCGGACCAGAATAAAAACCACCGGGAAGGTCAACAGTGGGGGCTTCTGCAAAGCCACTGTAGGCCGTTTCACTGTTGGCCTGGCCGGGGGTGGTTTCACTCATAAGCAACCAGGGGCCCAGACCGTCGGGATGGCGGCCCAGTGAAAAGTCGGCCACCATGGGACCGTAGTTGATGGCATCCTGATTGGCGAAATAATTGTTGGTCAGAACGACGTCTTCACCAGAGGCTGAGAGTTTGAAGTTGGTGTGCAAAATGGGAAATTGGTCATCAATTTCCGAACTGACCGAGGCTCCTCCTGCCGGTTCTGAGGCCAGTCCCAAAGTCAGAAAAGGAATCAGGCTGAGGTCATCGGCAATGTTACTTACGTTGTGGACTTCAATGCTCAGCAGGTTCGTCCCCTGCTGCAGGGGCAATTCGGAAGTCTTAAACACATAACGATTGGGCTGGCTGCCATGGTACATTTGGGCTTCGTGGCTGGTGCCGGGAAGGGTGTCCCATTGCAGGTCTTCAATGGGAGGAAGATTTTCACGAATGATTTCCTGACCGTTGATCCAGGCAACAAAACCATCATCATAATCAATGTGCAAAACCAAAAGACTGGTTTCGGAAAGATTTTCAATCATAAAATTATGGCGTAGTGACGCCGATTGGCAGGAGGGAAGAATAGTATTGTCGTCGTTGTCGCTGTAACCAAATCCAGAAGGCCCTTCCGGCCAAGCGGAATCGTCGAACGATGACAAATGCCAATCGACCGGAGGAGCGGTTTCATTGGCTCGGTATCGAAAAAGGTCACCTCGGTTAACAATGGTGTGCCAGAAATTCGCAGATTGCCGATCTTTGGCCGAGGCAAAAATAAGCAGGTGCTCACCAGGTGAAATGTGATATTGGGGGAATTGCCACTTTAAAGGTATGGCTGGGTTATCGCTTAGTCCCCAACCAGTAAGATCAACAGGCTCGGTTCCAAGGTTGACCAGTTCAATCCAGTCGCTGGTATCGCTGTCTTCATCGAGGAGGCCGTCGGTATTGGCGGGAACAAACTCATTAATAACCACTTGGGCATTGCTGGGCAGGGCAACAAAAAGGACCAGAAGCAGGGCCGGGATGGAGAAAGAATAAATGAATGCTCTGGTTGGGCAGCAGGAACGGCACATTGAGGAATCTCCAAGGAAAAGTGTTTGCAGTATTATACCACAAAAACTCATCAAATAGAAATTTCAAATTGTGTTTGGTGAAAAAATGGAAACCTGCAAAAAATGGAAACCTGCAAAAAATGGAAAACCTGCAATATATGGAAAACCCCAGGCTGATGCCCAGGGTTTCCCAAAGAGAATCCTATGTTCTTTCGAACTTAGAATTTTGTAGCCATACCCCAGCTGATGCCCGTGGGGCTTTCGCCGGCAGCAGAAGCGCCAATGGTGGAACCGTGACCGGGTCCGCCAACGCCCTGCATGGCGCCATCGCCATTCATGACCATAGCGTACTGTACGTACATGTAGGTTTTTTGAGTGAGGTCGCGGTCCACGCCAAAGGCCAGCAGGCTGTATTCGTTATCATCGGTATCGGTGTTAGGGTCAGCCATGTAGTAGGCAGCCTTAGCAGCGTATTGGTCGCTGAAGCTGAATTTACCTTCCAGACCAAAGGTTTGTGCACTTGCGTCAGCAACGCCACCGAAGTTGCTCAGGGTCTGGAACAGACCAGCAACAGCGAAGGTGCCGAAGTTGTATTTTGCAGTAGCACGGATACCGGATTGCTTGTCTGCGCTAAAGCCTTCGCTCAGAGCTTCGTATGCAGCACCGAAGTACAGTTCTTCAGTTTTGTAAGCACCAGAGATGCTCATGGCAGTCATGGCGTCATCAGCACCCAGGGCGCCTTGGTCCAACATGTAGCCGGCAACAACGCCGAAACCACTCATGTCAGGAGAAGCATAGACTACTACGTCTTGCAGACGACGGTCCCAGCCCATGGTCATTTGACGGCTGTCACCAATTTCATCGTAGAAGAAGGTACCTTTACGGCCAACAGTTTTGAAGGGGGTGTCATGGATACCGTACAGGAAGGTACCCCAGTCACCAGTCAGACCAATGAAGCTGTTACGGGTAGCCAAAGTGTTGGCACCAAATTGAGCCAGGTTAACGTCATTTTCCAATTGCCAGATGAAGGTCAATTTTTCGCTAAGTTCTTTGGAACCTTTGAGGCCAAAGCGTGAGCTGTTGTTAGCCATCATGATCTGGCTATCTTCACTGTCACTCATGTAATCGAGGGAAGTGTGAAGTTTTCCGTAGACTTTGAAGCCGTCGCCGGCCATAGCAGCACCAGATACCAGCATGGTAGCCAGAACCATCAGAGCAATCATTTTCTTAGTAAACAAAGTTGGACCTCCTTGAAATCCACTGGGGTGTCCCGATAAGTGAAAACAAGCTTCACTTTCGGTCGTCCGAAGACCTCCACGCGGAGACTTCGAATCTGTTGTTGCCACGAACCTAAACGCCGTTGCAACAAATCGTCGCCACACAGTGATGGCATCTCTCCATGAGTCAGGTTGTGTGGGAAACTCTCGTTGCTCCTGCAAAACCAACTCATACACAGAAAAACCCATATGACCTTTTCTCAATCCCGAAGGATCAAGTTATAAGGCCTGGGGGATTTCCCATGATTTTAAAGTCAGTCTGCATTCGCTCTTCCCCCGGCTTGTACAAATTCTTAAACTAATAAGATCGCACTTCCGAGATAGAATCGAGTTTTGCCAAGACACAACCAGTGCCTAACCGCATTTTCTATGGAATTGTCCATGTCTGTCAACATGTAATTTCCAAAGAAAATAAATTAATGCCGAGAGCGGTCCGGCTTCACGGGCAAAAGATTACGCCCTTTTCCCAATTGTACAACTTTTTTTTTGCTCTAATTGAGAGAGCGTTTTCACAGGAGTGCGTCTGCCTCGTGAATGGAGGGACAGAATAAAAGAGGTAGTTGTCCAGTTGAGTTGGCTGGTCAACGGGCCAGAATCATTTTTCCAACAACAGTGTTCTCATTTCCACTGATTTGATACAGGTACATTCCGCTGCTAACTGCATGACCATTTGAGTTCCGGCCGTTCCAGTTTACAGAGTGATTCCCTGCGCTTCGGGTCTCTGAAAAAAGAGTCCGCACATGTTGACCGTGGATGTTGAAAATTTTCAATTCAACAAACTGGGCCTGTTCAAGTCCAAATGAAATGACGGTCAAAGGATTGAAAGGATTTGGGTGATTATGGTGAAACAAAACGGGCTCGGGATAATTGCGGGCGGAAGAAGTTGATGGTTCGGTAGCATTGACCAGAACTTCAACAAACAAGGGTGCATTGGTTTGGTTGGCAAGGGCGTTGGGGTGCGAGTCACCATTGGTGTGTGAGCGTTCGAAATCATATCGTAACATGTTTCGAGTTGGGGAACCGTCGTCCGGTTGGGCACAAAGATCGAAGAAATCAAAACCTACTAAATTAGTATGGCCATAAAGATATTCATCACTCATGAGCCAGTTGGCAAAGCGTCGGGCGCGGTCGGCATGTTCCAGATTGGTGGAAAGACGGTGTCTTGGCGGTGGTGACATAATGATGAAAGTTATGTCAGTTTTTGTATCAAAAAAATCTCGCATTTCCAGGTACCATTGTTTGTATTGGTCGAGTTGAGTTTCACTGGAAATGTCACAGGTTGGGTAACAGGATTTGAAGGCGATGATATCATACCGGGCCAGCAGGGAATCGCGCGCGGAATTGCTGGTGGTCCATAATTGGTGCAGGCCATCAGGGTCAGTATTGTCTTCGGGGATGGAATAGTCGTAACCAAGAAGGTCGCCTTCATTGTCGGAAAGGCCTATATAATTGTAGTCATGATCCCACAAAACCAAGTCGGATCCATCGGAATTATTGGCATTGATCAGGTGATGGCGAACGTTGCCTTCTTCGATTAACAAACGTCCAGTGGAGTGATGCAAAAAGAAGAGTCGCCTTGGTGATTCATTGGCGATAAGATTGCCGGGAATGAAGGTTGTAATCAGTAATCCGAGGACAGTCAGGGGAATGATGAAGCGTTTCATGGACGAGTTCCTTTCGAAACAATGGGCTCAAACATGTCTTATTTGGTGGAATGAGCGCAAAAGATGTGCCCGAAGGAAAAGTTTTGACTATTTTGAGGGAATACCATTTCTGATGTTTTCGGGCGGTTTCTTCAAAGTCTCCAAAAGAACCTGATGTCTCTCTTCGGGTTGTTTCGATTGCTCGTAGCCCATTGTTGTTTACCGTGAAATTTGCCTGATTTTTAACAACTTGAACCAAGGGCAAGGGCCCCAATAGAATGGATTGCAAAATCATGAAAGTGGCTTGGATATTTATTTTTTTTCTAATTTCGTTGGTGGCCTTTGCCGAGCCTGTCCCTGAAACGCTTTTTGAAACCTCCGGTGGGAAAAAAACTCCCGGTTATGATGAAACAATGACCTGGTTCCGGAATTTGGCCGGACAGAGCGATGTCTTGCAGATGACAACTTTTGGTACCAGTCCGGAAGGTCGATTGCTACCGCTGATTATTGCAGACCTGGATCATCGCTTTTCTCCCAGCCAACACGCTACCCGCCAGGATGAAGTCGTTCTTCTGGTTCAGGCTTGCATTCATGCCGGAGAAAGTTGCGGGAAAGATGCAGGCATGTTGTTGATGCGGGAGCTGGCAACAAACCCAGAGGTTGCCCGCAAATTATTAGACAAAGTCACTCTTTTATTTATTCCCATTTTTAATACCGATGGCCACGAGAGATTTGGTCCATACAATCGCATCAACCAAAATGGTCCCGATGAAATGGGCTGGCGTGTAAATTCAAGGAACCAGAATTTGAACCGCGATTTTCTGAAAGCCGATACTCCTGAGATGAGATTCTGGCTCAAGCTGTACCAGGAATGGTTGCCCGACTTTTTTATCGACATTCACAGTACCGATGGAGCCGATTATCAATATGCCATTACTTTCGGTCTGGAAACTCATGGCAATATGGATGCAGAGCTTTCTTCATGGACCAGTATATATAGAGACGCCATGATTTCAGGAATGAGTGATGTGAATTTCCCCATGGCTCCTTATGTGTCTTTCAAAGAATGGCATGATCCACGAAGTGGTTTGGCCACCTGGGTGGCGGGCCCCCGATTCAGTCAGGGTTACACCGCGCTGCAAAACCGGCCGGGCCTGCTGATCGAAACTCACATGCTGAAAGATTATCCAACCCGAGTTCAGGCTGCTCGGCAATTGGTTCGCCAGACCATGGAGTATTTAAATTCCGAGGCTTCAGCCCTGCGGGAAAAAGTTTTGCAAGCCGATGATTTTGCTGCCAGTAAAGTTTTCCGGAGGGAACCGTATGCCTTGACCTTGAAATTAACTGATAACCACCGGCCATTTACTTTTCTGGGAGTGTCGTATGAAAAAGTGACCAGTGAGATTACCGGTGGCGACTGGTTCCGTTTCAGCGATACCCCCGAGGCTATGGAAGTTGAATTATACGATGAGCTGGTTCCCAATGTTATAGCTCAGTTACCTGAGGCTTATATAGTCCCTCCCCAGTGGACTGAAATAATTGATCGTTTGAATTGGCATGGAATAAAATACCAGGTTTTGACCGAAAAGACCGAGTTGGAAGTACGCTCCTGGCGTTTTAGTGGGGCAAAATGGCGAGAAAACCCATACGAAGGCCATCATCCGGTCAGTTTTGAACAGGAAATGGTGACCGAGACCCGAAATTTCCCTGCCGGGTCTGCAGTTGTGGACATGAATCAGCGATCAGCCAGGGTGATTGCCCACTTGCTGGAACCCCAGGGGCCTGATTCCCTGATTCGTTGGGGATATTTGGACGCAATTTTTGAAAGAGTGGAATATGTGGAGTCTTATGTCATTGAAGATATGATCCGGGAAATGGTTGCTGACGATCCGAATCTGCTGGTGGAACTGGAAAAGCGGAAAATAGAGGATCCTGAATTTGCTTCTGATCCATGGGCAATACGGTACTGGTTTTATGAAAAAACACCATATTATGACCAAAAAGTAGGTGTGTATCCTGTTGGGTTACTTGATGATGCGGGATCAATTTCAGAATTGCCTCTGATTGGGGGCGGTTGATGATTTCTTTAAAAACAGCCTTATTGTAGAATTAAGTGGACAAAAAAGCATTTATTCTTGCAATGTTAACCGAAGATGTGATAGAGTCCGCGACTCGGAGGGGGGATCTACCAGGTGTTGGTTATTGGCAAAGTGTAATAATTGCTGATTTGGGATACTGGGCGCGATTGGATTCTCCATTTTCTCTTCATAATGGGATGCCTTTTTAGCAAGGCTTCTTCAAATAAGGCACCGTGAACCCAAAATAACCTAACACTATTAATATCGTGGTTTTCCGGAAGGAACTGGGGTTGTCCCAATTCCTGTAAGTTGTTTTCATTTAATCCTCTGGAGGGGAACCAATGAAGAAGTTTGTTATCGCTCTCATGGCTATAATGTTGGTCTCTGGCCTGGCTACTGCTGGTAAAGACCACGGACCGAGCGTAATTGTACCTCAACAAGCTGAAGGCGAATCTCGCGCTACAGGCGACGATTGCTCCGACCCTATCCTAATCGGAACTGTTGACATTCCTTACCTCGACGCAGGTAACACTACCTGTGGCCGTGGCAACGTTTATTCTGATACCGATATGGGCAATTATGACGGTGGCGAAGAAATCATTTATATGTTAACTCTTGACGCAGATCTGGATATTGATGTCAGTTTAATCTCTGACACCCCTTATACTGGAATTGCCATTTTTGATGGTTGCCCTGACTCGGGTATTTTGATTGCTGGTATTGGAAGTTACTTATTTGACGAAACTCTTTCCGGTCTTTCTCTGAGCGCTGGTACTTACTACATCATGATTGACACATGGCCTTTACCTGATTGCATTAACTCCTTTGATTTGGCTATTACTGAAGCAGCTCCTCCTTGTGAAACTCCTGCCAATGACACTTGTGCTGGCGCCCTGCCCCTGGTCATGTGTGAAACTACCATCATTGATGACATGTGTGGCGCAACCAACGCTTACAGTCCTGGTGCCGGTGGCTGTACTGGTTACAGTGCCAATGGCCTGGACCTGGTATACACTGTAGAGTTGATTGCTGACCAACAACTGACTGTCACAGGTGTGACTTCATTCGATAACTCTATCTACCTGGTCAGCGACTGTGCTGATCCTGTTGGAAGCTGTGTTGCTGGCGCGGATGCGACCACCAATGGCACCGAAACACTTGTGTTTGATGCAGGCAATGCTCCTGGTACTTACTACCTGATCCTCGATGGATACAGCGTAAATGAAGCTGGTTGGGAAGTGACTGTGGATTGTGTCATTTCAACCGAAGCTACTACTTTCGACAGCATCAAGAGCATGTACCGGTAATCCGGCCTGCTTTTTGGTTGTAAATACTCTTTAGTTTGAGTTCCGCGGCCCTGCTTCTGGCAGGACCGCGGTTTTTTTATGGGAATTAATATTTAAAATGGTGGTAGTATTGGATTTGGTTGTTTATTCGGAAAAAACAAAGGGGAACTCCATGCGATATCTAGCACCGTTTCTGCTTCTTTCGGGCCTTCTATTGTGCATTGGGTGTTTTGATGATGATCCGGCTGAGCCTGATGAGGGTCCTGGTGAATGTGAATTCAACCCCATGCCACCAGATGGGGCCGTGATATTATTTAAGGATGCCTATGAAAATATGAATATAACCGTTTTCGAGAGCCTTATTCACGAAGACTTGAAATTGATAATTCCACAGTCCATAATCGATATTTGGCAGAATTCCATTAATCCACTAACCGAAGAGTTTTTAACCTACGATCAAATGGTTGTCATTCAGCAGAATATTTTTTCCAGCCATACGGGAAGCGACCCGGCTGGTAATCCGGTGGGAGTTATTGAATCCATTGCTGTAAATGTTTTGGACAAGGCCTCAACCTGGGAACCAGTGGAGGAAAACGACGAACATTTTGCTGGTATTCCCGCTTATAAGGCTCGGTATAATTTGTTGATGTATGTTAATTATCCTGAAAATTACATTTTAGAAATCAACCAGCCCCTGGATTTTTATGCCCTTCAAAACGAGGCTGGTGATTGCTGGACAATTGTTGGGATTTCCCCAGTGGAAAGCACTTTAATGAAAGGACTCGAAGAAATCGAATTCAGTAATTTGATGGCTCTTTATCGATAACATTATTTGATAATACCATCGGCTCCGACCAACCGCCGCAGCAGTCCAAGCTGGCCAATATGATACGATTCGTGAAAGAGCAATGCGGCCAATAAAGAGCCCACCGTCTCTTCCTTGTTGTCAAAGGGGCTGAAAGGAGCCGGGGCGGCGCTTTGTTCTGGAGTGAGAGCGTCCAACCCAGCAAGCAGCGGACTCTTGCATGCAAAAAAATCTGATTGAATTTCATCCATGGTCAGAATACCACTATCAGGGTTATCGGAATCAGTCAAAGGCTCGGCTGCCCTTTTGTAACGATCATATTTTCCCATTTCAAAAGGCAATTCCTGATGCAAAACCTCGAGAGTATTGCCACGGGTACGGGTCAGGTGACCGGCAATCCAGTTCATGCAGTTCCCACCTGGTTGAGGATGGAACAAAGCGGCTTCTTCAGATATGTCTTTCAGGGTTGCGTCAAAGACAAATTCGGTATAACCAAACTGAACAATGAGGGTTTGGCTGATGGTTTCAATGGTCATTTTGGTTCCTTGGCTGGTAAAAAAATCTATCCCCGGGGAGCGATTCAAAGACTTGGATTTATGCAAAATCAAGGCTCCCGAACACACCGAAAACCATGTCGCGGATTGCCTAAGCTTTTCATGGTTTTCTGAACCCTCCCATTATAAGAAACAAACCAAACCCGGGCACTGTCGGCGGCGCTGGCGGACAACAAATAAATAGGACTGCGCCGGGCATCCCACAAGGGGCTTTCCTTATCCGGCCGATGCTCACATTCCATTGGCCCTTCGGTTTCCCCGTTCCACACACAATCTGCCAGCTGATCATGATGCGGCAATGAAGAAGCAATTTCCTGAACTTTGGGCAGGCGCCACACATCAACTGGTTCGTCCATTAACCGGGTTCCATCTTCACTCAAATACCGGCAAAGGCAGAACTCATCCAGGTCTTCAATAGTGGCATCGCGGGTTTTGTTCTCCGAATCGAGCCCAATCGGATCCAATCCATAGAGAGCTAACTGATTCCAGGAAAGGTTATAAAAACCAAGTCCACCAGCTTCTATATCAACTTTTTTTTCATCACCCTGCAACCAGCCATGAGCCCAGCCCGGACCCGCGGGGGCCCACACCAAATCTACGGTTTTGCCAGTAATGCGCTGCATGCTACGGTCACCATCATCGACCCGGGCAGAGAGCAAAACGCTCCAGACCACAACCACGCCAATAAAAGTAAGGGCAGGTAAAGCCAGGGTTAGTATCAGCCTAGGATGCTTAAAAAATGAATGTCTGGGGTACCACATGGGCACAGGAAAGGCTGACCATATTCCGCGTTCAATACGATCCTGCCGAAGGCCTTCAAAAATAAAAAAGACCGCACCCAAGACAAAGGGTACTGCCAGTTCCACACCCAGTTGGCTGTCCACAAACTTACGCCAGAAAAATGCCAGGCTTATGCCTGCAGTTCCCAGGAACCACCCACCCACCCGGGGCCAGCGCACGGGTATTGCCGAAAGCAGAACAACAATAAAACCGGGAATAAGATACAAAAAGCGGTGGGGCACCTGGCCCCACCACCCTTCGTGAAACATTTCGATACTGCTCCAAATAGTTGCCATTTCAGCCACAAAGGTGACCAGCAGCCAACCGAGCAGACCCGGCACTAAAACGAGATAGCGCCGCATGTTTTTAGCCTCTCGTCAGTTTGCGATACTTAATGCGATGAGGCTGATCGGCGTCTTCACCAAGACGCTTGCGACGGTCAGCTTCGTATTCGCTGTAAGTGCCTTCGTACCAGAAAACCTCACTGTTGCCTTCAAAAGCAAGAGTGTGGGTGCAAATGCGATCCAGGAACCAGCGATCGTGACTGACGACCATCAGGCAGCCGCCGAATTCCACGAGTGCATCTTCGAGGGCGCGCAGTGTATTCACATCCAGATCGTTGGTGGGCTCATCGAGCAGAATCAGGTTGGCACCGCTCTTCAGCAGACGCGCCAGGTGAACCCGGTTGCGCTCGCCACCACTGAGGGTTCCGACCAGTCGTTGTTGTTCGTGGCCTTTGAAGTTGAAGCCAGAGCAGTAAGCCCGGCTGTTGACCATAACCCCGCCCAGGTCCAGTTCTTCGGCTCCACCACTGATGTTGTCGTAAACTGATTTTTGATCGTCGAGGTCATCGCGGCTCTGGTCGACGTAGGCCATGTTCACGGTATCGCCAACAGTCAGGATTCCGCTATCGGGGGTTTCTTTTCCCATGATCATGTTCATGAGGGTGGTTTTTCCAGCTCCGTTGGGACCCACAACGCCCACAATGCCACCACGGGGCAGTTGGAAATTCAGATCATCGAAAAGCAACTTCTCACCAAAGGCTTTACGCACTTTTTCAGCTTTGACCACAACACTGCCCAGACGTTCTCCGGCAGGAATGCGAATTTGAGCTGTGGTGCGAGCCATTTGCCGTTCTTCACTGACCAAATCTTCATATTTCGAAACACGGGCTTTGCTTTTCTTCTGACGAGCCTTTTGGGAAGCGTTGATCCATTCCAGCTCCCGTTCCAGGGTTTTGGCCCGGCGGCTGTCTTTTTTCTCCTGCTCCATAAGCTTTTTCTGTTTCTGGTCCAGCCAGCTGGAGTAGTTGCCTTCCCAGGGAATGCCGTGGCCGCCGTCCAGCTCGAGAATCCAGCCGGTCACGTTGTCCAGGAAATAACGATCGTGAGTGACCAGAACAACAGTGCCTTCGTATTCGCGAAGGTGGCGCTCGAGCCAGGCTACGGATTCAGCATCAAGATGGTTGGTGGGCTCATCGAGCAGCAGCAGGTCCGGTTTGGAGAGCAGCAGACGGGTCAGGGCCACCCGGCGAATTTCACCACCGGAAAGAGTGCTTACCTCGGCATCGCCGGGAGGGCAGCGCATGGCATCCATGGCTACGTCAATGTGGTTATCCAGTTCCCAGCCATTGGCCGCATCAATACGGTCCTGCAGCTTGCCCATGTCTTCAAGCAGTTTAGCCATGGCATCGTCGTCCATGGGTTCGCACATTTTCATGCTGATGGCGTTAAAATCGTCTACCATTTTCTTGAGCTCGGCAACGCCTTCTTCAATGTTACCACGAACATCTTTTTCGGGATTCAGTTGAGGTTCCTGGGCCAGGTACCCGACTTTAATGGAAGGGTCCGGAAAAGCTTCGCCAATGAAGTCTTCGTCCAGGCCGGCCATAATTTTCAGGATGGTGGATTTACCCGCGCCGTTCAGCCCGATAATTCCAATTTTTGCTCCGGGAAAGAAAGACAGGTAAATGCCTTTGAGGATTTCCCGGTTGGGGGGAACGATCTTTTTCAAACCGGTCATAGTAAAAATGTATTGCTGAGCCATAACGACCTTTCGGATGGCGAATGAGGATTGCTTTGTTCGGGCGGGAAAGTATCACTTTTATGCAGGAGTGTAAAGTTTCGGAAAGATTCCGGAGATTATTCCGGAGATAAATTGGTTGATTTTCCTCCAGCTCAGACTTTAACATACAGCGAATATCAAAATCTGACTAATTCCAAAAGCCGGAAAGAACCCTTTGGAAACCATAAGCTTGTTTTCGGTCATGGCCATTGCCTTTTTGGGCTCATTCGGGCATTGCATTGGCATGTGTGGCGGAATTGTCATTGCCTATTCCAGTGTTCGGGTTGATACCCATTGGTCGCCCGGCCGGCGGGTAGTGGCCCACATCCTGTATTCCCTGGGGCGCACCCTGACATATGTCATGTTGGGTGTCATTTTCGGGTATTTGGGTGGAGTAAGCACTTTCACAAACCAGGCTAATGGTATTTTGCTGGTAGTCGCTGGTATGGCCATGATATTGTCGGGATTGTCGCTATTTGGGGCTATCAAATTTCTCAACTCAGTGGACAGCCCCCTGACCCGCAGTCGATGGTTCGGCGAAAAATTTCGAGAACTTTTGAATAATACCTCGCTTTACAGTTTATTTGTTCTGGGAATGTTGAACGGATTGTTGCCCTGCGGCTTTGTGTACTTTTTTGCCATCACAGCGGCGAGTACCGCCAGCCCTCTTTGGGGTGGAGTGGTAATGTTGGTTTTTGGTCTGAGCACAACGCCGGCTCTGTTTGGCCTGGGTTTCTTTGTGGGCCTGTTTCAGCAGGGAAAAATGCGTAACATAATGATAAAACTGGCGGCTTTGTCGGTCATCATTTATGGCGCTTACACTTTGCATAAGGGGTACGATTACATAACGGACCCAAATAAAAGTATTCTCGATTGTCACACAGGCGATACCTCGGAAATCGAATAGGAGAAACTGTCATGGCCAGTTCGACACAAAAATGGTTAATAGGATGCGGAGTTGGTTGTGGTTTTATTATTCTGGTGACAGCCCTGGTGGGTGGGGGGATCTTTTTCGCCGTCAAAGATGTGATTAAAGACGGAGAAGCCATTGAAGGCAGTTTCGAAGCTTTGGAAGCCGATTTTGGCTCGCCACAGGACTTTGTGCCTGCGTTTAATGGAGCCATCCCGGCTGATAGGATGGAAGCTTTCCTGGCGGCCCGTGATGCAGCAGTTGAATCCCGCGAAAAAATATCAACGGTTTTGATTACCCTGGATGATGATGGAAACAAATTCTCCATGGATAAAATAAAAGCCGGTCTGAGCCTGGTTCCCTCTATTTTGACGTTTATTGGAGAACGCAATCAGCACCTGCTGAATGAGGGCATGGGCCTTGGTGAGTACGGTTACATCTATTCACTGGCCTATTTCAACTATCTGGATAAAGACCTGACCGACGGCCCCAGCTTCAGCATGACGGGCGATGATAACGACGGCGGAGCTGTGCAGTGGTCCGTGGGTGAGAGCTCAGGCGGTGGCGATGTGGACGATAGCCGGGAAAAAGAAATCAGAAAATACATGCACCGTTTGCAAATGGCTTTGCTGGATAACCAAATAGACGCCCTTTCTGGCACTCCCGGTTCTGATGAGGCCTGGCGCGCGATTCTGCTGGCCGAAAAAGAAGCCATGGAAAGCCACAGTCGCCGTTTGCTCTGGGAAGAGGGGCTGCCCGATTCTATTGCCGAATCTTTGGCTCCTTTTGCCGACCGACTGGAAGCGTCATATGTTCCGGTCCTGAATGCTTTAGAGGCTGGCTTGGTTCAGGATCACTAGTCTATTTGCGGCACCAGAAGATCCGAACATGATGCGGCCGTCCTTCTGCGACAGGGAAGTCCAGGGGCGGCCGTAAGTCTTGTACCTCGGAAAAGCGGGATGCCAGTTCCCGATGGTAGGCCGCGTGGTTTCCGTTCCGGTGGTTGTTGGCAAACAGAGCCTGCCCATTTTCGGACAATAGTTGAAAGGAAGCTTCAGCCAAACGGGGCCATTCTTTTTCCACCGAAAATCGTCCGCCTTTTTTTGATGATGCAAAAACTGGCGGGTCACAGACAACAAAGTCCAGAGGTTGCCACTCTTTGGGCTTATCTTCTTTACGCCGTAATTGACGGTCCAGCCAAGTGCGTACATCGGTCTGAACAAACTTCCCACGGCCTTCTTCGGTCAGGTTATTCAACTCAAAATTCTTTTTACCGGTGTTCAATCCTGGCTTGGACAAATCAACCGAAAAAGCCACTTCGCCACCGGCGCTGATGGCGGCTACGGAAAAAGAACAGGTGTAGGAAAAAAGGTTGGCCAGGCGAAGGTTTTCGGCGGCCAGAAAAAGCCTTCGTCGGGTATCACGCTGATCCAGAAAAAGTCCTGTGTGTTGCGTTTTTGTCAGGCTGATTTCGTAAGACAGGCCATGTTCGCGAACCGTGAAGAAATCTGGGGGAACTTCACCAAAAATTCGCGTTTCGCTTACCAGTTGCCTCTGATGTGGGTTGCGCCGGTGAGTTCGCAAAATGCCCCCGCGACACCCATGAAAAAGACACACTTTTTCAAGAACCGGGACCAACTTTTTATCGATTTCCGTATCGTCGGAATCTTCATCAAACCAGATGGCATCGAAGTATTTTCCATACACATCTATTGCGGCTGGCAGCCCTGAAATTTCGTCACGGTGTACGGCACGGAAAGTATTGCAAATTGTGGGCAACCAGTCGAGGCGACGGTCCTGGCAAAGAGCAAAACCAAGACCAGAAAATGAAAGGTCATTTTTCTCGATGGACTCAAATGATGACGGAGTTGGTGACTCTATAACTGGACTAATGACAGGCCAGTACAGAGAGCGACAGTGCAGGCAGAGGCGGTCGAATTTTTGGGTGCCATACCGGGAGTCGCCAAGAATAGGGGTTCCGCTGGCTGCCGCATGTCGGCGGATCTGGTGCTTGCGCCCTCTTTCGATTTTGGCTTCGTAAAGAGACACGGCTTTCAGGCCTGAATTTGTTTCAATTTTCCCTAAGTTTCTAAGAAATTTGAATTCAGTTCTGGCGGTTTTGTTATCTAAAATCTGATCGCAGGACCAGCTCTGCTGAGTGGATGTTTCGGTGGAAATAAATTCATAAGTTTTCAGGGCAGTACCGGACTCGTGAATATCCTGAGCCTGGGCGCTGGCTTTTGGGTTTAAGGCCAGCAATAGGACTCCGCTGGTGCCCCGGTCCAATCGTGATACCACGTGAGTTTTCAGGTTGTGGTGGAGTTGCAGCCATTCCACGACACCTAACTCACCGGGTTGACCGGCGTGGGTTGCCATGCCTTCTGGTTTGTTTACGACTACCCAGTTGTCATCGCGGTACACGAACATTATTTGACCAGCCCACTTAGTAAGTATCGGAACTCTTCTTCCAGGGCGGCCCCCCGGTTTCGTCCGTAAAAAAGGTGGAGCTTTTCAAGGACATCTTTCTTTTCCAAACCAGCTTCTTTGGCGTCGTTAAAAACAACTTGAGCGTCGGCCGGTCGGGGACCCCAGTCGGTGATTTGGCAACCGTTATCATCAAAAATAACCAGGCGGGGAATGCTGCGTTTACCATCAGTCAGGAACTGGTCCATGATGTCGGGGTTGTCGTCCCGAAGAATCATGCGCAGGCTGATGTTGCTATTGAGTCTGGCCAATTCCGCCATGTAGGGAAGGCACTGAGCGGAGTCACCGCACCAGGGCTCGGTTAGAACCAGCCAGGTTTGGGGTGTTGTGATTGTGGCGATTAGTTCTTTGATCTGAGCTGGAGCTTTGTATGTGCGGCCAATGCGTTCAGAGCGGTGCAGGTTCAGTTTGGTGAACTCCAGTTTTTCGGCGGCTTCAGCATTGAGGCCTTCGGCAGAGGCGGCGGCTTGTTCCTGCATGAGGGTGTGATATTGGTCGTAGGTGAGGCTCTGGTTGATGCGCCCGCTGGTGATTAGGGGATGGGGGGAGTTGGTGGGCATAGGGGTCCTTAGGGCTGATTCAACCAATTGAGCACACTTAATCGTGTGGTGTTTTGATATATTTTAGCAGACTGGGCAATAGAGCCAAGTTTTTCCTTGGAGGATTTTGTATGCAGTCCCGAGGCAAAAGAATTCTGCTGGTGGACCTTTTCCGAATTCTCAGAATTTCACTAGATACAAATCTCATTAGATACCCTATATTCAGGTGGGCAACAAAACATGCGCAGTTTCGAATACGACCATTGAAAATAGCGCGGCGACCTGACTGGCAATATTGCAATGAATTACCGGGAAGATTTCCCACCACATTTTCGTTTGGGGCCATGGCTGGTCCAACCCGACTTGAACCGCATCAGCGGCGACGACGGTGAAAGCCGCCTTGAACCGTTGGTCATGAAGGTTTTGCTTTGTCTGGCCAAACAGCCGGGAGAAGTGTGGTCGCGCCAGGCTTTGCTCGACGAAGTCTGGGCCGATGCCATTGTGGGGGAAGAAATCCTGACCCGGGCCATCAGCGAGCTGCGCCGCGCTTTCGGTGACAAGGCTCGTTCACCTATTTATATAGAGACCATTCGCAATCACGGTTATCGGCTAATTGAAACGCCGATTTTGGTGGAACGATCAGACCCCAGACCGGAACAGCAGGAAGGGCCCGAGCAGGAGTCTCAACCGGATTCCAAACCGGAATCCAACTCGGAACCGAAAACAGACTCCATAACAGTCCCAGGACTCGACTCCGTTTCTCAAACAGTTGAACCTTTGGTCACTAAACCCCCTTCCGTGGCCCGGCAACGCAATATCATAATCGCCACTGCTTTATGTATTTTGGCCGGGGCCATCTATTTCATTCCCAAATACTTCTCCGGGGATACTTTCAACTCATCGGGCCCATCAAATCCCACCCTTTTTGCCAACCCTCAGCCGTTAACCAGCTTTCCGGGTCGGGAATGGCACCCGGCATTATCGGCCGATGGTCACCGGGTCGCTTTTGTTTGGTCCGGCCATGAAGGCTCCACCACCGATATTTATGTTAAGCAACGAAATTCTGAGACTCTGTTGCAACTGACCCACAGCACCGACTGGGTGGCCTGGCCAACTTGGTCGCCCGATGGCCAGTGGGTGGCTTATGTTCAGGGCCATGGTGAAGGCTCTGACATTAAAGTGGTGTCTTCTCTCGGTGGTGCGGTTCGTACTCTGCTCACTTTAGATTCATGGGTAGAAGGTCTCGATTATTCACCCGATGGCAAAACTCTGGTTTTTTCTTCCAAGGGCCAGGACGAAGCAATATTCAGCATCAAACAACTGAACATTCAAAGCTTGCAGGTTACAAATCTGAAATTCCCCTCCTTTGAAAATTCCACTGAAAGCCGACGTGTTGGCGATTTTCAACCCCGGTATTCTCCGGATGGCAACTCTCTGGCTTGGGTTTCGGTGGGCAGGAGTGGCCACAGCAGCTTATATACTGCCAAGTTAGCAAAGGGTTTGGCTCAAAAAATCGGTGGGGATCTGGTCAATGTTCAAGGCCTGGCTTTTTCAGCCAATGGAAAGAACCTAATTTATTCCGCATCACCCGGTGGTACGTTTAATTTGTGGACAGTCAATCTGGACAAAAGCGAAAATCAGGTTGCCCAACTGATTCCCACTCCAGGTGCTTTTGCCTGGAACCCGAATCTGGCCCGGAAAAGTGGCGATTTGGTTTTTGAACAGGTCATGGTGGATCAGGACATTTGGCGGGTCAATATTCTGGGCACCAACCCCTGGAAACTACAAACCCAGGCTTTTGTGAAATCCACCCGTTGGGAATTTGAAGCCGTATTTAGCCCCGATGCCAAGTCAGTGGCTTTTGTTTCTTCTCGCAGCGGTTCGCCCGAGTTGTGGCTGGCCGATGCTGACGGGAAAAACCTGAGCAAACTGACTCACCTGGGAAGTTCTGGCCTCAGCCATCCCCGATGGTCACCCGATGGCCTCTCTTTGGGATTCAATTCCCTAATTGATGGTCGTTCCAGGGTAATGGTGATTTCCAGTTTTGGCGGAGAACCAAAAATAATGACTCCAGAAGGTCAGTCGGAACTCTTTTCATCGTGGTCGGGCGATGGTCTCAGTTTGTTGTGTGGTTCCGATGGTGAAGGCAGCTGGCGGGTTTTGCGCCGTTATCTTGATGGGCGCAATGCCACTTTGGTGACTCAAGCGGATGTGGCCACGGCCGTGGAAACAACCGACGGAAAAAATCTCTACTTCAGCCGCACCTCTATGCCCGGATTGTGGGTGCAGCCCTTAAAAGCCAACGGTGAAGTCAGTGCTTTTTCCCGGCCCGAGTTGGTTGTCTCGGACCTGGCCACTCAGGATTCCCGAAACTGGGCTCTGGAAAATGATCAGGTTTTTTGGGTTTTGCGTACATCCGGTATGCCCATGCTAGCGGTAACGGAACTGAATACCGGTCGCACCAGCCTGCTCACCGAACTGATCGGATTGACTGCCGAAGGCCTGACCGCCTCGGCTAAAGCGGGTTCAATTTTGTATCCCAGAACTGGACAAATGGCTGGAGATTTGATGGTTTTGAGCGGTCCACCAAAAAAGTAAAATCTCCCGGCGGGCTCTTTTTTTCAGTTTTCAAAGTTTTTTCAACATTTTTCAATAATTTTCTCATTTACATAACCCATTGAAAAACAACAAGATAACATGTGTGGAGATAACCTTAAGGTAAAGCTCAGGCACCCCTCAGGCGGGTTGACCGGATTTTTGGTTTATTCCCCTCGTAAGCAATGACGACACCCCGTCGGCGCGAACGAAGTCCAGTTGGGATCGTGAGTCGCAACAGGGCTAGGGCAGTGAGGGAGGTCAGTTGATGGCTCCCGCTCAATTATCTGCGAACGGAATCTCTTTCACCTGGTCGTCTTGGAGGTTCTGAAATTGAGTGGGGTCGGCGGTAAGGAAAAAAATCATCGGGTAACATGCCCCCCCGAGATTTTTTAATTACCGGTAGCCGAAACTGATGCTGGCTTCCTGATCTGCAATAAAGAGTTTTAAACCCGACTGTGAATCCTCCCATTGGCAAAAACCGATCCCCCTCGGAGCTTTATTGGGACTGGCAGTCGGGTTTTTTTTTGCCGTAACTATCCGATGTACTCAGCCAGCACAGGCCCCTGGCAACATCCCCGAATTTTCTCAAAAGCACGATTTCTGATTTGGCGAACCCGTTCGCGAGATAATTTAATGGATTGGCCAATGGCTTCCAATGACATGCGCGGTTTGGCTCCCAATCCGTAATAATTTTCCAAAATATGACGTTCACGGGCATCGAGTCCACTGAGGGCTTCTTCCAGTTCCTTATTCAGGCTGAGCTGGTCCAGTTGATCGGTAGCAGGTACCAGGCTATTATCGGCCAAAGACTCCCGCAAAGAGAGTCCTGATTCAAAGGGAGATTCATCAAGGCTGATGTTGGGGCGATTAGCCGCTCTCATGCTTGCCAGTTTTCGGGAAGAAATTTCCACTTTCATGGCCAATTCTTCATCCATAACGGCATTCATAGTGGTTTGTTCAATTTCCCGTTCGGCTTTGGCAATGGTGGTCATTTGGCGAGCTCGGTTAGCTGGCAGGCGCACTGTGCGGGTCTGATCCTGAAGAGCCGATTGAATGGATTGGCGAATCCACCATACTGCATAAGTTACAAAACGGAATTCCCTCCGTTCATCGAATCGTTTCGCCGCGGTAATGAGGCCCACATTGCCTTCGGCAATTAAATCCATAAAACTGAGACCGCGGTTGAGGAATTTTTTGGAAATACTGACCACAAAACGCAGGTTCGAGTTAACCATCTGGTCCAAGGCGGCGCTATCGCCACTGCGAATTCGCTTTGCCAAGGCCACTTCCTGTTCAGGAGTCAGTAAATCATATCGGGAGATTAGTTTGAGATAATTGCGCAAGGCTGAGTCGTTCCGCCGGTCATGGTGTTTTTCCACTTCATACATGATTTTTCTCCTGATTTAT
The DNA here is from genome assembly GCA_024223715.1 of bacterium. Classification (GTDB taxonomy): domain Bacteria; phylum Krumholzibacteriota; class Krumholzibacteriia; order LZORAL124-64-63; family LZORAL124-64-63; genus LZORAL124-64-63. Next base: position 33,571 of record JAAEOA010000188.1, on the reverse strand, counting down.
GGCCCCAATTGGGGTTTTGTAACCAAATAATGGAAACGGGTTCGTTGTTGTTATCAGGAGTTAGTGCAGGATCTTTCCGGTTTATTACAACTTTTTTCAATTTTTTTTCCAAAAGTTGATCCGCAAAGACCCCCCCCCGCACCACAAGGGTTGTGCCCAGGAGAATGTCGCTGGGTGCTTTTTTACAAAAATACCCAGCAATCTTCAACCTAAAACACATAAATATCCATTGTTTAATCAAATCTCTGGCCACAAATTGAACCAGCGACATTCTTTTGGGCACAACCCACAATCAACTTGAATTTTATCAAATTCAAGCTGTGTTCTTGCGTCAACCAAGATATACTCTCCGGAGTCAACTCCAGCTTTCTGGTGGTAGGATTCAACAGCTTTGACCTTGGGGAAATCGGCCCTGTGGTGAAATTATTCAGGACCAGCCATGGCCGGGACTGCCAAGGTTTGCATAATCAGGGGGCACGTTTTTTAAATTAAGGTAGTGTTCTTTTTCACGGTATTGTTCCTCTCAAAAAGCGAATGATTTGCACTCGTTTGAGTCATGTCGATCCGGTGGGAGAAAAACTTTAGAAAAATCAGGAGGCAGAAATGCACCTTAGCAGGGCAGGAAAAACAAAACAATCATCCAGAAGCTGGTCCAGATTGATGGTGACCACTCTTTTGATTATTGCTGGACTGGCGTGGGCCGGCGGAGAAATGATGAGTGTTCAGGTTCGCACCACAAAACTGCGTGCCCGTCCTTCTTTTTTAGGCGCGACAGTAACTTCAGTGGGTTATGGGGCTCAGGTTGCAGTTGAAAGAACACAGGGGCCTTGGGTGAAAGTAAGTATTCCGGACGGAGAGTCGGGGTGGTTGCATGAGTCGGCCTTGTCGGAAGATGAATTGGCCATGGTCTCAGGTACTATCGATGCCAATACAGGTGCTTCGGGCGATGAGATTGCTCTGGCTGGAAAAGGTTTTAATGACCAAGTGGAAAATGAGTACCAGAAAAAGCACAGTGAGTTGGATTATACCTGGGTCGATCTTATGGAAAAAATGGTGATCACGCCGGAACAGGCGGAAAAATTCCTGGCCGACGGTCAGGTTCAGCCCAATGAAGGAGGTCGTTAAAATGAAACGGCAACGACTTCTGACCATAATTGTAATTTTGGCTACCGTGGGTGCTGTTTACTGGCTGGTGGGTTGTGCTTCGGTGGCAAATTTTGCAACGGAAGTGGCCCAGGCTACGGGCAATATCAGTGAAGAAGAGGCTGACTCACTGCACAAAAGCATCGACGCAATTGACCTTACTTTTAAAGGCATTTCCCCTCAGCAGGAGTATTACATAGGGCGTGCTGTCGCGGCCCGTTTGTTAAGCGATTATCCTCCTTTGAAAGACCACGAACGAAACCGCTATTTGAACCAGCTGGGTCAAACCCTGGCCATGGCTTCAGATCGACCAGAAACGTTTAGTGGTTATCATTTCCTGATGATCGATACCGATGAAATTAACGCTTTTGCCGCTCCCGGTGGGCTCATTTTGATTAGCCGGGGAATGGTGGACTTGTGTAACAGCGAAGACGAACTGGCTGCAGTGTTAGCCCATGAAATAAGTCATGTGGTTCAAAAACACGGACTTAAGGCTATTAAAAAGAGCCGTCTGACCAGTGCCTTGACCATTCTGGCCACTGAAGGGGCTCGTACTTTTGGCGGTAGTGATCTGAAACAACTGGTGACCGATTATGAAGGCAGTATCGACGACATTACGAGCACTCTGGTGATCAGTGGTTATTCCCGTGGTCAGGAAGAGGAAGCCGACCGTACGGCCATCGTCATTATGGAACGGGTGGGATACGATCCCAAAGCCCTGACCCGTATGCTGGCTGAAATGAAGAATCGCATCCATTCCGATGGACCGGGTTTTGCAAAAACACACCCCGACCCCCAGGACCGTATCGATTCAATTCGTCCTGCGCTGGCAGGAAAGTTTTCTCAGAATGAACCCGCAGTTCGGCACGATCGTTTTGTCGCGGCCATGCGGTAGGAGCCCATGAAAGACCTTCGCAAAAAAGCAATGCAGGCGGTGGTTATGGCCATGGGAGCCACCGTACTTATTGGTGTCCTGTGGCTTACCGGTGTCCTGGACCGGTGGGAAAATACGACCTGGGACTGGCGGGTCAGAACCCTGGCTGCCGAAGGGGCCAACGACAATTCTCTGTCCGAATCGCCACTTTGTCTCATTCTACTGGACCAGCCCAGTCTGGACTGGGGCCAGGAAACCAACGGGTGGTCCTGGCCCTGGCCCCGTGAAGTTTATACCACCATCATCGATTTCTGTGTCAGAGGAGAGGCCAGGTCTCTTTCTTTTGATGTGCTTTATACGGAACCGTCGGTGTATGGCGTTTGGGATGATCAGGCTTTTGGTGAGTCCATTTCCAGCAGTGAATTTTTCGTAGGCGCCGCATTTGTTCATACGGCCGAAAATGCGGAAAACAAAATCACTCTGCCTATTTCCGAAGTGAAGGACAACTGCCTGAAGTTGGCTAACGTGAGTGACGTTCCCGATGGGGACGGAATTTTTCGAAGGGCCACTTTATGGATGGAAACAGAACAAGAGGCCCGTTTTATGTCTTTGGGTTCAGCTGCCAGCTTGGTGGCAGATGAATCTGGAACAGCTCGGGCAATTTTGGATGCTGGCCCGGCTCAAAGGATTCTGCACTTCCGGGATCCTGAGAAATTCTGGCCCATTTACAGTGCCGCGGCTGTAATTCAGTCTGATTTACGCCTGATGGAGGGTGCCGAGCCCAGCTTGGATCCCTCGGTAGTAAAAGGCAAACATGTTCTGTTTGGAATGAGTGCGCCGGGCCTTAAAGACTTACGCCCCACACCGTTAAACAGGGTCAGTCCGGGTGTAACAGTTCATGCCACCGCCCTGGAGAATATTCTAAACGACGACTTTATTGCCGAAACTCCTTTGTCCTGGGTGCTGTTGGTGATGTTTGTTTTCTCTTTTGCGGCGGCCTTTGTTTTGTTAACCGGTGGCAAGCTATGGCGCACTATTTTGGCCATCATTGTCTTTCTATCATTACCCTTGTTGATCGGTTTGCTGGCAGTCCGCGGGGGAATGTGGTGGCCTGTGGTGCCCGGAACCCTGTCTCATGCGGCAGCTTTGGCTGGTGCCATGATTCTTGCCTGGGCCACTGAAGGTCGTCAAAAAAGATTCATCCGGCAGGCGTTCCGCCATTACCTGAGTCCCGATGTTATTCAAAGAATTATGGACGACCCGGATCGCTTGAAACTTGGCGGCGAACGCCGGGAAATGACCATCTTCTTTTCCGACCTGGAAGGCTTCACCACTTTATCCGAAGGCCTGGAACCCAACGAATTGACCCAGCTGTTGAATGAGTATCTGACGGACATGACAGACATTATTTTGGCCTCGGGCGGAACTCTGGACAAATACGAAGGGGACGCCATTATTGCCTTTTGGAATGCACCCGTAGATCAGAGCGATCATGCCCTTCGCGCGTGTCGGGCTTCGGTGGATTGCCAGCGCAAACTGACGGCTCGTCGAGCAGAATTCGAAGAGCGTTTTGGGGCCACTCTGCACATGAGAATTGGCCTGAACAGCGGGCCGGTTATTGTGGGCAACATGGGTTCGAGCCAACGTTTTGATTACACGGTACTCGGAGATGCGGCCAACCTGGCGGCTCGACTCGAAGGAGCCAACAAAGTTTTTGGTACATATTTGATGATTTCCGATTCCACCCGTGAAGCGGTCAACGATGAAATGATGTTCCGCGAATTGGGAGATCTGCGAGTCGTGGGCCGTAAGCAACCGGTCCGGGTTCATGAATTGGAAGGCTACGCCGGTGAGCTGGAACCCGAACACTGGAATGACTATCGATTGGCTTTGGACAAATGCAAAGAAGGCCAATTGGAAGAGGCAAAACAGGCTATGGCCCGGCTAAAAAATGACCCGGCTGCCGGCAAATGGCTGGAACGCCTGGCCCAAGAAGATGACGGTTTTGATGCCATCTGGAACCTGAGCAGGAAGTAAGTTAATGAAGGTAATTGTTGGGGGAGTTCGCGGTTCAAGTCCGGTATCAGGCGCACAGTATACAGTATACGGCGGGGACACAACAAGCCTTCTTGTTTTGGGGAAAGACGGGGAACGTATTGTTATAGATGCAGGTACGGGGATTTCGAATCTCGATCCTCACCTTGGCGAGTCTGGCGATCCGCTGGTTTTACTACTGTCTCATTTTCATTTGGATCACTTGATGGGGTTTCCCAATTTCCGTCCATTATACCAGAAAGACCGTCCCCTGAAAGTTGTGGGTATGGGTTCAGGACCGGGAAGGGGCGATACCTGGCAGGCCCTCTCAGGTTTTGTCGGAGGTCAATATTGGCCAGTCGATTTGCGTGAGGCCGGGGCCATGCTGGTCACGGTTAATGTTTCATTGGAGACCGGTTCTCTGGAAGGAGAACTGGTGAGAGATTTCCTTCAGGTGGGGAATCTGGAAGTCCGAGCCTGTGGAGTGCATCATCCGGGTGGTTGTTTGGCCTGGCGAATCGATGAGGCTTCAACCGGATCTTCTTTGGTTTTTGCCACAGACATGGAGTGGGGCAATTTCACCCCGGCAGATCAGGACAATTTTAAGAAATTCTGCAAAAAGCCCAAACCGGTTTCCGCTTTGTTTATGGATGGGCATTTCAATCGACAGGAATATTCCTCACATTCAGGCTGGGGCCACAGCACTTTCGAAGAAGTGGCTCAGCTGGGACTTGATGTGGGAGCCTCCCAAATTGGTGTCATTCACCACAGTCCGGATAGTGATGATCAAACATTGGATGAACGAGCCATTGCCCTCAATAATCTTGTTCGCGAAGGGGGGAGTGAGGCAAAATCATTCTTCATTCGTCAGGGCCAGAACCTTGAAATAGACGGTCGCGATGATTCAGAAGAATCGGTTCACCGCAATGCGGCACTGATATTAAAAATGGTGATTGTATTGCATCGTTTGGGTTACGAACGATTACGCATTAGTCCTGGAATGTCGCCATCGGGAATGTACTGGCGATGCTTAATCAGCCACGTGGAAAACTTTCAAAGGGACCATGGCGCTTTGTTGGTAATAGAAACTCAGGATGTGGCAATTTACAGTTCCGGAGCAGGCAATCAATTTTTCGGATGGGATGATTGCGAAAAGGACACACCAGATGATTTGGCCCGGAAGTTTATTGAACGTTTTCCGGTAATATGTCGACTCGGCCGGGGCGATGATGACGAATATGTTGAGTGGTACGAACAGGTGATTGAAGTAGTGGAAAAGGGAGATTTGCCCCGGGCATTTTCAGACTGGTCAGACCAGGACCAGAAAGGCATACTGCCAACCGTAGGCGGAACCGGTGAACTGCCCATGCCCCCGCCGGGTGAAGGCTAATTCCAGAAAGAGTCCGCTCGGTAACACAACAGGAGAAAATTTGATGCAGCAGTATATACCTATAACCATTGAGTTTGTGGCCATGCTCCTTGTCTGGCTCGTAGCCAGTGGGCTGGCGAGGATTTTCAAAGCCAGTAAAGCCCCGGCAGGACTGGGTGGCCTGATAAAATTTCTGCTGACACCGTTTCTGGTTCTGTCTCTGTCGTTCTTACTGGTTCAGTCTCTGAAATACTGGCCAGCAGCAACAGCATGGCTACTTGAAAACCCCAAACACTTCGTGGCGTGGCAAATGTTCTGGGCCGGTGTTGCTGGGTTGATGTTCTTTGAAGGGGCGGCCCATGTTTTTTTCTCTCGTCGTGGTCGCGACTTGCCAATTCCCGATTTACTAATGGGCATCATCAGGTTTCTGGCAGTTCTGGGCCTTGCTTTCTGCGTTCTGCGGTTTGAGTTGGGAATTAATATCGGGCCCCTGTTGGCTTCCACCGCACTCATTACCGCTGTAGTCGGTTTTGCCCTCCAGGGTGTACTGGGAAATCTGCTGGCTGGCCTGTCCCTGCATATTACCCGTTCTGTTATGCCTGGCGATTGGATCGAATTGGCCGATGTTTCGGGTAAGGTCATGGAAACCAACTGGCGCGAAACCCGCATCCGCACAATGGGTGGCCATGTAAAAATTATTCCCAACTCAAAGGTGAGTGAATCTGTCATTCACAATATGGTAAGGCCCAACCCCACGCGCCGACACACCATCGACGTAGGTGCCAGTTACAGCGATGCACCTGACGATGTGATTGCTGCTTTGGTTGCGGCTGCCGGAGAGGTGGATACGGTTCTGGCCCATCCTCAGCCTGATGCTTTTGTAACTGCTTTTCTTGATTTTGGAATTAACTACCAAGTGCGTTTCTGGTCCAGGGATTATCATCGAAAAGATGCCATTGAAGGCGATGTTAATCGCATAATCTGGTACAAATTCAAACGTGCAGGAATTGAAATTCCTTTCCCTATGAGTGATCAACTGCTCAACGATTATTTAATGCTGGCCAACAACCAGATGAAACTCGACCCAAAAGACAAAGAGTTGGCTTTTATTGTTGATTCCCTGTTGGATAGCGACCTGGTCAGAAAGCTGGTTGTCGATGAAAACAAAGAACCATTGCTGACTCGAACGGAGCTGCAAACAGTGGCTCCTTTCGTGCGACGGGTGCGATACACAGAAGGGGAAACTCTCTTCCATCAGGGTGACGAAGGGCATTGCTGTCACATCCTTGTTTCCGGTGGATTGTCGGGCCGGGTTTTGGGAGATAAAAAAGAAGTCATTGTGGAATTCAATTTGGTGAAAGGCTCCCTTGTGGGCGAAATGAGCCTGATGCTGAATATGCCCCGCAGTGCGGAGGTTAATGTCACTGAGCCATCGGTATTGTTGGAATTGGGACCAGAGTCTTTTAAGGGCCTGTTATCTCTCAACGACAAAGTTCCGTCGGCTTTTGCCCGATTAGCCGCCGAGAGGGCTTCCGCCAACGAAGGGGCCATGGAAAAATGGGCCGCAAGTCAGGATGGGGAAAATTCCTCAGAAATGAATGAAAAGGGGTTTTTGAGGCGATTCATGGGTCTATTAGGACGATAAATGACAAAAAACATCTGAATTTTAATATTTTTTGAATTTTTTTTTGGTCCCGGGTGGCAGAATCGGGAACTAATCCTATACTTCATCTGTAGGAATTAGCTTCCTCCACCGGTATTCATGAATATTCAGGGTCATTACGACCCTTCGCGGGCACGGGAATTCAAGGGGAATTCTTGCTGTCTTTGAAAGGAAAAGAACAATGAAAAAAATTGCTTACACCCTCGTTATGGCCTTGGCCCTGACCGCCATGATTAGCTCCGTTGCCCTCGCTGGCGGCCCTGGTTGCAAAAGCACCAAATCATGCTCCTCCGCTGAGTCTGCTAAATGCTCTGCGAGTGCCAGTATTCCCAAAGCACCGGGCAAATGCTGCATCGAATCTGCTGCCAAAAACCGAGCCTGCTGTGGCAAAGACGCTAAAACAGTTTCTGCTAAAGTAGCTTGCTACAATGCAAGCCAAGCTGCATTGAGCGATATGAAGAAATGTTGCGCTAAAGCAGTCGTTGACGGTAAAGGCTGTTGCGATAAAGACGCGGCTACCGTAAAAGCCGCCTATGCCAAACAGGTTTCTGCCTGTTCAACTGTTCTTGGTAACATGGACCAATGCTGTGCTGACGCTTTGGCTGCTGGCAAAGGTTGCCATGGCAAATCTGCAGAAGAATTGAAAGCTGCCTGTGGCGCTGCTTGCGCTGCTCAAAAAGGCTCAGTTAAGGGCGCTTCCAAAGGTTGTGGCTCTTCTGCCAAGACTACAAGTTGTAGCTCTTCTGCCAAGGCAACAAGTTGTAGCTCTAGCACCACCAAATGTTGCAGCTCTACTGCTAAGGCCAAAGGCTAAAGTCCATATTGAATTGATAATTTCCCCGGCGACTTGGTCGCATCGGTTGCTTGGACCCAACCGAATTCGGGGCAACCTGAAGACCGATTTACTAATGTGTAATCAACAGTGTGTCATCAGGAAAAAAAGCGCGGAAGCTTTGAGCTTCTGCGCTTTTTTTGTAAGTTGTTCCGTAGAGAATGTTGCTGGCCAAAATCCGGTCAATTCATCAACATGACACATTCTCAGTATCCCAAAAAAGGCCGGTAGCCTCAATTCTGTCCGAGTAGTGAATTTGCGCCAAAGGAACCCAATGACTCATTCGTACGAAGCCCACATTTTCGACATGGATGGTCTGCTCATCGATTCAGAGCCTCTATGGCGCATCGCGGAAATCAAGGTGCTGAATCAGTTAGGGGTAGGCCTGACGGATGAAATGTGCAAGCAAACCATGGGATTGCGTCTCGATGAAATGGTTGCGTATTGGGCGGAAAGATTTCCTTGGTCGGGGCCATCAGAAGAAGAAGTTGGGTCGCAAATTCTGGCCGAAGTAATGGAGTTGGTTTCCAGTGAAGGCCAACCCATGTCCGGGGCTCGTCGTTTGTTGAATCATTTGAAGGAGTCAGGCGAAACGATAGCTTTGGCCTCTTCGTCTCCTTCTGTTTTAATTCAGGCGGTCTTAAAAAAGCTGGAGTTTGAGGAATATTTCTCTGAGGTTTGTTCGGCAGAATATGAAAAATTTGGCAAGCCTCATCCGGGGGTGTATTTAAAGACAGCGTCAAACCTTAAGGCAAATCCGAAGCATTGCCTCGCCTATGAAGATTCAATTAACGGAGCCAGATCTGCTCTTGCGGCGGGCATGTCGGTAGTGGCCATACCTTGTGAAGGTGAATTTGAACTGGAATCAGAAGCTCTTCAGATTTTTGGATCTTTATCTGAATATTTTACAGAACAGTGCCGTTGATATTAGTCAGTAGAACGACGCAAACCGATTACCGTAAGGGGTTCAAGTTCCTGGTCCGTTCCCTGATCCTTGCTGGAACCTGGTCTGCTTGCTTGCAAAGCATCATGGTAACCAACCAGTAAAATGGCTCTTTCTTCATCCAAAAGAATCAGACGATCCTGCTGGCTGTTTCCCGGAACCACCAGGTTTACTTTATGCTGGAGTATTCCCTGGTCATTAAAGACATCCCATTGAGCGAAGACACCCTCCGGCGGTTCTTTGGCCCCCATGGAGGTTTTGACCCACAAATTGTTTGCAGCGGTGACTCGCAGGTCTGAAATATAGGGGTCGTATTCTTCAAGTTCCGATTCAAGACAAACTCTTTGGCCGTCAATCATCATTACGAAGGAATTTCCAAGAGACTCTAAATCTTTTGGGGTTCTTTTTCGGGGAGAGCAGTTGTGCTTCACCGTTCTTTTGGCTGCTCCGTCTGAGGAAAAAACATCAATCTGATATTCGTTTCGCTCGATGCCTGCATAGACATCTCCGTTGGGGCCCAAGGTCCAGCGGCCACGGGAAACAAAATCCTGATCCTTTTCATTGTATTGACGGGTGGCATAAATGTTAGCGCGGGGCTTGGTCAAAAGTCGAAATTTCTCTTGTCCATTAATGTCAACAATTGCCAAGAATTGATTCCTTTTATTGCCGCTGCTCTCTTCTCCGCAAAAAACAAGGGTTTGACCGCGAAACCCAGCTCCATTGAGTACGCTGTAGCCACCACCGATGGAGTTGTTTTGCCCTGCTTTTACAGTACCCATTGGAGTCCCACTGAGGTCCAGTTGAACAATTTTCCCGGGAATTCGGGTGATGACGCCCAAGCGGGGACCCGGTAAAAAGACAAGGCCAACGGGGTTCCTGAACTCACCGGGACCCTCCCCGGTTCGGCCAAGGGTTTGTACGAAATTCCCTGAGGAATCTAAAACGACGACTTGGTTTAACTGTATGTCCAGAAGATAAATGTTACCCAGAGTGTCACCAACCACATCAATGACAGCTCCGAAAAACAAGTCATCGTTTTCGAAACCACGGCTCCATACCTCATGAAAAGTAAGGGTTTTTTGCTGGAGGTTGTTGAGTGGTTCTTCCTGACAAAATGCTCCGCTTGAAAACATTAGAGAAACAATAATTATGCAGAAGAAGAAATTTTTGAACATGACCGGTCCCCATTGGTTGTTTCAAATATCTTTCCGATGAGAAAAAGAATGGTTTGGTGTTAGAAAATCGGAACCGTTAAAGCAAAGGTTGTCCCTTTACCTGGGTTACTGGATTTAACATGCAAATGACCACCATATTTTCGTAATAACCGCAGAGATTTTGGTAATCCCAAACCACCGCCGGGGCGGGTGGAAAAACCTGGTTCCATAATGCGGTCATGATCTTCCACATCAATGCCCAGACCGGTATCGGCAACCAGAATATTGACTAGCCCGTTAACCGGCTGCCAGGTGATTCGCAGCTTGCGTTCCGGAGCACCGTTCATGGAACGGCAAGCACCCTGCACCAGGTTGTCCAGAATGAAACCCAGTTCATCAGGATCCATACGGCAGTAAACATCTTCGACGGGAACGGCAGAGTCGGAAGACCCAGCTTCCATGGTAGCGACCATGCCTTTGTGTACGGAGACTTTTGCCTGATCAATCTCATCGACGTTGGCACGAAGAACCTTGTCCAATACTTCAATCAATGAAGATTTAAAATTTTCACTCACTTGTTTGCGCAAGCCCTGCAGAATGGTTTCCAGAGTTCGTGATTCCTTGTGTAGTTTTTCCAGATTGGCAGTTACTGTTTCGGGGGAAAAACGGTTTTTTACTAATAAATTCAGTAAGACCACAACACGGTTGAGGGAGGCCAAAGCATCGGCAACCTGGGGTTCGGAGATCTTGGCTAAGCGTGCCCGTTCCAAAATATTGATCAGGCGGGGAAGGGCATCTTCGTGGCAATCCTGATGAATTTCCTGCAGGCGCGGCACCAGGTTTGGGCTTACGGCAATACCGGAATGAATGGCATCCAAAATCCATAACAGGCGACGCAGAGACCGCAAGGGAGCCATGGCTCCATGATTGGAGACTTCCAGGTCTTCGAGCAAATGAAGGCGGCGTTCTTTTAAGTGGAGCGGGTCGTTTGTTGTTTCAGGAAGTTCTTTTTTTGCAGAAGAGTTTCTTCTGAGTTTAAATCGAAATAAAAACCAGGCAAAAACAAGACCCAGAAACAAACCAACCAGCAGAAACCCCTGGGGTCTGGTAAAGGTACGTTTGATGGAAGCGAAAAAGGTGGCTTCAGGGTTGGGCTCAAGGTTGATTCGACCCACCTCAGACCCTGACAAAATGAATGAAGAATTGTCCTCCACGGAAGGAATTATCAGGGTTCGATTAACGACCGCCGTGGTGTCCTGATACTTGGCAACAATATTGAATTGGAGATCGAGAATTTTCCCCAGACCATTAAAGTCCTGAACCACGAGTCCTTGACCGGCATCGCCTGGTAAATTCACAATTCCCAGAAAATTTGTTCCGTTTTTACTGGTGGCTTTGAGTTGAGTCACTAACTGGTTGTCTTGAAGGGAAAGTCGATACAAGAGTGAATTGATGTTGGAAATAATGAGGTCCATTCCAGGTTTATCAGGATTTTTTAAAAGGCCAAAATTTTGAATGTTATGGTCAAACTCCCGGGTAGCAATCTCCACACCGCTGGAATCGAAGATTACAATTTTGCTTCGGGCGCTGTATGTGCAATTCGAAACAATGGCAATTTCCAGTTGGCCGTCAGCATCAATATCACCAATCTGTAACTGAGCTGAGGCATGTTCGTGATCCAGTTCCTTATACCACCGCAATGACCCATCGGGATTCCAAACATACAAGTAAGGTTTATTATCTCCGAAACCATTAAAGGTAGTGTCACCCATATTGCCGGGGGCCAGACTGGAGGCGATGATTTCCCTATGACCATCACCGTCGATATCCAAAACCTGGACATTGGTATACAAAATGGCAGATCCTGTTTCAAAACTCCAAAGGACTTCCCCGGTGAATGGGTCAACGGCGAAAATGCCACGGCCATCTAAATCGAAGCCTGATTTGCCGCATAGAATAACCGCACGGCGGGTTTTGTTTCCCAGGGGAACATCAAGAGCCCCGACCGGGCTGTAGGAGCCGTTCCATTGTCCGTCGTTGTTACGATCAATGCCACCGGGCATGTCAAAAGAGGTGAGGGCTACTCCCAGCAGTGGATCAACCACCCAGAAGCGCACCTTGCTGCCATCAGGCAGGCGGCCACTGACAAAAATAAGTGGTTTGTTTTTGCCAAGATCCATAGGTTGGGAAATACTGAATGACGCTCGGGCCGGGTCTTTGCAGATGAACTCTTGGTCAGGGTTAAATTGCCAATGCAATGTGAAGCTGTTTTCATCATAGTCTTTGCATTCAACGTACTTAGGTTTGGAACGTATTAATTCAAGCTGAGGGTCGTCATCAATGTTGGCCAGAACAGCAGGGAATCCACCAAAGGGCATGCCGGGTCTTGGAACTCGAAATCGGTGTTGGGCATGGGTCAAATATTTTGGATAATCCGGAATATCGTCCAGTTGAATGAGCTTTTCAGCCTGAGCGGGACTGAATAACAGCAGACCGATGCAGAGAAAATTAATTAGGATCAGGCTTTTCATGATTTCCTTTTGCCATGCCAAAATTGTTTCAAGGATCAATTATACTTTATTGGAGGTTTGTTTTCAATAGTTTACCCGGCTCTGGCAGTGTGATTTAAAAAAAATGTCACCAACCGGCAATTGCCCCGTATACTCTGAATGTCCGGATATGCAGTCTGTGCCAACAAGTTTCTGAACCGGTAAGCGGATCCGCCTGGGACTTGTTTTGCAGACAAAAAGAAAAGTTGAAATGAATTGAAGAAGAAACTGCGTGATAAGCATCATCAGCTTTTGTTGATGTTGGCCCGCAAAGGAAACGAAGAAGCATTCAGGCGTCTGTATCGTGAAATTTACGATCCGGTGGCCTCTTATGTGAACCGGCGAGTGAAGAACACGGCCGATGCCGAAGACCTTACTGCCGATATTTTTCATAAATTTCTGATGCGGCTCGACAGTTACGACAGCAGCAAAGGCAGTGTTCTGACCTGGATTGTGAGCATGGCCCGTCATGGGGTGATCGATCATTACCGGCGAAAGAACCCGGTCACTCTGGACAGCCACGAATTGGCCGATGTCCTGGCTGGCAATAGTCCTGGTGTGCTGCAAAGCCTGATTCAAGATGAAAACCAGCGGCGCGTGCGCACTCTTCTTCTGAAACAACCGGCTGAAATTCGGGAAATGTTCGAATTGCGTTACGGCCAGGGCCTTCGTGTCCGGGAAGTAGCCGAAGTTATGGGCATTGGACCTGATGCAGCCAAACAAAGATTCGCAAGAACTTTGAAGAAATTTCAACTGGAATTAAAGGACGATCATAATATTTCCGGCAGTCCGAAAGGAGAAAACTCATGGGCAGTGACCGACTGAATGAAAAATCTCTGCAGAGGAATCTTGAGAGATTGCACCGGACCAATACCCCTGATGGTCTGGAGCAGAGCCAAGCAGAAAAGAAAACTCAGGCTCAAAATACCCTTGAGGACGACCTATTGAGTCGCTACCGGAACCAGTACTCATTGAAAAAAAGGTGGATTCAAATGTTTAACCCTCGTTTTGCCCGATTTGCTTTTCTTGGACTGGCCATGCTTTTGCTTGGCGTAACGGCTTGTTCCACCGAAACCTCCACCGAGGTTGAAGTGGGCCAGCAGGTCAGCATTAAGTTACCAATGGACAACAATGATTTTGCCAAAAAAGGCTCCAGTTCTGCTGACCTAGATGCCCAGACCCATGAAATTTTAGACGTTCTGGCTCAACAGCCCGGCGTTGAAGACGTGAATGTGAATATGAATATTAGTAACGGTGCGGTGAGTGTGGATATCATGATTTTTGGGGCCAATCTTGATGGCGAAGCTCTTGCCGCTCTGGTTCGTTCAGATTATCCAGAACTGGCCGAGGCCACCATTGAGGTGGAAGCAGTGTCGGGAGTCATCACTGAAAGCTGGGCCCAGCGTTTTGGCCGGGAAGTGTTTAGCATTGAAGTGGATGGTGGCAGCGAAGAAGAAATCCGGGCCCAGATTTTGCAACAACTGGCTGATGAAGGTTTTCAGGGTGAAGCTGAAATTATTGTCACCACCGAGGGTGACCAGCAGCGCATTGATATTATGATGACCGAAGATGAGTCCATTGAGGAATAGAGTTTGGTGAGGACAAAGCCCCCGTGATCGGGGGCTTTGTTTATTTATGAAGGATCGTTTTTCTGGTAGTTGTTTTTTGGATACCGGAAGCTCCCCGCAAACTCAACCAACAGAAATACACACCCGAAGCAATAGTCTGACCCAGATCATTATCGCCTTCCCAGTGAACAGCATGGCGACCCTGTTCAGCCGTTTCATCCAGGAGTGTTCGCACCATACGCCCCTGAATATCAAATATCCTCAATACAACGTTTTGTCTTTCGGCCAGGATGAAAGAAATTTCCGTGGCTGGGTTGAAGGGGTTGGGGTGGTTTGTCAGGTGGTTGAATGCGAAGGCTGCCGGGGCAGAATCAATGGCAGAAATTGAAGAACTCTGGGTCATGGAAATAATCTGGTTTGCTTCAACTTCCCATAGAGTTTGTTCCTGACCGCCAGGCCAGGTCACTCGTATGCTGTCAGCAAAAGCGGCCGAGCCCAACCTAAGTTCCACTTCAAGACTATGGAAATCGCTTTCGCCTTCACCGGCAGTTACCCAACGGGTGGAATGCAACTCATCGGCCCATAAATCTATTTGTGCCCCGACCGCATCAGAATTTGCATCGGTTCCACGGAGGCGAAGTTTTAGCCACTGATTTGGGCAGTTTGAATTTTTGTAAAGGCGGTAGATGTGAAAATTGCCGGCGACAAAAAGGTCCAGGGCACCATCGTTATCGAAATCTCCTGAAGTGACTCCTGATGTACTAAGGGTGCAACCAACGCCGGCGGAAATGGACTCTCAAAAATTGAAGATTTTATGTTAGACTGGCTGGAAAGTCTTCACCTTTGGTTTGCACCTGTGTTTTGGAGGATCCACATGCGTTCGCTATCTCGCCACATTATTTTTTCAATCCTGCTGAGTACTCTTGTTTTCCCCGGAATTATTCTTGCCGACAATATGGAATCGGTTCCCGGTCAGGTGCTGGTCTGTTTTGCTGACGGAGTGGATGCAACGGAATTAATGTCGGGCAATTCGATTGGGGAATTTTCAATTTTACTGAACGAACTGTCTCTCAATGGTGGCCAATTGATTTTTCCAGGCAACACACCAAACCGGGCCAGCCACAACCGTTTTGTGGTGTTCGAAAGCACAAATGTCGATTTTGATCCCGTTAAGGCGGCTAAGGCCCTGATGGCGACTGCAGAGGTTCAATCGGCGGCTCCAAACTACATTCGACCATTATTGGTCATGCCCAATGACCCCATGGTCCCCACCCAGTGGCATTTGCAGGCAGGCAGTACGGCCGCCGTTGGGTTGGATCTGGCCTGGGAATCGGAAACCGGCAGCCCGGCCAGTGTCATCGCCATCATAGATACCGGCGTGGATACAACTCATCCGGATCTGGCGTCGAACATTTGGACCAATCCCAACGAAATTGCCGGCAACGGCATAGATGACGATGACAACGGTTTCATTGATGACTTCCAGGGCTGGGATTTTGGCAACAACGACAACGATCCACGTCCACACAATACTCCCGATGCAACAGGTATTGATGTTGGCTTTCACGGCACTCATTGCGCGGGAATTGCCGGTGCAGTCACCGACAATAATTTGGGTGTAGCGGGTGCCGGCTGGAATTGCTCCCTCATGGCGCTGAAGCTGCCCAACCAGAATGGCGACATGACCGATGTGGCCATAACCGGGGCCATTCTCTACGCCATTGAAGAAGGTGCAGATGTTATTTCCATGAGTTTTGGTGGCCCGGATCAGGACGGTATGGCCGCTTTCATGCAGGATCTGATGGACGAAGCCAACGCTGCCAATGTTGTTTGTGTGGCCGCCGCGGGAAACAGCAATACCAATGAAATGTTTTATCCCGCGGCCTGCGAAGGGGTAATTTCCGTGGGCGCCACCGACGAAAACAACCAACGGGCCAGTTTCAGTACTTTCGGCCCCTGGGTTGATGTTGCAGCTCCGGGCAACCGTATTTGGTCTACCATTTGCCAAAACTATGAATTTGGTTTTCTTGACGGACTGCTGTATATGCTGAGCATGGGCTGGGATGGTACGAACCCTTACATGTACTCCGACGGCACGAGCATGGCTTGTCCGCTGGTTGCCGGTGTTTGCGGGCTCATCAGAAATCAGTCGCCAGGTTTGTCACCTGATCTGGTTCTTGAACGATTGTTGAGCACTGGCGATGAGGTTGTTTTTGACCAACCCATTGGGGTTAAAGTAAACGCGGGGGAGGCTCTTTCGTTGTTGTCCGCGGCACCTGAAGTTCCCTCTTCCCACGGTTTGCATTTGGCGATTTCACCCAACCCATTCAACCCCAGTACGGTAATAAAATTCAACTTGTTGGCGGCCAGTTATGTAGAGGGGAAAGTCTATAACAGCGCTGGTCGTCTGGTCAGAACTTTAGTCTCCGAACAACTGAGTGCCGGTCAGCATGAACTGAATTTTGACGGTTCAGGCAATCAGGGCCAGGCTTTGGCCAGCGGAATGTATTTTGTAAAAATTCAAACGGAAACCGAAGCGGTATCGGAAAAATTATTGATGTTGAAATAAAAAAATGGGGCAAAACAATATTATGGATGAAACATCCTGAATTGTTTTGCCCCAGATAATGCTTCTACCGATCCAAATATTTTTTCAGCAGTCTGGCAAAGGTATCTGGAATTTTTCCCAGGTCTTCAGGGGTGACAACATAAGCCACCCGCAATTGAGTCCGACCAGGATTGGGCGCTCCATCGGGCACGCTGTAGAATCCGGCCATGGGAGCGGTCAATACAGTCAGAGGTATGCCATCAACTTCCACCGAACCTTCAGACGCACACCACATGACAAAGTCCAGAGCGCTGAAGTTATCATCCACCAGGTTTTTCACATCGATGACGCTGTACAGGGCGGCATCCGGGCTGGAAACCACCACACCGGGCAATGCTTCTTTCATGCCTGCTGAAAAACTGAAGAGCATTTCACGATAATAGTTGCGTTGCTTCTTGTACCAAGCCTGCAACGTGGCGTGGTCTTCATGGGCCACCGCGCCAAAAATGTGCATTCCGATAACACTACTGCACAGGCTGACCGTATGTTCGGCAATGGCCTGACGGTTGAAGACTTCGTTATCTGTAACCAGAGCGCCAATGCGCAGTCCACAGGCATTCCAAACCTTGCTGGTGGTTTCAACACTAATGCGCCGTCCTTCGATTCCCGGCACGTCGGCCTCGGTAACGCCCCAAATACTGGTGCAGGGTTCGTTATTATCGTCGCCGGTGTAATACAGTTCACGATAAGCTTCGTCACTGACCAGCCAGAGGTTGTGCTTAACCGCCAGTTGGGCTAATTCAACCATGGTTTGTTTGTCGTAATATTGACCGGTGGGATTGTCGAAAGGAATGACCACAATGGCGCCGGGGTCATTTTCTACAATGACTTTTTCAATTTCGCTCATGGTTGGCAGGGAGAATTTGCCATCGTCACCCAGCAGTCGGGTGATAGAACAGGTGTCCCGATCCAAGCGCTGGCACAGGGTTTTGTAATTGGTGTAGGCCGCATCGATAAGCAGCAGGGGTTTTTCACCGCTACCACCAGGTCCACAAATTCCACTGATCAGCAACTCCATGGCCTGGGTACCGCCTTCGGTGGTATGGCCGTGCAGTTTGGATGTGTCGAAACCACTGCTGGCGATAACATTCATGAAGGCTGCAGTGCATTCGGGAGTGCCGCTGGTGGCGGAATATTTGACGACTCCATCTTTGAAAGGACTGTTATCGGAATTCAGGTTGAACATACGTTCGGTCATGGCCGGATACATGGGCAATTGGATGTTGCCGATGGCCACGTTCAGGGCTTCGGTTTCGTCAGTGCGTTCGTCGAAACGGATTTGGGCCATGCGAATAACCGAAGGTGAGCGACCTTCGAACAGTTTTGACATTTGTGGCTTTGCCATGGGGCGTCTCCCGGGAAAAGGGTTGCATGAAGTTCCGTGGAAAACGTGGTTCCCGGTGGGTGGTTTGGCAAGTTTCATTTGTGTGTATGGGAAAACCAGAGAACGTTGCCCCCGCAACAAAAAAGGAGCCTTTATTTGGGAAATAGAGCAAGGAAAATAGTTGCGGGGGCAACGTTCTGTGAAAAACACCCTACCCACACATATTTAGGTGAATAACCAAGAACGGCAAACCGTTTTGGATAAAGAAAAGGACCCCAAAGCGGGGCCCTTTCCAGCAGTTCAGTTGCTGATAAAAATCAGTCAAGCAAAGCCTTGTCATAAGCTTCTTTGAGCTCGTAACGGGAAACGCCACGTTTGCGAGCAGGATCCTGATCGTAACCCATGCCTGTCCAGTCCATACGGCCTTTGCCGTCTTTGGCGTGGCAGGTTTTGCAATTGAGAGCTTTGTCAGCAGGAGCAACCATATGGTTGATTCCCCAGTAAGATTCCGTGGGAGCAAAACCAAACTCACCACTGAAGTCCTGTCCCACGGACTTCATGCCGGCGGTCAGAGCTTTTTCCCAGCTGAAGGTTTTCCAGTAGCCGCCCTTGCCAAAGAGCTTGGGTACGGCAATAACTTTATTCTTTTTATCATATGGCTGGGTGCTTTTCATGATCTTGAAAGGATAAATTTTAGCCTTGGGGTCAATGCGGTTACCGGTGGGCCAGTTCAAGCGGGTCACTTCATCAGGGTTCATTTTGTCACCCAGAATGTATTGACCGCTGACACCGCTATACCACGCATAAGCAGGAACTACGTTGGTTTCCCACTTGAAAGAACCTTTTTTATTCATGAAAGTGGCCATGCCAAATTCATCTTTGGGAGATTTCAGTTTGGTGCCGGCTGTTGACCAGTCCCACCAGGTTTTGGTTGGGTTGGCCCGGGCAAATTCGGGAATGTGACAAGTCTGGCAGGCGATGGATTTGTAGTGCCAGTTGAGGATGGATTTTTCGTGGGGATCTTCGTCGTGGCAGCTTGCACAATCCAGGTGGTTTCCGCCACCTGGGCTAACGAACATGGAGTTACCGGCAACTTCGTGTTTTTCACCGGCGTGACATTCCACACAGCTGAAGTCTTCGCCGTCGGCACTCATGTGAACGTCCAACTCGCGTGAAGGATTCAGCAGAGATTTTTCCATATCACCGTGTTTGACGTTGTTTCCGCCACCACCACTGAAGTGACAGGCACCACAGTTTTTCCGACTGGGGGCTCCCGAGCTGCGAGCCAGGCTGGCCAGATCCAGGGGTTCCCAGATTTTGCCTTTCCATTCTTTGGGCTCATAAACAGGATGGCCTGCGCCGGTGGGGAATTTTTTGTAGGTACCTGTTTGATCGTGACAGACCAGGCAGTCAATTTTGTTTTCATCGGTGAAATCGAAGCTGGCATCTTTCCAGCCGTAACCAGCGTGACAGCTGGTGCAACGGGGCCAGTTGCTTTCCACAGCAATACAGAAGTTGTTCAGGGTGTTCTTTTTGCCTAGAGGAATTTCGCCTTTACCCACAACATTTTGCATAGGTTCCCAAGTCCAGTGAGATGTTTGCATGAAGTCGTGGGCAACTTCTTCGTGGCATTCGAGACAAGCTTCGGTAACGGCGGGACCGTCGGCGAAAGGGCCTTCAATGTCCTGGTGGTCTTCAATGAGGTCGATGGCCAAAACAGGGCTTACCTGGAAGGCCAGGAAAGCGACCAGCAACAAAGATATTCGAGCTACCATGCGCATGCGAATTGCCTCCAAAAAAAAGAAACGTTTGAACAGAAACAATGAAATATCGGGAGTTCAGTAGCTCCTGATTTATAAAATCCTAATAGGTATTACAGGTGTATGAAAGAAAAATTTAAGACGATGGTGTGACAAAACGGAGGCCAGAAAGACCCCCGTTTTGGTAGGATATTGGGTGTTTCTGGCTATTTCATTAAAAGTTTCCTGTCCAATTTGAAGATCATCAAAATGGTTTTGAGTTGAATAAATACTAACCCAGCCAGGAGGATCCAGTAGGCAATTCCAAACTTCGGCACAACAGCCATTCGCACCAGGCCCATGTGCAAAGTGAACATTCCAAAAACAAAACCTGCGACACCAGGGCAGACCAAAGCATAGCTGACATGGCTTTGTCCGGGACCGTTAATATATTCTTTGAAATAACCAACTTGTTTCATAACAAACCAACCCATCAAACCAAAAACCACCTGCAGAGAAGTCAGGAAGATCAGGTTAACGAACATTTCACCTTTTTGAGTATGCACGCCCAGATTCATGTGCAGGCCATGATCAACCCGTACAACGGAAATTCCCACCAGAGTGAGAATGGGGATAAGAATCCACAGGGTGGGGCTGTTTTCTTTGTTGATTCCATTTTGCATCATACTGCGAAAGCCCATGAAAAGAGTCATAAGACCCAGCAAAACTGTAAGGCTGAGGAAAAAAGTGCTGCCAATGATTCCAATGGCGGAGGTCACCAGGGTGTTGCTCATGGCGCCGGGGGCGGCAAAACCCACCGCAACCATAGAAAAGGCAAACACACTGATCATCATGGCAAGGCTGTTGTTGTTGGAGCAATCAAAGTCTCCGGAAGTAAGTACGCGAGTCATGAAAACACCCACAATTTTTAATGCGTAAATGCCCACCAGCAGGAAGCCGAGTAAAGCAGCGGGGAAGAGGTATTCCACGAATCCCCACAGGCCAGGGGTGAAAATAGCTGCGCAGACAAACATTACGTTAATGCTCATGGCCAGCGTCAGAGGAATAGCTGCCAGAGATATTTCTTGGGGGCTGTTGATAAGATCCTGATAAGCGGCAGTTTTTTGATAAGTTTTGAATTCAGAAATATTCCAGAACAAATAGAAGTAATGGCGGATAGCAAAAACCAAAATTCCCAAAAGGGCAATTCCGACAAAGATTGAAGTAGCCAGATCGCCACTGGTAAGGGCTTGCTTAACCGCGCCAAATTCAACCATGGGAATGTTCAAAGGGTTATCGTGGCCTTCCACGGCTATTTTCATGTGCTTCAACATGAAATGCAGATAAACATAAAAGGCTACGGTCATACCGCCGTTGCCCAGAGATGCTAAAAACAGAGTGGGGCTGTATTTGTCCCTAAGATTTTTTCGTAAGCCCATAACTGATAACTCCTTGAGTTTTGGGTGGATTCGAGTCAGGTGGTTTGGCAATACCAAGACTGTGGCTAGTTACACAGAGTTGGTTCTTGTCGAGGCCTTTGGTTAAGGCATTAGTTAAGTGGTTTCGAGGTTTCTAATATAGTTTACCAAATAGATGGCTGTAATGAAAGAAAAATTTATTCATTGAGTCCAATTATGGCCGATGTAATACAAAATTGGTTCTTTCCCCAATGAAACTGGATACTAATGGAACCCACATTTTGCGATCATCTGGATGATTACGGAGTCAAATTTGGTCGAGCGAAGGCTTCATATAATAATTGTCTGCATCTAATAGACAGTATGATCAAAGATTTTCCCCAAAATGACTTAAGTTCCACTTTGGAAGGGGCATTAGACGAATGGGTCAGGGAAACCCACGATTTGAGAGGTTCCTTTGAATCTCTTGTTAAATCTGGATCGATCGAAATATTAAGTGCAGGGGAAACGGAACTGGTTATTAAGGGACCAAGCCAGGGCCCAAAGTGTACAAAATGTGGTTTTTCCGTACCTAAACTCACGTTCCCGGAATTCGACTTAAGCGATGATGATAATCCCAAATACCGTGGGCAAGAGCTGCCGACGATGGTTGGGGTAGAAACTTAAGCCGGGAAATACCAGGGCCCTTATGAACCCTGAACCGGGTAACTCAGGATCCAAAAAAGTTCGTGGAGCCAATGCCGTCAACTTCATCGCCAAAGGGTGTAATGTTGTCCCCGTCGATGATAAAAGTAGCATGAGTCCCAAAAATGCGACTGAATTCCACTTTTCGAAAATGGTCGCCGGGACCGGACAAATTGATTTCAGCGAATTTCTTGTTAGCTGGTGAAACAAGATCAGCGGAACAAACGGGACAGAAAAAATTAAGGGTGGATCCCGGTTTTAAGACGGCAGAAACAGAAGAATCACAAATAAATTTATAGTTACCTGGTTGAGGGCTCAATAAAACGAGGCCCTTTTTATTACGATATTTTACACCGAGAAGAATTTTTACACTCGGGTTGAGCACCGATTCGCAATGAGGGCAGGAGAATGTATTCTTCATTTCGGATCCCTTCGGAGTGGGCGGGTTATTATTCCTCAAATACAGAAAAAACCTCTTGAGTGAATTTGTCCACTTAAAAAAAGCAAAAGTTTGAATTTCTTTTGACTTGAATAGATGATTTATGATTGTAAGCAATATTCGCAGACAAAGATGTCGAAAAATGAGATGTGAATTCGAAAGAAGGTAACTTTAAATAAAAAAACCTTTTACGGTGGGATGTTGTACCAAAAAGAACTAAAAACCACAAAAGTCGTTAAGTATTTCTTTATGATATAAGAGTAAAAAAAACACGTTTCTGGGATTTTTTTTGTTTACAAGGTAATTAAAATCGTGGTATGATCCCTTCGTTGAGACAAATGAAGAAGCTCGCAATCAACAAGAACTGGCAACTGTGCAAAACATCAAGTTTGGTGGCTGAGCTCTTTTTTTTCAACACAGTTTGTCACACGGGGAGCAATTTTAGCTTTTCGAGTGATGATGGGAAGACAGCCTCTCGCCAATTTATTGTCAACTGGCTTGTTCAACCCAACTTAAAGAGAAATTTCCTTATGCTGAGGAAATTCTAATCATTCTAGAATGGGAGATTTTAATCATGCGTAATTTGTTAGCGTTTGTGCTGATGATCGCTCTGGTTAGCTCAGCTGCAGCTGCCGACCTGGGCAACGTGTCTCGTGACATCAAAACCAATGACCACGTCGGAATGAACCCCGGCACCCCTGACGGCCGTGACGGTGGCGAAGCAATGGGCGATGCAGTAGGTATCGCTTCTTTGCCTTTCTCTGACACTGGCAACACCTCAGGTAACATGGACGACTACGATGCTGTATGCCCGTACTCCGGTTCCACTTCACCTGACCAAGTTTACAGCTTCACTCCTGCATCTGACATGGTTGTATCTGTAGATCTCTTGGGTTCTACTTACGACACCAAAGTTTATGTAATGCTGGCTGACCAAACCGTTATCGCCTGTAATGACGATTTCCATCCTGGTTATGTTTCCATGATCCAGGAAGCCTATCTTTTGGGCGGAACCGAATACTTCGTTATCGTTGATGGTTACGGCGGAGATATGGGTGACTTTGTCATCAATATCCTGGAATTTGAAGCTTGCATCATCGACTGTGGCGACGACGAAGGCGAACCTGCCTTGGATCCTGGTTACATGGATGCATGGAACGGTGGCTGTAACAGCCCAGAATACGGCAGCCCTTTCCAGAGCCTCGAAGGTGACGGCAATGGCGACTTGACCTTCTGTGGTCAAAGTGGCTGGTATGATTCTTCCCGCGACACCGACTGGTTCATCATTACCGTTGGTGAATACGGAATGGTTGAATGGACTGTTGAAGCAGAACAAGGAACCAACATCTACCTGCTCGGTCCTAACGACTGTGACGCCGTAGGCGTAATTGAGAGTGCTACTTTAACTCCTTGCGTTGCTACTACCCTGAGCCTGCAAGGCACCCCTGGTGACCTCTTGTGGCTGTGGGTTGGTCCTAGCGAATTCTCCGGTCCTGTAAACGAGTACAACTACTTGTGCACATTCACCGGTTTGTTCCCCGGAACCACCGCTACTGAAGAAGTTAGCTTCGACGGTATCAAGAGCCTGTACCGGTAGTTCAGGTTTGATTGATCTTTAATGATTGATCGATTGGCGGGCCAAGAGAAATCTTGGCCCGCTATTTTTTTAATGGTTGTGAATTTTGATTATGGTAAACGATACTCAATAACCTGCAGGCCTTCAGTGTCTGTCGCACATTTGAAATGTGAATGCAGAATGGTGCGGCCTTTAAACTCATTCTTCCGCCATCCCTCAGGCACTGTTACTACTGCTCCTTTCGGGAATTCCACTTTTCGAATAAGAAAACGATCATTAGAAAAATGTGTATTCTGAGTGAATGACCATTGGCCGTCATCCAGTTTTTGGCAGAAATTTTTTCGGATTCTTTTAACCATTAGTTTCATGCTCTCTTTGGGAGCGAAAGGAACCAAAAGCGGGATTTCAACCCGATAGCTATGGGAATTCAGCCGGGTGATAATTGTTTCCAGCCTGTTCCCGAAAGAATCAATGACGATTTGATTTCTGACTTCTTCCAGTTCCCATTCCGCTGCTTCAAAAACAATGGATTCAATCATGTTGATTTGTGTGTTTTCAAATTCCCAGTTATTCCAGATTTCCACATCGCCATTATTAAGGACTTTTTCAAACATGATGGAATAATTGAGTTGATCCCGAGCCAAAATAATATTCGCGGGGGTGGTCCGTTGACTATTATTGACCATGGAAACCGGGTCGGAAGATTGAAATGAACAGCCTGAGTTTGAGAAGGATTGTTTTTGCAGGAAAGGAACTCCCCAGTAAATTAAAGCACCCATAGCAACGGCCAACGCCCAGTCCCTGGCTGTTGCTTTATTCCGTTGAGATGCCCAGCGAAAGAGTTTTAGTTTTTTCCGCCAGTCCAGATTATCAAAATCAGCCCCACTTGCGCCTGATCCGGACTCATCATTGGCTAAATCACCCAGAATTTCATTTCGCAAATCTGCAGGGGCTTCGTGGTTAAACAGTTTAACCAGAGACTCGTCCCAGAATTTATCCTGATTGATTAATTCCATACATTCGGAACACTCAGCCAAGTGCCATCCCACGGCCTTCCGTGTCGCAGAATCAAGGCCCTGGTCCAGACTTTTTTCCATAATTTGGCGCAACTCGTTACAATTCATGGCCCATCCTTTTCAGTTGAATCCTCATGGTGCGGGTCGCGTTGAATTTTCGTGAGGCAACAGTACCAGGGCTAATGTCCAGGATCCTGGCAATTTGCTCGTATTTCAAACCCTCGACTTCGGACAATAGGAAAACTGAACGTTGTTGTTCAGGCAGTTGCTCCAGAGCGGTCTGCAGGGCCCGGCGAAGTTCGTTGTTTTCTGCGGAGGAAGAGGCTGTGTCTGAGGCTGAATTCTGTTCCTGGCTCAAGGCTTCGCGTTTGGCGTATTCCCGTTTGTTTTGGAGCCAGTGCGAAAGGGCTGTATTGCGGGCGGTGGTGAAGACATAGGCTTCACTTATTTCCTTGCCGCTGTCGACCTGACGCCGCAAATGCAAGAAGGTTTCGTGACTTAGATCACGAGCCGCTTCAGGATCCCGGACAAAATTGCAGAGGAAGCGATATACGCGATCCAGATACTGATCCACCAGTTTAACAAAAAGTTGGTCCGGAGATAGTTGTCTGGTCATGTAAAACGCCTGACTGGTTTGAGCCTCATTCGACCGTCTCAATCAGGGTAGACGCGTGAGCAGCAGGATTCTTCATGGAAAAATTAACTTTATGAAGAATTTTGTGAGTCATTGCCCAAAGACAAACTATTCAGGGGCGACAACCAGCAAGCTGACGGATTGGCTATAGGAGTAGTTTCCAGCGTTTGCCGTAACTGTGATCACTATTTCTTCTTCATCGATCACCAAATCAGGATGCCAGTCATAACTCCAGGATGTTGTTCCTTCAGCAATTTGAGTGTCGCCATCAATTGTTACTGTTACTGACGAAATTTCTGTTCCTTCGGTTGGTGGCGATGAAGACCCGGAAAGGGTGACATCAGTATCACTGGTAAGGGTATCGCCATCTGCATGAGAGGAAATATCCAGCAGGATTTGAGTGACCGTGAGGCTCAGAGAGGTGGTTACGGAATCGTCACCGGCCCAGGCCCTGGCTCTGACTATCAGATCGGTGTCTGCATCATAACGGGGGATGGTCCAGTCATAGGTCCAATTTTCAGTACCGGTGACATGTTCAAAAACAGAACCTCCATCAAATTTAACGGAATCGATGACAGCACTGCCTGAGGGAATGGCCGCTGTGCCAAGCACACCCAACACGGTTCCGCCCATGACCAGATTGCCCTCTGTTGGAGCATTAATGGCCACATTCAGGGGTTGAGAAAGGTAAATAACGTAATCGGTGAGAATGGGAGAGTCGGCGAAGTCGTTACGGTATTGAGCGTAAATTGATTTCTGGCCAGGAGTGGAGGTCAGGGTAACAGATGAAGTGTCACTGTAATCAACCCAGGGCACACTTGCAAAGTCGAGGGTTTCGGCAAAACGCATTTGCAGAGCCACGGCGTTGCTGAATGTGGTAACGACAATTTCATCGGTAATGTGGTCGGCAGGTAGGTCCAAAGAAAATTCCGGGGCGGTCAGCAGGTCGGGTGTTACAGGAAGAGTCTTGGTAACAGAAAATCCGAAATCACCCATGTATTCCGCGTAGATGAATTGGGAGTTTGCGCTGTCGATCAGGAAGAAATCGCTGAAAGTATCAGCTCCTGGCTCCCAGCGTAGGTTGGGTAGGTTTTCAATTTCATTGGCAAAGCGCATGAAAACAACACCATCTGAAACAATGTCCAACAATGGGTTCAGAGAGGCTGCTTTGGTGCCTCCCCGGTGTAACAAATGCCGGGGGCTGAATTGGGGAGAAATGACAACTTTGTTAGTATCCCCCAGATTGACACCAAATTGCACCACGACAGAAATTGTCATGGTTGTATCGTTACTGGTGGCCGAGCCCAGATCCCAGGCCAGTTCTGTGGCAGTGCCGGAAATGTCAGCAGGCAGGACGACTTCTGACTCGGGGTGCCCATCCTGGCTGATGCGGAGAGAGTCGCCATCGGTGACACTGATGGACAGGCTGATGTTGCGCGAGGGAACGTCGCGGCTGCCATCGTTAACCTGAACCATGGCCAGAACATCTACTGAAGTGGGCGTAATGTGAGAGGCTCCGGAGAATTCCCCGGCTGAGTTGAAGGCCTGAATTTTAAAGTAATGAGTGGCAGTGGGTTCGGGGTTGTCGTACTCGAATTGAATGATATCCTGAGTGGTTGCCTCGACGGAACCGATGGAGAAAAACTGATCAAAGATGCTCATGCTGTGCAGGACAACGTACGAAGAAATGTCAAAATCCTGAAGCTGATTCCACATTAAAGTGACTGAAGAATCACCCATGGTTGCTGTCAGTTCAAAGGGGTCGCCGCCATTGCTGGCATTGGGGTCAAAAGGGTTTTCAAAATCTGGAGTTTCCGGAGTGCTGTCGCACCCAGCCAGAAAAGACAAGGCTATGATTGAAACCATGGCCAGTAAAGTGGCCAGAACAAAGGCTCGGCGCATATTCATGGTTAAATGGCTCCCTTGGGGCGAAACAGATCGCAATTTCATTAAAACTCCAGCTTGAAGGCGGCATGAACGGTTTGCAGGGGATGGCTTTGGCTAGCAAAGCCAGGTCCATCAAATATTACTGAGCCCATTTGAATAGGGACTTCTCCGGTGCCTGCTTCGATGTTTGGGAAAAACAGAAGGGCATCGACAATACTAAGGGCAATGGCTCCACCGGCGATCATCAGGCCGGTATTGCGCAGTCCTTCCGCGTCTTCCATGTTGCTATAGGCTTTTTCACTCTGGGCTTGGTAGTATTCCAAATCTTCAGGGTTAATGGCGGAATCGTATTTTTCTTTCAACAGCAGATAATCTTTGCGGTAGTCTGTTCGCTGTAATTCACCAGCAATGGCCGCTAAAAGACCCCCGGCCTCGGCGGCATTGAATAAATACCCTTTAAAATTTTTGCCCATGTAGTGTTGGCCCAATCCAGCAAAAAGCAGGTTGCCGGTCCAGGCGGTTTTTTTGCTCAAGGGCAATAGACGAATGTGCAGATGTTCCAGGGCGTTGACCTCCTGCAGGGTCACTGTTGTCTCATATGGAAGATAGCCAGGCAGTTCGCTTTTAATTTCGTAAATGCCAGGGGCAAGGGTAAGTTTGGTTTTCAGGGGTAAAAAACCCATAGCCTTATCGTTTATCAGAACGGTGGCCCCGGCTGTACCGGTGATTTCCAATTGAGACGCATTGGTGGCAGAAGGAAAAGCAACGGCTGAAATAAGTGCCAAAAACAACGTAATGGCTACCAAACGGAAAGAAATAGGGGAATGGGCTGTAAGGGTCATTTTCCAACATCCTGTCGGCAGTTTGTCAATTTCCTGGTAAAGGGCTTTTCTGAAGCCGTGCTTCTGTATTATATGCCAAAAAGGCTATGATTCAACTGCGATGATAGGGCCGGCCCTTTAAAATGCTGAACCCCCGGTAGATTTGTTCAATGAGCAGGACTCGTGCCATTTCGTGGGTCCAGGTCATACTCGAAAGCCGCAGGCTCCGGTCAGCCCTAGTCCGGGCCGCAGATCCCAGACCATCGGCGCTGCCAATGAGCAGGCAAATTGAGCCGTGTTTGCCCAATAATTTGGCAAAATCTTCACTGGAAAGGTCTTCGCCTTTTTCATCCATGGCCACCACAAGAGTATTGCCTCCGGATGAGGGAAGTTTAGCCACCATTTGCTGGGCTTCTTTTTCGGGTTTGCTGTCTTTTAGTTCCACAACTTTGACCGGTGCCAAAGGGCGAAGCCGTTTCAGGAAATCATCGGCCAGTTGGCTGAGCCGTTTGTCTTTCATTTTTCCCACGGCGATAATACTAATCACGAGGTGAATCCTTTCGGGGAAAGTTTGATTTATAACAGTGCAATCTGGAAGCCAGCCAACCTGCTGTGAACTTAACACATGGCTATAATTAGTTCAGCAATCAAACAATCTCTTGACAGCAAGGCCCTAAAAATATGTAATTTGGCGGGCGGTTGCCACAAAATTGGCAGCTTGGCGAAGCGGCCGGGTTCTTCCCGGCCTTCAACCGGCACCCGTTTGGCCGTTGGATATTGAAAATTTGAGAAGTCCAATTTTGCTGAACAATAACGAAAACCGGGATTTTCATGAACCTGATGCACCCCTTTGTGGCCATTGCCAGCAGCGTGCAAGGTCACTTTGCGACAGTATTCATTTTTGTCATCATTGGATTCGTTTTTGCGGGTCTGGCCTTGGGCGTGGCTAAGTTACTGCGACCCAGCAATCCCAGTGCGGCAAAAATGACCTCCTATGAATGCGGCGAAATGCCATCGGGTTCCAGTTGGGTCCGATTTAATGTGCGTTTCTACCTGATAGCCCTTTTCTTCATCATCTTCGATGTGGAAGTAATTTTCCTATATCCTTGGGCTGTAGTCTTTAAAAGTCTGTTTCCCTTGCCGCAAATGGGCGCCCTCGTTTTCTGGGAAATGGTCATTTTCCTTTCCATTCTGGCTGTGGGCCTGGCCTATGTCTGGGTTAAAGGCGATTTGCTGTGGGTAAAAGAACTCATGGAACGCCCCAAACCTGAAAATCACCTCAAGCCCGCATCCGGCACAGCTTCGGAGCAGGAGGTTCCCGCCTCATGAGCAGGGATAACACCACACCCCCTGAAGGATATAGCGTCGAGCGGGAAAACATGCTCGATTTTGACATTCCGTCGCAGTTTGAACTTGTAAAAGACAACAAAGAACAAAACTTCATGCTGACGACCCTGGACGAGGTCTTCAACTGGGCCAAACTGTCCAGCATTTGGCCGGTGACCTTTGGTTTGGCTTGCTGTGCTATTGAAATGATGGCCACCAGTGCCACTCGTTACGATATCGATCGTTTTGGTGCAGGTGCTTTTCGCGCCACACCCCGTCAGGCTGACCTGATGATTGTTTCGGGTACCGTAACTGGAAAAATGGCCACTCGTCTGAAGCTGATTTACGACCAAATGCCGGAACCCAAATGGGTCATTGCCATGGGCAGTTGTGCCATCGGTGGCGGACCCTACTTCAAGTACGGTTACCACGTGGTTAAAGGCGTGGATATGCTGGTGCCGGTCGATGTTTACGTGCCGGGTTGTCCGCCACGGCCGGAAGTTCTCATTGAAGGCCTCATGCGCCTGCAGGATAAAATTCGGGGCCGTGAAGGCCGATTCAAGGCCCCCAAATGGGTCAGCGATTACGCCAAGAAAATTCCCTACCGGAAGTAGCGGGAGTCATGGAACAGAAAGCTATTTACGAAATGTTGGCTGAACACCTGGGCGAAGGCGCTCTGGAGTTCAACGAAGAGGGTGTCGAAGCCTTCGCCAAAATTGATCCAGCCAAAATTGCTGCTGCAGGACTTTTTCTGCGCGATAATGAACAACTGCGTTTCAACCAGCTAATGTGCTTGTCGGGAATCGACTGGGACGGCCTGGATGAAAACGGCAAAGGCAAATCCGTGGCTATTCTTGGTTACACCGGTGAAGGTGTTCCTGAAACCAGTGACCGGGTGGCTGAAGGCGACTTTGGGGTTGCTTATCACTTGTATAGTCATGAACTGAAGCACAAATTCAGCATGAGGGTGCGCGTTAGTCGTGAAGTGGCTTGTGTGCCCACCGTTAGTTCGGTTTGGTCCACGGCCAACTGGCATGAACGCGAAGCCTGGGATTTGGTGGGCATTCGTTTCGAAGGCCATCCGAACCTGAAGCGCATGTTGCTGGATGAAGCCTGGGAAGGCCATCCCCTGCGCAAAGATTATGAAATGCCCAGCCAGTGGCAGACCGTAAAACTGTCCGGTGAAAACTTGATTTCCCAAGGCTCTCCCGCCGCCAATAAAGAACCGGGGGAGGAATAACATGGCAACCGAGGAAACAAAAATGAATCACGGTTGGGCCGGTCAGGATCACTCTCATGAAATCAAGAGTGAGCTGCTGGAACTGAACATGGGACCCCAGCACCCGGCTACTCACGGTGTGCTGCGTCTGCTGTTGGAAACCGACGGCGAAGTGGTCTACAAAGTTACTCCGGTGCTGGGTTACCTGCACCGCTGCGCCGAGAAAATTGCCGAAGGCATCAATTATAAGCAATGGGTTGTGTACAGTGATCGTTTCGATTATCTGGCGCCCATGTGCTGCAATCATGCATATGTAACAGCGATGGAAAAAGTGGGCGGCATTGAAGTGCCCGACCGCGCCGAAAACATTCGCTGCATTGTGGCCGAGTTGTCCCGAATTGCCAGCCACCTCATTGCCCTGGCTACTTTTGGCCTGGACATGGGGGCCTGGTCGCCACTGCTTTATTGCTTCCGCGAACGGGAAGTTATTCTCGATTTGCTGGAGCGCATTGCCGGCGGCCGCATGCTTTATAACTACATGGTTCCCGGCGGCGTGCGTTACGACATGCCCAACGACAACTGGGAATCTGACGTCATCGATTTTATCACCATGATGGAAGACAAAAAACTGGACGATTACAATAACTTGTTGAGTTACAACAAGATCTTTGTCCAGCGTTTGGCCAACGTGGGTGTTCTTACTAAAGAAGATTGCTTCGATTACGGTTGCACCGGCCCGGTTTTGCGAGGTTCGGGTGTGAAATTCGATTGCCGTAAAGACGACGCCTACGGCGCCTATCCAAAATTCGATTTCGACATTCCCGTGGGACTGGGCGAAATGGGACAGGTTGGCGATTGCTGGGATCGTTACATGGTTCGGGTCAGGGAAATATCTGAAAGTTGCAAGATCATTCGTCAGGCCATAGAAACCATGCCTGACGGATCTTACCAGACCCTGCCCTTGAAGAAGCTGGTGAAGGCTCCGGCCGGTGCCGCTTTCAGCAGGACCGAAAGCTCCAAAGGGGAACTCGGTCACTATATCATCGCCGATGGCGGGCAGAGCCCGTTCCGGCATAAAGTGCGATCTCCGTCATTCTGTAACCTGCAGGTTATTGAAAAAGCGGGTGTGGGCATGATGGTCTCTGACCTCGTGGCCTTCATCGGATCGTTGGACATTGTTCTCGGGGAGATTGACCGCTGATGGAAATCCTCACCGATTTATTACGCAGCTTGCCAGGCGCCTCCGAAATGTCGGATCAGGCGGCCTTCATTAGTGCTTCAGCTCTAATGGCGGCTCTCATGTTTACGGTGATGGCTCTTTGCGCCATCGTCTTTACCTGGATGGAACGCAAGGTGGCCGGTTTTATTCAAAACCGTTTTGGCCCTATGCGAACCGGTCGCTGGCACGGCGTGGCTCAGGCTATTGCCGACATGCTGAAAATTCTGGGCAAGGAAGATATTATTCCTGCCGACGCAGACAAAAACCTGTTCATTTTTGGGCCCGTTCTGGTGCTGCTGGGGTCGTTGCTGGCCTGGGCTGCCATTCCCTGGGCACCCGGCTTTGTTGCCGCCGATTTTGATTTGGGTCTGTTCTACATTTTTGCTGTCAGCAGTCTGGTAATTCTGGGCTTGCTGATGAGTGGCTGGGCTTCGAACAACAAGTGGGCCCTTTATGGTGCTGCTCGTGGTGCAGCCCAGATGATTAGCTACGAAATTCCTTTGGCTCTGGCCTGTATTCCCGTGGTTATGTACGTCGGGTCGTTGAATACGCAGGACATTGTAATCGCCCAGCAGGGTGGTTTCTGGAACTGGTTCCTTTTCCGTAATCCGTTCCTTTTCGTGGCTTTCATTATGTACTTCATTGCCTCCATCGCGGAGACAAACCGTGGTCCTTTCGATATGCCGGAGACTGAATCCGAGCTGGTTGCCGGTTACCATACCGAGTACACAGGCATGCGTTTCGCGTTCTTCTTCCTGTCGGAATACGCCAACCTTTTCCTGGTCAGTCTTATTGCATCCATGGTCTTTCTTGGTGGATGGCATGCGCCCATTCCCGGAATGCCCCATGTGCCTGCGCTGACCTTCATCATCAAAGGTGTTTTGATGGTGTTTTTGAATATGTGGGTGCGCTGGACGCTGCCCCGTGTGCGTGTCGATCAGTTGATGCATCTTTGTTGGAAAGTCATGATTCCCATCACCTTGGTCTGTGTGATCGGTGCCGGAATCTGGATGATGGTCAGTGGCCAGGCCGCTGCCTGAGTAAATTCTTAAGGGCTTAAGCCCAGGGAGTTCCGATGGTTCAGTATTTCACAAATATTTACGAAGCGGTTAGTTCCGCCTTTGTAGGTATGGGAATCACAATCAAGCACATCTGGACCAAGCCGGTTACGCTGCAGTACCCGGATGAGCGCCAGGTTCTGCCCGACCGGTTCCGTGGTTTTGTGCACAACGATACCACTCGTTGCGACGCCTGCGGCATTTGTGCCAAAGCCTGTCCGGTGGACTGCATTTACATTGAAACCGAAGGCAAAGCCAAAGAGCGTCACATGATGCGTTACGCCATCGATTTCAACAAATGCATCTGGTGTTCCCTGTGCACCGAAAACTGCCACGTCGATTGCATCACCATGAGCCACGATTACGACCACAGTGTCTACCAGCGTGATTCTCTGGTTTATGAATTTATGGATCAGTCCAAGCCCATTCCCTGCCATCGCGCCACACGTGAAGAACAGGGATATTTTGTGGAAC
>JAAEOA010000187.1 GCA_024223715.1 bacterium | reverse complement strand
TTAACCATGGAGTTAGCCTGCACATTGGAAACGTCTTTTTCACTCAGGTGAGCAATGACCTTCATGCGGTCAGTGCTTTCCAGAGTCAACAGTGGCATTCCCGGATTGGCCACGTTGCCCTCTTCGCCCATTTTTCGCGCCACGACACCATCAACGGGAGCCACAATGTCCAGGTAGCTAAGGTGCACATTGACTTCACGCAGGCCGGCTTCGGCCATGTTGACCCCAGCGGCTGCCCGGTCTCGTCCTGTCAGCACATCGTCCAGCTGTTGTCTGGAAACTGATTTCTCTTCATACAGTTTTTGGAAGCGATCGGCCATACGCTCAGCATTGTTCAATACAGCCCGGGCTTCAACAATGCCTGCTTCGGCCTGGGCTTTTTTGGCAATGAGGTCCGAATCGTCGATTTGAACCAGAGGGTCACCTTTTTGAACAACCTGGTTTTCCACAACATGAATTTTGCGGATCCAGCCCATCATGCGGGTAGAAACTAAAACACTTTTGTCAGCAACCAGACTACCGGTGGCGGTAACAGTTTCGGGAATGTTTTGAACATTTACGCCACCGGTAACGCAGGAAATATCTCGTGATTGAGCTTCATTGGTTTCTGATGATTTGGTCCCGCAGGCCGAAACAGCCAACAGGGTCATCAGCAAACCGGTAACCATCAGGTACCGACGATTGATTTTGTTTTTTGTTTTCAAGAAAGCCATGGAAGGCATCCTCCTGTATCGCTGGCCTTAGTTGGCCGGGGTTATGGATTGTTTCAAATCGGCTACTGCGCCGGAGTATTTCAGATTGGCAAACCCGACACTGAAATCGTGCAGAGCCTGAACCAGATTTCCTTCAGCTTGTGTGGCGTAAGCCTGTGTATCGAGCAGGTCAACCATACTGGCCAAGCCTTCCCTGTATTGGTTGGTCACAATTTTCAGACCCGCACGACTGGCTTCAACAGCCTCACGGGCAACCAGTACTTTTTCATGAGCCGCTTTCGCATTGAGCCAGGCTTCAGTGGCTTCAACCTGAGCTTTGCGGGTTTCAAAATCGACCATGAAATGGGCGGCCCGGCTCTGGGCCCTGGCTTTTTTGATTTCGCCAATGTTATCAATCCCAAAGCCCATGGTGGCGAAAACGCCCAGGGTCCAGCTATTACTGTTGGCACCAAAAAGATTGTCCAGATCGTACCAGTCTTTTTGCAAACTGAGATTTATATGGGGAAGCATTTTGCCGGTAGCAACACCCACCATTTTTCCTGCGGCATTAGCTTCTTCACGGCGAGCCTGCAAATCAGAGCGCTGATGAATGGCTTCCGGTTCAAAACTGGAAGGCATATTCAGCGACTTGGCTTCACTTTCGGGACTGGCCATTGTCACTACCGGAAGTGAAGTGGTCACCGCAGTGAGCAGTTTGATATTCTCTCCGGCCAGAGACATCATGTTGCGCACTTCAATGTGTTTTTGCTCCAGGGTGCTCAGATAAACTTTTGCTTGAAGCAGGTCAGCTTCAGTGGACATTTCGTTATCTACCATGGATTGAGCCTGACGCACGTGGCCCCTGGCTGAGGCAACCGCAGCTTCCATTACTTTTTCAAAAGCCGTGGCCAGAGCCAAGCCTTCAAAAGCCTGAATGGCATGAAAGTGGATTGTTTCGGTGGCGCGTGTGTGTTTCAGGTCGGCAGCCCGGCTTGCGGCGTTGGCTGCCTGTTTCCCCCAAAGTCCCATACCGCCATTAAAAATTGGCTGCAAAAGTTGAATCCGGGTGATGTAATTGTTGGTCTCGCCGGGATTGTTCAACAAGGCGGGATTAAAGTCCATGGACGTAATTCCCCGATTTTGCAGCTTAAATCCAAAACTGGAAAGAGCGTCGTCAGAACGCATAAAGTATTCGCCCAGTTGGATTTGTGGTAAAAAGCCCCGCCAGGCACCCAATGCATCGGCACTGGCGGCATCTCGCATGGCTCCACTGGCAGCCAGCATTTCGTTGTGCTCAAGGGCGGCGTTAACCACCATTTGCCGGTCAATGACCAAGGATCCATTTTCAATAGTGCCAATGCGCATCCATGAGGTGTCGGGGGCTGCGGTGGCTTCTTCCGCTTTTGCTGAATGAGACCCCGGTATGCTGACCATGGTCAACAGAACGAGGGAAATCAATCCAGCCAGCTTCATGATTCGGTTCATGAACAGACCTTTCCCGGGTTGGGAATCACCCAATGGCGGATTCCAAGGAATAAACAGTCAGGACAACAGAAAATAATGTTGTCACGGGCAGCTCAGATTGAGCTCTTCCTTTAGTTGCGAATATTTGAATATTAGGAGCTCTGCATAGAATAATTAAAAAACCTTCAATGTCAAGTTAATTAGAGGGCATGAGTGGTATTTGGGCAACCATCAAAAAGGGGTTATAATAGTTCTTCATGCAAAAACACAGGCAAAGGGACAATAATGACCGGAACAAAAGACAGAATGCTGTATTTAGTGAACCCTCGAGGATTTTGCGCGGGGGTGGAACGTGCCATAGAAGTAGTGGACAGGCTCCTTCGCCAGCAAGGGACACCCTTGTATGTCCGTAGAGAAATAGTTCATAACAAGGCTGTTGTGGAAGACTTTCGCAGCCGGGGCGTGGTTTTTGTCGATGAGCTGGATGAAGTTCCCGATGGTCAGCATGTGGTTTTCAGCGCTCATGGGGTTTCTCCTGCTGTGCGCGAGGAGGCCCGGCGCCGGGGTCTTTCCGCCGTTGATGCCACTTGCCCTCTGGTAACAAAAGTTCATCAGGAAGTGGTTCGTCATGTGGAAAACAATCATGAAATGATTCTTATTGGTCATGCCGGCCACGATGAAGTTCTGGGAACTATGGGAGAAGCCCCGGATAAAATTCACCTGGTGACCCGCGCTGAAGATGTCTCGCAATTGGGTATTCCGACAGACAAAGCCATTGCCTACGTAACCCAAACAACC
The DNA here is from genome assembly GCA_024223715.1 of bacterium. Taxonomy (GTDB): domain Bacteria; phylum Krumholzibacteriota; class Krumholzibacteriia; order LZORAL124-64-63; family LZORAL124-64-63; genus LZORAL124-64-63. Next base: position 44,365 of record JAAEOA010000187.1, on the reverse strand, counting down.
TTAAGCGTGGATGAAACTCGGGAAATTGTGGTGGCCCTGAAAAAGCGTTATCCAAATTTAATAGAGCCTGAAAAAAGTGACATTTGTTACGCAACCCAAAACAGGCAAGATGCGGTTAAGGCATTGGTGGGAAAAGAAATAGATCATTTGCTGGTTGTTGGTTCGAAAACAAGCAGCAACAGCCGGAGGCTTTGTGAGGTGGCTTTGAATCTCAATGTTCCGGCTTCCTTAATCGATGGCCCGGAAGATCTGGACCCTGAAATCCTGGCCGGTGCTCAAATTCTGGGACTGACCGCGGGGGCTTCAGCTCCTGAACATTTGGTCCAAGCGGTGATTTTAACCCTTTCAAAATCCGATTGGAAACTGGAAGAGCTGGTCACCCTGGAAGAAAATGTAAAATTTAAATTACCTAGTGAGTTACTAGGTTTAGAATAATATGAGTTGATAGTTATTAAACTTTGCATAAATTGTTTTTGACATTCGAAAAGCAGCACCGTATCCTGTTAATCAAACAACAGGCGGGTGTGGAATTCTTAGGTTATCACACCGGTCCAGCTTTTTTGGCTATTTAAGGGAACACAGAGGTTAGATTCAATGGAAAAGAAATTATATGAAATGCAAGCTGAGCTTTGCAAAACCTTATCTAATCCAAAAAGGCTGGAAATTCTGGATATCCTGAAAGAACGGGAAGAGATTTCAGTTAACCAACTGGCCGAGATGTTGGAAATTCCCAAGGCCAATACTTCTCAGCATTTGGCTGTTTTGCGTCAGGCCGGAGTGGTCAATACGCGTAAAGACGGAATTAATGTGTATTACAGCCTGCGTTCCGATAAAATTTCTGAAGCCTGCTCTCTGACGCGCCAGATTTTGCTGGAACGTCTGGAAGACCAGGTCAGTCTTTCGGATTTGATCAAGAAAAACGAAAAATAAACTAACCTTTATTTTCCAATTTCTGTTCAAATAAGGAAACCAATTCATTAACTTCAGTAATGGAAATGTGACCCGTTCCAATGGGTTGCTTCAGATCGTCCAGAACCTTCTGCAAAATTTCTCCTGGATTCAAAATAGGGTTGTCATCCAGAAAACCCTCAAGACGGAAGTCTTCTTCCAGCTGGTCCATTTTGGCTGCCCGGAAACCGGAGACGTGTTTGTTGCGAAGGCCATCCAAAAAATCACCAGCATTGCCATGTACCTGGTCCAGTAACCGTCGGCAGTTCTCCAGATAACGTTCGCTAATGTGCGGGCTATTGCAGAGGTGCGCCGGGGTTAATGTTCTGCCCCTGCCTAGTCGCCAATTTCTTAAATATGAAGTAAGGCACTTCCCGCGCTCTTCAAGATTGGTAATTTTTCCGGGCAGAGTATTTGTTAAACGGGAAAGCTGTTCCTTCCGGGAAAGAAAACGTCCCACTGTCGGGGCGGCTGCCAACAGGAAACGATGAAGCATTTCCAGATCATCTTTAAGAATATACCATAGATGAGCCTGTTGGGCTGGCTGCCAGGGATCCAGCTGGGGAACCATCAGCAGGTTTGCATATTCAGCGGGAGAAAGGTTATCCGGTGCAGGGGAAATGGGCACCGTTTTCAGCTCCACATGGGGCACCGGATTGTCTTCGAGTTTCCTGGCTTGAGCCAAATTAATGAGTGCTGGTTCAGCTAGATTCTTTTTCTGGAGAACTAGCTGCCAAGCGGTGGCATCGGCGGGGTTGGTGGTAAGGTAGAACACTTGCCGATTTTCGGTTTCGGCCCATTGTGCCAGATTCTCGGCGATGGCAGCAAACCGTTGAGGGTCGGCCGAGGTCAGCGATTCATCGAGAAAAATTGGGGGTTTGTTACCGGTTTCGTTTTCAGAAATGAAGGCCAGACGAACGGCCAAAAGGAGTTGGGACCGTGTGCCATCGGAAAGCTCGCCAAGATTTTGGCTTTCTCCGGTTTCAGCATTGAGGGCCTGGAAAGTGCCTTCTTTTTTATCACCGGGAACGACTGCAAGTTGATAACGACCCTGTGAAAAAACATTGAAGCTGTGGATTGCTCGAGAAAGAACTTTTGGCCGTGACGAATGGTGATAGGTTTCTTCTACATCGTGAAGAATCATCTGGCCCAATGCGGACTTCCTTTCCTGATCACGGGTGTCAAAAAGTTCGGTTCGGTTGTTCTCGACAATGGCGGTTGCTTCGGCAACTTTCAGGCTGGTTCTGGCTTCTTGTATACGGTATTCAATGACTTTGACATCACCCTGAATTATTTCACGGGAATCGATTTCATCCTGCAGACTTTGGGTCAATGCCCGTAATTCATCAGGGTCGAGGCCTTCTGCATAATCAGGATCCAGCAGATTAGGGTTGCTTCGGAAATCCAGGTCTGCTTGTTCATGCCGCGGTTTCAGACTTCTAAGCAGATCATTGACTTTTTCCCACGCCGGAATGCCTTTAACCAACTGAAGGACCTCAAATTCTTCAGTATCGGTAGGCCGTCCCAGACGGGCCCAAAACGCATCCAGAGAATTCTGTGTGTCTTTAAGATTTTCCTGCAAACGCAGCAGCAATTTTTCTTCCCCGGGAATTTTGTCCTGAAGTTGCTGGAGGCCCTGCACGCGGTTTTCCAGAATTTCCTGGAAACGAATCGCTTCGGTTTCAGTGATAGGTGCGTGTGTTTTTCCGACAAGACCCAGAGCCTGATAAGCAGGCAGCAACTCCTGCAACACGGCAGTGAGTTTTTGGGTTTTAAATTCGAGAGCACTATCGAGAGAATTTGTGGTTTCCCTGACTTTGCGGAATCTTGGCACGACATTCAAAAGATGCAGCAACTCAGGAGTTTCCCGATCCATGGCCAAGCCATGTTCCTTTCTGAAACTCTCCAGTTGTATTGTAAAATCAGAATGGGTTTGGGTTTTGCTTTCCAGCTGATTGGAAATAAACTCACGCACGGCAGCGCGGGTTCTGGAAGCTGATATGGCGGAAATTTCATCGTTCAAAATTTGAAAGACCTGATTCCGGTCCAGGGGCTGTGATGTTTTAAGGTCCGCCTGCCTGCAAAGGGCCAAAGCCCGATCCTGCAGTTTCCCAACCGCAGATTTTTCACTGAAAGCTTTCCACAAAAGATATCCCAGCAGGAGGCAACTGGTGCCTGTAGTCGCCAAACCGAGTGGGTTTCCGGATTCGGTATAAAAAAACCAACCAGCCAGGGCGGCAACAACCGATGTCACTATGCCTGGAACAGAAGAGAACAGAGATCGTGCCGGCGGTTCCCGGAGCCATTGAGTGAGTGCCTCGATGGCTAAATCCCGACTGTTGTTATTGGTCTGGTCAATGTTCTCTGCGGGATTACTGAGGCCAGGCAAATGCAAAAGATTTTTCAGGGCTTCGGTTCCGGCGGTTGCAGTCATGAGCTGAGAAAAAATCTTTGCTAACTCTGAGTAGGTTTTGGAGTCTGGGTTAGGCCCGGCTGCATCGTTGTCTGCGTTGGGGTCCATCTCAGTGATGAGGTCCTGAAGGGCTTTTTTGTTTTGAGATATCTCTTCTTCGAGGAGGTCAATGGCCTGCTTCAGACCTGAAGCTTCCCTGACTTTCAGGGTTAGCAATCCAGGTTCGTGGGCAGTGATCGGATTTGCAGGAAAAGATTTTTCTGAGAGTTGTTTTCTGAGGTTCTGCACAATGGTTTGCTGGTCGGCAATTTTCAGGGACTGGCGTTGGTGACGCTGATGCAAATCAGCCAGATCTTTGGAATCGTCAGGCCGGACTTTTTCCTGACAGGACGCAAACAAGCCCAACTCTTTCCGGGCAGCCACTAACTCTCGGCCAATTTCCCGGCACTCCTGAAGTTTGTTAACCAGAGCCAGCCGTTGTCCTGAATTTTCGGTTTTTTTCAACTCCTGATTTTTTTGTATAAGTTCCTGTTCCTGCTGGGCCAATTGCTTGTGTTTGATGTTCAAATGGCCCAATTCTTTTTGAGCTGTTTTCCAGGCCTTTCGTTTATTACTTGCCAGGCGTGATGAAAAGGAAAAAGCTGACTGAGCCACATCGTCCAAATTGACTCCACCAGACATTTCCCGGTTGATGACCCTGGCCAGCTCTTTTTCCACTTTTCCACCTGCGGGCAATACCAGGTCCAGAACTCCCAGCTCGTAGCACCGAGCTACGTGTTCACCAGGCAGATGCGGGGCGTCCACTGCGACACTGTCACGCCACCAACGGGTTGGCCGGCCTTCATCACGGGAGGCTTTGAGAAGGGCGTTATCCTGATCGAAAAAAGCCTCCACTGAAAAGGGCGCCTCGGTTGCCAAATGGCTCCATAATAACTTTCGCACTGCTCGAACAAGGGAGCTTTTACCTATCCCGTTGGGGCCGGTAATAATATTCACCGTGGCTGGGGTTTTTATGGTGAATCCCCCGGGAATTCCAGGCAGGCGGTGGACTTGCAGTTTATTCAGCCGCATGACCCACCTCCTTGCGTTTCAGAACTTCTTCCAGAGCCTTTCGGGCGCTATCGGCCAGAAGAGTGCATATCTCTTCGGTTTCAAGAGGCTTCCCCAGACCAAGATAAGCACTTTTTCTATCAATCTGATCCAGCTCTTGTCGGGCTTTGGATATTAGTTTTTCTTTATATTCATCGGTCCGGGTCACACCGGGAATGGGTGCTGAATGATTTTCCAATACCAGAATTTGCCGGGCCAGAAGACCTTCCGGATATTCCTGCTGAGCCAATTCCACCAGATCAATTTTCTGAGTGGTGTGGTTGGAAATTTTGTCCACAAAAAGAAGGGTGCCAAGATTCTCAGAAATCAGAAGGGACAGATCGTCTTCAATTCGGGAAAGACTTTCCCGCAGCTGGCTTGGATTCTCCAGCGATCCGGTCAATCGCAGGCGAAAACCCAGAGCCAATGTACGGTCCAAAGCAGTTGAAAGGGATTTGGCCTTTTCAGTCAATTGATGCAACAGGTGAGGCAGGAGGTCATCAGACGGATTAGCAAGATCGGACAGATCAAGAATCAGGTTTTCCCAACGCAAGGTCGCCAGCGGCAGACGTTGCATGCTCATTTCTCCCTGAGCGTTCAGTTCAACAAGCACGGGGCCGTGTTCGCCGGTTTCGCCGGGATGAAGCCCACAGAGTGATCCAAGATAAAAGGGGCTGCCATCGGTACTAATTTCACCGGGAGTGTGGGTGTGTCCCAAAAACCAGGCTTTATATCCGGCGTCTAATAGTTGTGATGTCGGTACCGGTGCATAGTTGCTGGTCGTCTGATCAAGATCTGCATGCAACAGACCCAAGGTGGGATGGTGGGTATCGGGATCAGGGGCCCCGTTTTTTAAAGGGCTGGATTGATAATGCCGGGAGGGAAAGGACCATCCGGTGAGCCGAACAGCCAAGGGATGGTCTCCTTTTATAAGATGACTGGACCAGGTCCCTCCAGGTCCCAAAAGGACCAGATTATTCAGCAGAGGTTCCAGGCGTGGCAGGACTTCGGTGTCGTGGTTTCCTGCAACGGCGACAACAGGAATGTTGGCCGCTTCCAGACGACGTAAGCCATCCTCCAGTAAACCAAAAGCTTCAAAGAGGGCATTGTTCCGATCTACAAGATCACCAGCCAGGGCCACAGCATGAACTTCCCGTTCGATGGCCATGTCCACAACTCGCCTCCAGGCGCCTGCAGGCCCGAGGTCGTGAATGTTAATTTTTTGGGTTTCCTGTAAATACTCAGACAGGGGCCCCATAAGTCGGGCAGGAAGAACTCCCAGATGCATGTCGCCAACAAAAAGAATGCATACTCCGGGTTTGTTTTCAGATGAAATTCGGGAAAATGTTTCGGCCAAACCGGATGCCCCCCACAAGAAAAACTGATGCTTTCAGATTATGAGTGACAACATAACATGAGCTGGGGGTTGTGTCTTTATCGGGGATAAAAAAACTGTCGATCAGACCAATTTCAAAATTTCCATGGCCCCGTCAAGGTCCTCTTCAATTTTGGGAATCAGGCGCTGGCAGTCTTCCAGGGTTAAACCCAGAATTTTCAAAGCGGCCGGGTTGCAACCGGTGGGAGGCAGGGCTCCCGGTGAAGGATAACCCAAAGGATATGCCATATAGTCTCCCAGGTGGGCCAAAGCGGTTAGCTGGGGGAACTTGGTGGCCGAGTCCGGCGTGTGGTGAAATTGAACGGCATCTACTACGCTGGAGGGGAATTTCCAGGCCCGGAAAATGGCTTTACCAATTGTGGCGTGATGAATTTGGAAGAGGGCTTTTTCCGTATCGAACCAGGTCATTTCCTGTTCCTGTGCGGCTTTTACCAACTCGTCAAAGTCATCGGAAAAATACCGTTTTTCAATAAGTTTTCCAGTGTCGTGAAGCAGTCCCACAACAAAGGCTTCTTCTTGTTGATTGATTTTCACTTCTTCAGCAAGAACTTTGCAGATGCTGCCACAGGCAATGCTGTGCTTCCAGAACTGAGTCATATCGATTTGGTTTGAATCTTCACCATTAAAAAAATCGAAGACACTGATGGCCAAAGCAGCGCTGCGAACGGCTTGAAAACCCAGAATGACCACCGCACGGCTGATGGTACGAATTTCTTTGCTGTAACCATAGAAAGCCGAATTAACAAGATGCAGAATTTTGGAGGTCAGGGCCTGGTCTTGCGAAATGATTTCAGCAATTTCCGGCACCGAAACATTGGCATCCTGCATTTTCTGAAACAGTTCCTGGTAGATGACCGGAAGGGTGGGAATTTCTTTTATTATTCCTTTGAGTTCCCTTGGATGGACATCCAACAGTGATTTTGAAACAGTTTGTGGCACAATGGCTCCTTGGACAGGCGAAGTTATACAACCAGGTGTTTGATCGGCACAAAGATAAGGGGGTTTAGGATTTTTATCCCTGCCGCCCTCCGGAGTGGAATTGTGGTCAATTAGCCATCCCCATGGCGGGGCCGATTAAGGTGTTTATTTATCAGGGTGGTATCTGATTTTAACTTTTAAGAAAATCTAACAAACGAATCTTCTTTAAAATCCGCTACTTCTCCAATCACAGCCACGGCCAGGGTATTCTCGTCTTTCAGCATTTCCAGCATATCATCCAAGCGATCAGCTTTGACTGAAACCAACAAACCGCCACTGGTTTGAGGGTCATTAATCAGGCCAATCATGCCCTCTTGCAACTCATCAGAAAATTCAATGGCTTGTCCAGTGTAATTAGCATTGGACTTGGTGCCACCACAGGTAAATCCGTCAGCACAAAGCTGAACGGCGTTGGGCAACAGTGGCAATGCCGAAGACTCAATGATCAGTTGAACATGAGACCCTTTGGCCATTTCCAGGGAATGGCCGCTGAGACCAAAACCGGTAACATCGGTGCAGGCGGTGGCACCGAAATCAAACAAACGCATGCCGCATTTGTTCAAGGTTGTCATACAGGCAATCAGAGCATCATAACCAGCGCTATCCACTTGGTCTTTTTTTAATGCGGCCACAAGGGCGCCAGTGCCAAGGGGCTTGGTCAATACAAGCTTGTCGCCTGGCTGGGCGGTGCTATTGCGCAAAATTCGATCGGGATGCACTTGTCCGGTAACACTCAGGCCGAACTTAATTTCGTCGTCGCGAACCGTATGACCACCGGCCACAGCACAACCAGCCTGCGCACAGATTTCTCCTGCTCCGGAAAGTATTTCACCCAGAATGTGGTTGGGCAAACCCACAGGCGGGAAGCCCAGCAGGTTCAGAGCCATCATTGGAGTGCCGCCCATGGCGTACACATCGCTGATTGAGTTCGCGGCTGCCACACGGCCGAAAGTTGCAGCATCGTCAACCACGGGAGTAATGAAGTCGGCGGTTGAAATGATGGCTTTTTCGTCGTTCAATCGATACACGCCGGCATCGTCCGCGGTGTCGAAACCAACCAGAAGGTCGGCCGGATTGGCGGCTCGAATGGGCTCAAGAATTTGGTCCAGGTCCCCCGGACTGAGTTTAGCTGCTCAGCCGGCGCTTTTGGCGTAATGGGTCAGGGCGACTCGTTCGTTGAAAGACATATCACCTCACTACTTTTTGGTTTTGGCTTCAAGTTTGGCCCAGCTGTCCTTAAGAGTTACTGTGCGGTTGATCACAAGTTTTTCAGGCGTTGAATCTTTTGAATCCAGGCAGAAATATCCGTGACGCATGAACTGCCAGCGGTTTTCTGCGGTGACTTCGGAAATGTTGGTTTCCAGCTTGGCGTTGGTCAAAATCTCCAGACTGTCCGGGTTCAGGTTTTCCAGGAAGTGACCTTCAGCTTCCGGGAAAGGTTCGCGGAAAAGGTTGTCATAAAGGCGAACCTCAGCAGTTACGGCATGTTCGGCACTGACCCAGTGCAGGGTTCCTTTAACTTTGCGGCCATCGGGACTTTGGCCGCCATAACTTTCCGGATCGTAAGTGCATCGCAATTCAACCACTTCGCCATCGTCATTCTGAATATACTCATCACAGGTAACGAAGTAAGCATGCTTCAGGCGTACTTCTTTGCCGGGTTTCAGGCGGAAAAATTTACGATTGGCTTCAATTCGGAAATCGTCCTGCTCAATATAAATTTCCCGGCTGAAAGGAACCGTGCGAGTGCCGGCGCTTTCATCTTCAGGATTGTTAACGCATTCAATATCTTCAACCTTACCCTCAGGGTAATTTGTAATGACGACCTTCAAGGGCCGCAAAACACCCATATACCGTGTGGCAGTCAGGTTGAGTTCGCTGCGGATGGCCCATTTGAGAAGGTCCAGATCCACGGTGCTGTCGCGTTTGGCCAGGCCAATACGGTCGCAGAAAGTCCGGATGGATTCCGATGTATAACCCAACCGGCGCAGGCCACTGATGGTGGGCATGCGTGGGTCGTCCCAGCTGTTGACATGATTCTGCTCTACCAGTTGCAGCAGTTTGCGCTTGCTCATAATGGTGTAGGTCAGGTTCAGTCGTGCAAATTCAATTTGCCGGGGCTCAGAGGGCACAGGCAGGTTGGCGATGAACCATTCATAAAGAGGACGGTTCACTTCAAATTCCAGGGTGCAAATGGAGTGGGTGATGCCTTCAATGGCGTCGCTCTGGCCATGGGCAAAATCGTAAAAGGGATAAATTTTCCACTCGTTACCGGTGCGGTGGTGGGTCACTTTGCGAATCCGGTAAATGAGCGGGTCGCGCATTTTCATATTGCTGTGGGCCATGTCAATTTTTGCCCGAAGAGTGTAAGCGCCTTCCTCAAATTTCCCATGACGCATGCCATCGAGAAGTTCCAGGCTTTCTTCCGCAGTCCGGTCCCGGTCCGGGCTGGGGCGTCCTGCTTCTTTTACCGTTCCACGATATTCCCGAATTTGCTCCAGATTCAGGCTGCAAACGTAGGCTTTACCCTCGCGAATTAAAAACTGGGCCCATTCGTAAAGCTGTTCAAAATAATCGGAAGCATAAAATTCACGTTCTTCCCAATCGGTGCCCAGCCATTTCATGTCTTCCTTAATGGATTCCACGTATTCCAGATCTTCTTTTTCCGGATTGGTATCATCGAAGCGCAAATTGAATTTGCCGCCAAATTCTCCAGCTATGCCGCTGTTCAGCAGGATGCTTTTGGCATGACCGATGTGCAGATAGCCGTTGGGCTCGGGGGGAAAGCGGGTGTGAACCCGGCCATCATTGAGGCCAGAGTTCAGGTCGGCTTGTACCTGAGTGCGTATAAAATCCAGACTTTCTGTGGTTTCGGTGCCTTCGCAGGGGGTTTCCGGAGAGTTTTTTGGGTCAATCATGCTTTTTCAGCCTTCCAGTCCGCAGAAATTCCATGTTTTATTGAACAGTGTCCGGATAAGCTAATGTCACGAGGGCAGGTTGTAAACCCCGGTTCTTGGTTGGTTTTTGCAAATTGAGGGTTTCAAAAACAAAAAAACAACCCTTTGGAGCCATTATTTCAAAAATACCCCCTTAACAAGTACTTGTATTATGTGGTATCATGTATACTGAGTTTTTTGTGGCTTGATTTGTCTGAATATGTTCTGAATGTCATGCCCGACATGATCAAACGTAAAGTTTTGAAAGTGAAAATTCAATGGCTTGTACGTGAAATCAGGCCTTCGTAGCCCAAAAGAGTTGTTTCTTTTGGGGAGTTAATGTGTGCCACGCTTCACCCACTAAACCCTTTGGGGGGGACCAATGAATTATTGTCAAAATCGCTCCACTATGCTGTTTCTTCTGTTGACTTTCCTTTGCCTGCCGGCTTTTGCCCTTGCTGGTGCTGGTAATGACGATGTTAACGTTGAAACTACCGTCGACCTGCTGGTTGAAGGATTTGAATCCAATACTTTCCCGCCTTTAGAGTGGGTGAAAATCCATGTTGGTTCCAGCTGGAGCTGGACACGTACCGGTAGTGCTGCCAACACCGGTTCCTATAGTGCCCTGATGAATTACAGTTCCGGCGCTGCCCAGGATGACTATCTGGTTACTCCCGCTTTGGATTTTTCTTACAACATTGCTCCCAAAGTGAGCTGGTATGAAGAAGAAGCCTATTGGGCCGACCGCGGTGGAGTTCACTACATTATGGTAAGCACCACCAGCCAATCTGATCCTGCAGCTTTTACTGTTGTTTCTGAAATGACTCCTGCCAACCACACTATTGGTGGTTTCGGTGGAACCCCCATTGAAGTGGATCTTTCTGCCTATGCAGGATTGCCTGAAGTCTATGTGGCCTTCCGTTACACTGGTGCACATTCTGACAGATGGTACATTGATGATATTAAAGTCTTCGAACTCGTTGGTGCCGGTGGCGATGTGACTCCCAGCGCTGTTTACCCTTCAGGCGTTTCCTACAATGACGGAAACTCCTTTTCCCCTTCAGCTGACATTTACAACAACGGTACTGATACCGCTGAATTGGATGTCACCATGGAAATCCTGGAATCCGGATCTGTGGTCTATTCTGAAAATTCCCACATTGACAGCTTGCCTTCCGATGGCACTGTAAACGTGGCTTTTCCTCTTTACACAGTTAGTGAAGGCCACCTGATTGAAATTCGTTGCACGACCACCATGGACGGCGATGAGATTCCCGGCAACGATACCCGTTCCGTATACAACACAGCTTACACCCAGCCTCACATTCCCATGGGATTGTTGTTTACCAACGCTGGCTGTGGTCCCTGTGTGTCCGCCAACCAGACTCTGGACAATTACATTCCTACTCAGGGTAATGACGTAGCCTTGGCTCGTATCCACGTCTGGTGGCCTGGCTCGGATTCCATGTACAATGCAAATTCTGCCCAATCTCAGGATATGGTTGCTTATTATGGAGTCAGCGGTGTTCCTGCTTTCTTTATCGACGGCATGGAATCTGGTAACATTGTTGGCGATTACAATGCTGCCAAGTTGATCAAGTCTCCCAATTCCATCGAGTTGTTCTTCAATGATGACACTGATGAATTGACAGTAAAAGTGCACAACATTGAGATGATGCAGCCCATCGAAAACCTCAAACTGCGTGCTTATGTTACCGAAGATAACGTGTACTACCCCGGTGGTAACGGAGAGACGCATCATAATCAGGCCATGCGCTACATCTGGCCCGATGTTGACGGTCTGGACTGCCCAACAACTATGGGTACCCATACCTTTGTTATCGACACTCCTTTGGTTCAAAGCTGGAGTTACAACAATCTGCGTGCCACTGTTTACCTGCAGGATATGGACACGGACAAAATGTTGCAGTCCGGAACTGAGTTCCTGAGCGATATTGACGATGCTCTGTCTCCCGTGGGTGACCAGGTTGTTGCAGCTTCAAGCCTGAAAGCCAACTACCCGAATCCATTCAACCCCAGCACTACTATCAAATTCAGCATGCTTCAGGAAGACCACGCTGAAGTGGCCGTTTATGCTGTTGACGGTACTCGGGTTGCAACTCTGATCAGTGAAATCAAATCCGCCGGCGACCACTCGGTTGTCTGGAATGGCAAAGACAGCAGCGGTTCTTCCGTAGCTTCCGGTGCTTATTTCTATCGCCTGACGACTCCTTCGTTCAGCGAAACACGGGTTATGACTTTGATCAAATAATTCTCTTAATTTGAGATGCTCAAATCTTTGAGTTTGGCCCGGCTGTTCTTTTGAACAGCCGGGTTTTTTGTGGGTATGCAAGGGGTAACCAATCAGATGGGAAACGATACCGTGGAGCAGTTTGAAATTGTGTGCAATTAAGACACAATGTGTCCCTTCATGTTTGCACCTCCATGCAGGGGACAGAGTCTCATTGCAAACACAACAATAGATTATTCCCATATTAACAGGATTGTTCTGAAATATTAGCCCAGAAAGATTTCCAAAAAAAACGAGGGCAATCCTAAAAACAACTGCCCGTAAAATTGTTTCCCTGACTCTGATCAAGCTTTAGTGATATCCCCCGGGCAGGCATGGCCTGCCCGGGAGTTCTTTTTCAATCTTAAACTTATCTGAGCATTTTCCAGAGATAAGCGTAGGTGATGGCCCACATATAAGCTCGCTGGGTCAAGTTGGCTGCTCCGCCATGACCGCCCTCGGTGTTCTCGTAGTAGAAAACTGGCTTGCCCATGTCCTCCATCTTCTTGACCATTTTACGAGCGTGGCCGGGGTGCACCCGGTCGTCACGAGTGGAGGTGAAGAAGAAAACATTTGGATAATCAACATCGGCCTTCAGGTTCTGGTAAGGGGACCAGTACTTCATGTAATTGTCCCAGTCTTCGGTGTCCGGATTGCCGTATTCGGCCATCCAGCTGGCACCGGCCAGAAGCTTGTTGTAGCGTTTCATGTCAAGCAGTGGCACCTGACAAACAACTGCCTCGAACAGATCGGGACGCTGAGTGAATGTTCCACCCACCAGGAGACCACCCTGGGAGCCACCCGCAATACCCAGGTGCTTGGGCGAGGTGATTTTGCGGGCAATAAGATCTTCGGCAACAGCGATGAAATCATCGAAGTTGTTCTGGTGGTTTTCCTGCATGGCGGCCTGGTGCCATTTGGGGCCAAACTCGCCTCCGCCACGAATGTTGGCCAGAGCATAAACGCCACCCTTTTCCATCCAACTGAGGCCCACGGTGGAAGAGTAACGGGGCTTCATGCTAATCTCGAAACCACCATAGCCATACAGCATTGTGGGGTTATCGCCTGTAGCTTTGAAACCCTTGGGCATTACCAGGAAATAGGGGATTTTGGTCCCATCCTTGGAGACGGCTTCATGCTGTGCGACTTCAATGCCGGTAGTGTCAAACCATCTGGGACTGCTTTTGGCCTTTTCAAGGGTCTTGCCATCACGCACCAGGTATAGGCTGGTGGGGGTGAGGAAATCTGTGTAATTGACAAAGAAGTAGTCGTTTACATCGGTTGTACCGAATACGCCTGCGGTACCCAGTCCGGGCAGGGCGACTTCTTCTTTGCTCCAGACGCCATCAGTGAAAGTAAACCGATAGAGCCGGCTCTTGACGTTGTCCATGGTGGTGACCAGCAAGTGGTTCAGCGTTGTGGTTATGCCATCTTGAGCAATACGATCTTCGGGGCTGAAAAGCACTTCGAAATCGCGGCCGCCGGCCATGAAGTCACTCAGGGAGATGGAAAGCAGGGCGTCAGCAGGGTAGGTCTTGCCGTTAACCGTCCAGTTGGAGCGCAGAGAGAGCAGGAACTGCTTTTTGAACACTCCACCGGGGTTGGCGTCGTCAGGAATATCCAGGGCAATTAATTCGTCATTCTGGTAAAGCCAGTAATCGCCTTTGAAGAATTCAGGGGTGCGGTAGACAATATCGTGATGGCCTTCAGTTGTATGAATGGTGTAGGCACCAACGCTCATGTCGGTATCCTCACCCTCAAACACCAGCTTGGCATCAGTCATTTCCGTCCCGCGAGTCCACATTTTCACCAGACGGGGGTAGCCGGAGGTGGTCAGGCTGCCTTCGCCGAAATCAGTGCCCAGCCAAAGGGTGTTTTCATCTTTCCAGCTGACCCGGGACTTGGCTTCGGCGAGATTGAAGCCATCAGCTACAAATTCTTTCTTCACGGCATCGAATTCACGGATGACAACCGCATCGCCGCCACCGCGTGAAAGGTTGATCAGGAATCGGTCGTAGTCGGGATATAGACCACCGGCACCTTTCCAAACCCAGTTTTCGTCCTCGGCCTCAGCCAAGGCATCCAGGTCGAGCACGGTTTCCCAGTTGGGTTCTTCGTTCAGGTAATCATCCATAGTGGTACGGCGCCAGATTCCACGCTCATGTTCGGCATCTTGCCAGAAGTTGTAAACGGCTTCGCCCAGCACATTGGGGAAAGCCAGCTTGTCCTGGGAATTGTAAACTTCCAGCAACTTGGCGTGCAGAGGTTCAAATTCCGGAACGGCTTCGAGCCTGGCCCGGTCCTGGTTGGATTTCTCATTGACCCAGGCCAGGACCTCTTCACCATCGATATCTTCAAGCCAGAGGTATGGGTCAACATCCCCGGAAACTTCAGGAGCCTTTGGGGCTGGTGCTTTGGTGGAAGCACATCCAGAAAAACCGACCAAGAGGGTCAGAACTAACAATAGATATATGAGTGGGCGCATTTAGATCTCCTTGCTTTGATAGCAAACAGTGTTTGAAACAAGAAAAATGACTGGGCAGCAAGAAGTAATTTCAAACGCCTAGCCATCCCATTGGTACGGAATGTCCAGAGTATTCTACTGCATCCTAACTTTATTTTCAATCCACTCCAACAGCAATTGTGCGCTATGGGTTGAGTTGCCGGGGAGCGTTGGCGTAGTTGCCGGCTGGATAGTGAGTTAATAACCGTTGTTAGTCGTAAAATATTGCTTTTGGCAGTGTTTGCCTTTAGTTGATGACATGCAGCGAGAATTTGAGTATCAGGATTTTGGAACAAAAACTGATTTGAAACACGGAACTAAATGATCCCGCAACGCGTCTTGTTCTTTTATATAACCAAAGGAATGGATGCTTGTTATGGGTAAAAAAAAGATGTCAGCTTCAAAGGGTTGCGGGTTTCTCATTGCCGCCATGATTGCGGTGCCGGTTTTGATAATCGCAGTGGTGGGTGTAAGGACCTGGATTCCCCTAATTGGAGCAGGCAATGCTCTGGAGCAACTCGATCAATCACTCGGTTTGAAGACAGAATATTACCCTGTTCCATCAGGTGAAATTCCTGCTGACCGGATGGAGCTTTTTCTGAAACAACGTCTCGTTTTAGTTTCCGCCTGTGATGATTACAGCACTGTTCAAAAGGGTTTTGAATCAGTGGCAACCCTCGAGAAAAAAGACTCTGGTGAGTTGCAGGAAGTAGGCAGTGTGGCACTGGATTTGGGGAGCGCATCGCTCGCAATTACCCCATTTCTTGGGCGTTTCTTCAAGCTACGCAACGAAACTTTACTCGAAGCCGAGATGGGGCTAAGGGAATACTCTTATATTTTTGCTTTGGCTTATCACGATCTTTTGCTGTCCAAACAAACTCGCCAGGAGATTTTTTCTGATGGCAGTGCTCTTTCTCCGGAAGCATCAATTATGCTGAAAGATTGCCTTGCCAGACAGTTGGAGGTACGATCCCAGATGCAGGGCGATAGATTTGATAACGAAGAACTGGAAATAGAATTGAAGAAAATGACCGACGATCCCGGTCGACTTCTTTGGCAAGATGGACCCCCAGCCGCAATTCAGGCAAGCATTCTTCCGTATCGCGAACAATTGGATCAGTTTTTTTGCAAAGCAACCGCTGGTCTGGAAATGGAACAGGATGCTCGCCGGGCCTTGTGGATTGCTATTGAATGATTGGTTCCAAAATCAATCCAGGTCATTCCTGTTTTCTCCTGATCATTTCTGCTATTTCATCTTCAGAAATGTTCAGATTGGAGGCCTCATCAAGAATTGGAACAATGTATTTTTCGTAAAATGCAGACTTTCTTTTTATGCGGATTTTATTTACAGCCCCTCTCGAAACAAACATACCGATCCCACGTTTTTTATATAAGATGCCTTCATCCACCAACAAATTTATTCCCTTGGCTGCAGTGGCAGGATTGATTCTATACATAAGTGCGAGCTGATTAGTTGACAGCACCTGCGTCTCTTCTTTAATGATTTCCTGCAGAATATCATCTTCAATACTTTCAGCGATTTGCAAATAAATCGATTTTTCACCATCAAATTCATGTTTCATTTTTGTACCCTTGCTGATTTGGTTGCCATAAAACAAATGGAAGCCGAAAAATTATTCCGGCTAGTACAGCAAATTGGATAACTTCCAAACAACGGATCCAAATCCCTGATGAATGTAAACCCCAACCTGAGCGATACAGGAGTAGGCGATTGCTATCTGAGCAAGGGCATAACCGGAAATTGCGAATTGGCTCAAGCTGAATACGCCTATCCCGAATTGCGAAATATTAATGATGCCAATTGCAAATTGTCCAATTGCTACGATGCCTTTTGCCGGCACAGGTGCACCATTCAGTCGATATTTGAAAGAAACATGAACCAAAGGCAATCCCAGGATTGTTGTTTTGGTTTTGTATTCAAACCCCCGGCTGTCCAATTTCTCATCAGCTGGATGCAGAACTCCGCATCCTGGACAGGAGTAAGCAAATTTGCTTACCCGGTGGTTACATTCTCTGCACTCAATAAAACTCATTTGTGCACTCCTGGTTTAATTTTCACAATGAATCAAGAACACGGGGTTTGTTGGGTGGTTAACTACTTGACTAACTAAGTAAGTAACAGCATTTAATAAAAGTCAAATTTTTTCTGCCGGGAAAGTGGCAAAGGGAGGGAGATTAGGGTTTGATTAAATTATCCATTTAAGGATAATGACATGCTTGAGTCAGGGTGATTTTCAAGTATTGAAACAAATTCCAAACTGGTAATATTCATTTTCAGGAGTGATACATGAAAATTCCCATGGTAGTGGGTTACTTAATCTTGATTTTTGCTGTGGGGGACTTAACAACATCTTCGGCAAGGGCTGATCATTCGAACGAAGCAATAGTTGTCCCAACAGAGATGTGTGAAGACTATTTTTTTATTCCCATTACTTTGGCCCCCAGGGATGGATATCCCCAGAACAGAACTTTGTGGTTTCTGTACGACACAGGTGCTTCAATCAGTATTGTCGATCCCAGCAGCTTAAAAAAAGTTTCAGGTGCAGAAATAAAATCCGGAAAATGGGTAAATATTCGGGATGCCTCGGCCGGGCCAATCAAATTTAATAAGTTGAAAGCTAAAGCCCAAAACCTGGATCACCTTTCAATGGCCATGGGGCGCCAGATCGATGGCATTCTCTCTTTCTCTTCATTTCGAAAATTCCTTCTTACTCTGGACTACATGAAGGATGAAATCAGGCTCGAGCGGGGAGAGCTTCCAAATGTGGATGGCATTGAAATTTTCAGTTCCAAAGGAAAAGACTCCCGGCCATGGCTAACCATGGAATTTTCCAACCGGAAACGATCAATGCTGATAGACAGCGGTGCTGCAAGATCCGGATTAATAGTTCGGGATTTGGACCGGTTCGAGACAACAATGAAACCTGTTACTTATGGAGCCTCGTTTCGATTAAAGGAAATTGAAATTCGTTCAGCTGCCCGGGCAGTGGGGAATGTGCGGTTTGGGCCTTACGTTTTAAATACACCAACTCTTAAATCCACTTCGGGTACAGAACTCATTGGCGGTGAAATTTTACACCATTTTTCATGGACCTTTGACCAGAAAAATGATCGGGTTCGAATTGTGCAGAATAATCCGGAAATGCCCATTACTTTTGAGTCGGTTATTGCACATGGAATGGTGCTCAGTCCAAACTCGGCAGGCTTCAAAGTGAAAACCATTCTAAAGGGAACTCCGGCTGCCAGCGCTGGTATTAAACCAGAGGATCTGATAACTCACTTCAACGGAGTGCCTTATGACAGGCATGGTTGTGAAGAGAAATCCAAAGCCAATGAGATATTGACTGTTACTCTGCAACGTAACGGCGTGGCACTTGAGGTTGATCTCTTTCTCTTTCCATTGGTTGATTGATAAATCTGGTCTCACTGAGTTATAGCTGAAGTTACATCCGATAATGATTGGCGTAGATATTCAATGCAATATTTCCTGGCGTACCTTTTTCTGAGCCTGGCCCTGATTCTGCCTGCAGCCCTAAACTGGAGAATGCTCCGCCGCTGGTTCCCTCAATGGTGGTGTTTGCGATTGGTGCGAGGGGCAATGCTAATTTTTGTGCTGGCCTGTGTGGTGCTATTCCTGCTGATACTTGCCGGCGCCTATCTGGATTTCGATCCATCCCGCACGGTCCTGGGTCTGGCAGTGATCCTGGTCTGGCTACCACAGGTAGCTCTTATGTTTACTCTGCCTCTGGTAGCACTATGGATGGGGTCCTGCCGCCGGCTGTTGCAGCGAGTGGAAAACCAGCCGCCATCGAAAATAGACCTTCATCGGCGGTCATTCCTGCAAGCTACCGGGGCACTGTTGCCGCTGGCAGTGGTCAGTACCAGCGTGGCCGGCGTTGCGGCAACCATGGGAGGAGCCCGATCCTTTATTGTGAAATTGACTTTGCCGGGTCTGCCACCCGCTTTACGGGGACTGCGTATTCTGCAACTGTCAGACGTGCATCTGGGTGGGTTCATGCTGACGGATTTTCTGGCAGGGACGATTGAAAACGCCCGGGCCGCCAAGCCGGATCTTGTTGTCGTCACCGGTGACCTGGCAGATGATTATCGATTATTGCCCGAAGCCCTGGCCATGCTGGATGATTTTGATGCTCCCTTTGGTATTTATGCAATTCCGGGCAATCATGAGTATGGAAACGGAATAGAACAATTCCGAAAACTGGTTGCTGATTCGTCGGTGAAATTGCTGATCAATGAAGGCTGTCGGATCAGTGTCCGGGGGACCAGTCTTTATCTCGCTGGGGTAGATGACATTTCGGGTCGGCCCAGGGGGATTGATCGTGACGACTACATGCATGCGTGCGTTGTTGCTGCCCTGCGGGATCGACGGTCCGAAGATTTTTCCATTCTTTTGAGTCACCGTCCCAAGTCGTTCGAAATGGCTGCCCAGCATCAGGTCCCGCTGACACTGGCCGGCCACACCCACGGAGGGCAGGCAGCCTTGGCAGGGAAATCGTGGCTGGAGCTGGCGGGGGTGGAGAAATATGCCTGGGGTCTCTACCACAAAAATGACTGTGTGTTGTATACGACGGCGGGTGTCGGACAGTGGGCTCCGGTTCGGGTGGGGTGTCCGACCGAAGCACCGGTTTTTGAACTGGGTTGATGATTATCCGGACTGTTGCTGAAACCGCAATGGAGACCGGATGGACGGAAAAAATGGAAACCACAACTCTTTGGGTTGCCGGGTCTGGGGAGAATTAGCCGCGGGAGATGTGTTGTTAATGTGGGAAGGCCTTTCGCCATTTGCGTTTGCTTTGTATTGTGACAACTAATGGGTTGAAACAACCGTCTGGTAATTATGCGGGTGGAATATTTCCAATTTCGTGCTATGATTTTCACGTTATCCCAGATAATTCGGGGTTTTTGGGCAACATTACCGAGCCTTGTATCGTACTCTTTTTTTGGCATCCGACTTTCTCAACAAAAAGGACCGCTATGACCAACCTGGATCGCCGCGATTTCATCAAAACTTCAGCCTTGATCGGCTCTGGAGTGGTTCTTGCCGATCTCTCAAGTCTTGCCAATATGGTATTTGCATCGGAGTCACTGCCAGCTATGTCCATTACTCGCTGGGATGCTGAAACACTTTCTGAAGCAGATCTTGGCGCTGTTGCAACTCGTTTAACTGAAGAAACCATCAGCTCCCTCGGCGGAATGCAGCGATTCGTGTCCAAAGGAGATGTGGTTTGGGTAAAGCCAAACATCGGCTGGAATCGTCGGCCGGAACTGGCAGCCAATACCAACCCCGATGTGGTGGCAACTCTGGTGCGGCTTTGCCTGGAAGCTGGTGCCAAGACCGTCAAGGTGGGCGATTTCCCCTGTCATCCCGCCCGTCAGGCCTACCGCAACAGCGGCATTGCCAAAGCAGTGGAAAAGGTGGGTGGCAAGATGGTGTACCTGGACAAAAAACGGTTCCTGGATGTGGAACTCGGTGGAGAGCGTTTAAAAACGTGGCCTCTTTATTTGGAAGTGACCGAAGCCGACCTGGTTATCAATGTCCCTGTTTTGAAACACCACGGATTGACTAAAGCCTCCATTGGCATGAAAAACTACATGGGCATCATCGGGGGCAATCGGGGTTCCTGGCACCAGCACATGGCTGTTTGCCTGACCGATATTACCCAGTACATGAAGCCCCGTCTTACTGTTTTGGATTCGGTGCGGGTTCTTCTGGATCACGGCCCTCAGGGTGGCGATCCAAACGATGTTGAGGTGCGCGGAGTTGTTGCCGCCAGCACCGATATTGTTGCGCTGGATGCTTTGGGTGCCACAATGCTGGGCCACTCGCCGGCAGATATCGTTAATATTCCTGCAGCCGTTGCTCGTGGCTTGGGAACGGCAGATTTCCAGTCTCTCAATCCCGTAGAAAAGACCTTGTCGTGACAGGAGGGCGTAGTGTAGACAAACGGGCCCGCCGAATTATCTGGATCAGACGTTTTGTTCAGACCGTGGCCCTGGTTCTTTTTCTGGTATTGTTGACGGCCAACCGGCCGGCCAATATTGCCGCACCCACAGCTCCGGTTTCCTTCTTTTTCGACCTGAATCCCCTGGTAATGATCAGCACCTGGTTGGCAACCCATACTTTTGAAGGTCTGTCGCTGCTGGCTGTTTTCACTTTGCTGGTAACGGTTGTTTTTGGCCGGGTTTTTTGTGGTTGGTTCTGTCCTCTGGGAACCTTGAACAATATCACAGGAAGTCTGCGTCGATTTTTTCGCCGAATTACCAAGCGGCAGGAAGGGTTCAGTCGCTGGCAAAGGGCCAAATACTTTGTTCTCATTGCCATGCTGGCCATGTCTGCCACCGGAGCGCAATGGATGGGAGTTCTCGACCCTTTCTCGCTGCTTTATCGTAGTCTGGCGCTAACTGTTCTGCCCATTCTGGATATTGCGATGAGCAGTGCCGCCAACGTGATTTATCTGTCTGACCCGTCTCTTGGTGCTTTGCATTTGCGTGATTTTAGTGAACCCATATATCGCTGGTGGCAGGATACAGTTACTGCCACCGAGGTGCGGGTTTTTTCCGGAACCGGGCCAGTATTTCTGATTTTTGTTGCCGTTCTGGTTCTCAACCTGGTTCGCAACCGATTCTGGTGCCGCTACATATGCCCTTTGGGTGCATTGCTGGGTACTTTTTCAGTGCGTCCATTTCTACGGTTGGTCAGTGATCCGGAAGCTTGTAACAGCTGTGGCCAATGCACAAAATCCTGCCCCGCAGCGGCTCAACCGGAACTTCCGGGCAAGTGGCTGGCTACGGAGTGTTTTGGCTGCTGGAACTGTGTCGATTCCTGCCAGAACCAGGCCCTCGATTTTAAATGGACCTTGCCGGTGAAAAGTACTTCCAGCGGAACCATGGACATTGGCCGGCGCCGGGTTCTGACATCCATGGCTGTTGGTGGCGGCGGCCTGGCCATGATGAGCATGACTCCCCAGACCCAGGGAATAACCAACAATCCTCAGCTCATTCGACCGCCGGGTTCCCGCCCGGAACAGGATTTCCTGGATCGTTGCGTGAGTTGTGGAATGTGCATGCAAACCTGCCCGTCAGGTGGCCTGCAGCCAACCTGGGGCGAAGCTGGTTTGGAAGGACTGTGGTCGCCCATGCTGGTGCCGGCCATCGGTTGGTGTGAATTCGAGTGTTACGCGTGTGGTCAGGTGTGCCCAACTGAGGCTATCCAGCCTTTGGATCTGAAAGTTAAGAAGAAAACAAAGATTGGCCTGGCAGTGATCGACACCACCCGTTGCCTGCCTTATGCTTACGGACGAGAATGCATTGTCTGCGAGGAGCATTGTCCTATCCCGGACAAGGCAATCACTTTTTTAATGAGGGAAGCGGAACAGCGGGACGGCAGTGTGCTGACCCTGAAATTTCCCAAAGTTGACCCCGATCGTTGCATCGGGTGCGGCATTTGTGAAACCAAGTGTCCCTTCCAGGATTTGGCCGCCATCCGTGTGGTAAGCGCGGGTGAAGATAGAAACCCAGATAATCAGCCAATGCTCTCCGGCGGTGGCGATTCCTACACTTTCTAGAGAAAGGGATAATAATGAGCAAGAAGAATCCTGAAAAGAAATC
This sequence comes from bacterium, assembly GCA_024223715.1. Taxonomy (GTDB): domain Bacteria; phylum Krumholzibacteriota; class Krumholzibacteriia; order LZORAL124-64-63; family LZORAL124-64-63; genus LZORAL124-64-63. Next base: position 22,162 of record JAAEOA010000187.1, on the reverse strand, counting down.
GAAATCCGGAATCAGTCGCCGTAAGTTTCTTGCATCCGGAGGGGTTGCAGCCCTGGGCTCGGTAGCTTTGTCCGGTTGTGCTTCCGGTGGTGGAGAAGTAAAAACCGATACTCCGTCCACACCAAAAATCTCCAGGCATCGCATACTTGGCCGCACTGGCTTCAAGGTGTCTGATATCAGTATGGGGTGTGGCTCAATTGCCGACCCCAACGTGGTGCGCTATGCCTACGATCACGGCATCAATCTGTTTGATACGGCTGAGGTTTATGGTAATGGCGATTCGGAAACCAAAATTGGTGCTGCCATGCAGTATATGGACCGATCCAAAATTTTCATCGTCACCAAGTTGCTAATTAATGATAACCCCGACGAACAGAACATCATCGAGCGTTTTAATAAATGTCTTGAACGCATGAAGACCCCTTACGCCGATGCTCTGATGATGCACGCCATTGGCGATCAGAATCAGGTAACCTATGAGCCGTTCCACAGTGCCTGTGACAAGCTCAAAGCCGAAGGCAAGTTGAAGCATGTGGGTATCAGCAGTCACGGTCCCCGGGGTGAAGAACCCGACGCCATGGACACGGTTTTGAACAAAGCTGTTTACGATGGACGTTTCGATATCATGTTGCTGTCTTACGGTTTTGTTAACAAGGACGAGGGTGAAAGGGTGCTCGCCGCCTGTAAGGAAAAGAACATTGGCACCACCATAATGAAATCGGCCACGGGTCTTTTGGAAATCCCCGTTTTGGATGTTGAAAATCCAAGCGAGTTGGTTCAGGGCTGGTTTGATTATCTGGAAAATGAAGGGGCCACCCGCGAAGAGGCCATTGAACGCATTCGCACTTACCTGGAACGGCAAAAACCGGAGCATGAAAAATCCCTGGCCGAGAGCATGCCTTTCATCGAAAAACACGGTGTAAAATCTCAGGATGAGCTGGACATCAAAAGCTATCAGTGGGTGTTGCGCAATCCCGATGCCCATACCATTTGCCCATCGATGCCCAACTTTGACCGCCTGGACAAATTTCTGCCCCTGACCGGAACTGAGCTGTCCAGTGCAGGACTGCGTTTCCTCGATGAATACGCTCATGTTTATCGCTCACGAAATTGCATTGTTGGCTGTACCGATTGCATTAGTGCCTGCGATCAGCAAGTACCTGTCAGCACCATTTTGCGGTATGCCTATTATTACCGTAAACTCGGACGGGAAAAGCATGCCATGCGCAAATATGCCAAGTTGGTGCAGAACCAGGCCGGTGTGTGTTTGAATTGCAATGCTCCCTGCATTGAAGCTTGTCCTCATGGTGTTCAGGTTCAGGCTCAGCTCTTTGAAGCTCATGGCCTGCTAACTTTGGTATAGGAGATAGAAGTGCGAATCAGTTTAAGAATAATGATTCTGCTGGTGTTGATGGCGGCTGCTTCGACGGCAGTCGCCCAACCTGAGCAGATAAACGTACCGGTTCCTGCAGGTTGGACTGCTGTGGACCAGGAGTACCGCTACGATCGGGAAAACCTTTGGGAATACATCAATGGGGCAGCGGAATTGTTCCTGACCTATGGGTTCCGCGAACTGATTGTTTTGGATGTGGAAAAGGGCGACAGCGGCCTTACCATCAGCGTTTACGACATGGGGACTTCCCTGGGAGCCTTTGGCATTTTCGAACGCGAAAAACCTGCGACGGGCGACCAGTTGAAAGGAATTGGCGGTGCTGCCATCCTGCAACCGCCTTATCGTGCTCTGCTGCTCAAGGATCGTTTTTATGTGAAGATGGAAGTGGGGGGTGATGATGTTTCTGCCGAATTGTTGACCCAGGCCATGGCCGATGTTGCCGCCAACTTGCCCGGCAGTGACGAGTTACCCCCGCAGTTGGCCCTCTTGCCGGAAGCAGATCGACTGCCTGGAACCGTTGCTTTTGCCGGCCGTGACTTTCTTGGCATTTCCGATTTGCGCAATTGCATGCACGCTTCATACGAGCTGGCTGACGGTGTTGAATATCAGCTTTTTGTAATGAAACCAAGCCAGGCTTTTCTTGGAAACAAGCGCGGCAAATGGACTGTTGAAAATCGCCAGGGTGATGAATTACTGATTTGGAGGGAAATCCCCTACACTGGGGTAGTTGTCTTGCTTGGCGATGAGAAACAAATGTTGGGCGTGGCCGGTTTTGAAGATTTTGAGGCCGCAGTCAACATCCTGGAATCACTGCAAAAGTGACGCCCTCTGTTTGGGTGTCTGAAGTTAAAAGGAAAGAAATGCAATCTGAAAATACAACAGAAATGATCAACAAACTGGAGCAGTGGTTCACCGAGTGCGAGTCATGTGTGGTGGCATTTTCCGGTGGTATTGACAGCTCTTTGGTGGCGTTTTTGGCGCGTCGTTTCCTTGGGGCGGAAAATTGTCTGGCTGTGGTAGGCAATTCTTCCAGTTTGAAGCAAAGAGATTTTAAGGGTGCTCGCGTGTTTGCCCAGCAACACGACATCCCCCTGGAAATTGTCGATACCATGGAAATGGATGACCCCGATTACCGGGGCAATCCTGAAAACAGATGTTTTCACTGCAAGTCTGAGCTGTTTACTCAGCTTGAAACGGTGCGCCAACGTACCGGTTTCAACCATATTCTTGGTGGTGAAAATTTGGACGATCACTCCGATTATCGGCCGGGTTTGCAGGCTGCTGCCCAATTCAAGGTTCGTGGTCCGCTGGCTGAATGTTCTATCAACAAGGATCAGCTTCGTGATATTGCCAGGCATTTTGAACTGGAGTGCTGGGAGAAACCAGCCAGCCCTTGTTTGAGCAGTCGTGTCCCTTACTTCAATGAAATCACTACTGAGAAACTACAGCAGATTGAAGCGGGAGAAGACCTGCTTGAAAAAATGGGATTCCCGGTTTCCCGGGTTCGGCACCATACCAGTTATGCCCGAATCGAAGTTCCTGCCGAACAGCTTTCGGACTTGATTCAGCAGGAATCAAAGCTATCGGAATCTTTTCAGGCAATCGGTTTTAGTCGCATCGAGATTGATCCGGAAGGATTTGTTTCCGGAAAAATGAACAGAGCCCTCAAATGAAAACTCACAGCATAGACTTCGAACGTGAAGAGCGGCTTGGTTTTCCTGAGTTTGTTTTTGGTGAAGCAAAAACGGTGAAGCAGATTACGGAAATTCTTCACGTTTTCCAGGCACGTGGTTCCAGTTGTTTGGTCACCCGCTTGCAGGAATCCAAAGGTGCCACCCTGGTAGATACGGTTGAGAACTGTGTTTACGACCCCATCTCACGAACTCTGCTTTGCGGGGAAAATTTACCTCCCAAAAAATGCGGAACCGTGGGAATTATTGCAGCCGGCACTTCGGATACCCCAGTGGTGTCTGAAGCGGCCGCTGTTTTGAATTTTCTGGGCATGCCCATCAGAATCTTCGTTGATAAAGGTGTGGCCGGTATTCACCGATTGCATGCGGTGATGCCTGATATTGAATCAATTGATGTGTTAATTTGCATTGCCGGTTTTGAGGGCGCGCTGCCTTCGGTTTTGTCTGGCCTGGTGCGGCAACCAATCATTGGCGTACCCACCAGTGTTGGCTACGGAGTTGCAGAGGGTGGAACTACCGCCCTGCACGCCATGCTGGCCAGTTGCGCCAATGGATTGACGGTTGTCAACATTGACAATGGCTTTGGTGCTGCCATTGCCGCCGCCAGAATTCTGAACTGTGATTGGAAAACCAAATGAAGACGCTGAAAATTGAGCCATTTTCTGGAATCAGCGGCGACATGATGCTTGGTGCCCTGGTGGATTTGGGGGCGCCCAAACAGTTGCTGCTGGATCTTCCCCGCCTTCTTGGGTTCCCTGATGTTAATATCTCAATTAACCAAGTGAAGAAATGTGGAATCAGCTGCCTCAAAGTTGATATCCAAGACAATACCGAGCCGGTTGCCCGTCATCTGCATAATATTCTGACCATGATCGATAATGCTGATCTTTCAGATGGAGCCAAGGACTTTTCCCGCCGTGTCTTCACCTTGGTTGGCGAGGCCGAGGCACAAGTTCATGGGGTTTCCATTGAAGAAGTTCACTTCCACGAAGTAGGGGCTGTGGATTCGATTATGGATATTGTGGGGGTGGCTCTTTTACTGGATCAACTGGATTTTTCAGCTGTTGTCTCGCTTCCTGTTTGCATTGGCTCCGGTTTTGTTCATTGTGCCCATGGCAAACTGCCGGTTCCCGCTCCCGCAACTGAGTTGTTATTGCAGGGATTGCCCTCTTTCCCCGGCAATATTGCCAAAGAAATGACCACACCCACTGGTGCCGCAATTCTTAAGGCCCTTAACCCGAGTTTTACTGTGCCAACCCTTAACATGACCGCTTCCGGTTATGGTGCGGGTAAGCGCGATTTCGAACAGCCAAATTGCTTGCGGGTTGGACTTGGCCAAAGCCTGACCACAGATGATTCCGGAGCTGAACAGATATTTATGATTCAAACAAACCTGGATGATATTTCCGGTGAATTACTGGGAAAACACTTTCAGGATTTATTACTCGAAAACGGGGCGTTGGATCTGAGTTTGACGCCTCTGGTGATGAAAAAAGGTCGCCCGGGGCATTGTCTGGAAGTTTTGTGTGTGGAAGAAAATCTACAGATTTTAAAGAATCTAATTCTCGAAGAAACGACCACAATTGGCTTAAGATACTGGCGAGCCGAGCGGACAGTTCTGAAAAGAACATTTGAAACAGTACAGACGGATTTTGGAAAAATTCGGGTAAAATGCGTGACTTTGCCCTCAGGCAGGGTTAGGAAAGCTCCTGAATTTGAGGATTGCCGCAAATGTGCTTTGTCAGCTGGGGTCACTGTTCAGGAGGTAATGGGGGCGGCAAAAAATATCTGCGCCTGATAATTCTAATCGATTTTCCACTAAATTGAAAAATAGCCGAATGAAGCATTTTTTAACCAAACGCCACAACTGAACGTTGTTACCCTACTTGAGTAGCCGTTCACTTCATTTTACCAAAACAACTTTCCCACTACGCACCGCATCGCCAGCAGAAATCCTGAAGAAGTACATACCAGAAGCCATCACCATTCCCTGATCATTCTGCCTGGGCCAGCTGATTTCGTATTGCCCGGCGATCTGATACTCATGCACAAGTGTATTCATCAACGCGCCTCGCACATCATAAAGCTGAATGCGTACCTGGCTTGGTTTGGCAATTTCGTAGTGAAGAATTCCAGTAATGGAATTGGCAACAACAGAGAGGCCGTCGCCCGTGTTGACAGTTTCCCCAATACCGGAAAGAGAGGGCGTCAAGGCTACATTCAGGTTGGCAGGAAAGCTGGGGCTTACATAAGTGCTGGGCGAAACATAGGGTTCCAGATCTACGGCCTCAAAAGTAAAGCTGTACCAGCCGTCAGGATAAAAACCATTGAATCGGCCAAAGCGGCTGTTTGACGCAAGGGTCTCTCCGTGTTCAAAGTTAATACCGGGGCAGGAGATGATGGCTTCAACGGGATCACCATTAGAGGCGTTGGTGACGTGACCCTTCAGGGGGATGGGCTGTTGCAATAGCCAGCGGGTGCCAGGCCATACCATGGCTGCTTCGGAAAGGGCTGAGCCGTATGAAGGCTGGAATTGGGTGTGGGTTTCCATCAGAAATGCCAGGGCTCCCATTTTCCCGAATTGCCATTGATAGTGCTCACCATCGGCAGAGGGTGGACGATGATCGCCTCCATATCCAGCCACATTGGAAAGGGCAATGGCCCTTTCTTCGTAATAATCATCAAAAGGATGATCCCAGCAGGAATACCCATGGAGAACTTCCCGTCCGGCCGAATGGTAATCGAGAACTATGGCAAATTGGCGGTCCAGACTCCAGGCAATCATGGTCTGGGTTTCGGCTTCTGAGGCGGGGCTTGGTCCCTTAAAGATGTCTGTTGACGGATCGTCGTTTCCCGAGCAGGCATTTGACCAGCCCTGTGGATAGTTGCGGTTCTGGTCCACGCCAATTCCATCTGGGAAAACCCGGCGGTTTTTGCGCCACATGTTGTCAGTATTGAATACATAGGAATACCCGTCAGGATTCCAAACCGGGGCAATCCAGATTTCATTGGAGTTAACCATGCTGGTAATGGCGGGGTCCAAGCCGTAGCCCTGGGTCAATTGATCGATGGCATATAGAGCCAGCACTGGAGTGACGATTTCACGGGCGTGGTGGTTGCTGACCATGAGGAAAGCCGGTTCGTCTTCATCCAGCAGGACGTTGTCTGAAATTTTCAGGGCGAATAGATGTCGGCCTTCAACGGTGGTCGGTGTTTCATAAGTTTCGGTCAGGTCCACCAATTGGCAGATGTCCGGATAGTTGGTTCGTGCGGCGGTAAGTTGGGAAATGATTTCATCCAGATCGGGATACCCAATCGGAACACTGGATTCAGCTTGTCTTTCAGCCTGAATTTCCCTGAAAGGACGGCCAACCGCCAGAATTTCAGGGGAATAACCGGCCTCAATAAGATTCTGATAGCTGCCGGACGAGGCAATTATTTCAAATGAACCTTCAGTGATGGAGCCTTCCAGAACATCAAACCCCTGTCGGAGTAGTTGCCGGGCAAGGGCGTGGGAATTGGTGTTTTCAATGCGCACATGGCGCAGGGGTTCACTGGCAAAGGAAAATGAGGCGACCAGGAAGCAGGCGCCCAAGAGAATCATGATCAATGGGGATTTCATTATTAATAAGCTCCTTATTATTACGGATCATATCATTTTAAGCGTTTGAGGCCAATTGTTTTCAACTTTTGTTTTTAAAAAGGACATTCCATGTTGTGAGTTACTGCTTGAAAGGTAATCGTTCCGTACTTAATTCCGTGATTTGGCAAGGTAAGGATTTTCCAGGCAACAACCAGGTCCCCGGTACGTAGAGGGTGACAATAGTTAAATCGGGCTCATCCGGAGTCCAACCCAATACCAGGAGCCACCATGAAATATTTTGCCGTTGCCCTCACTGTGCTGATTCTGCTCCCCGTTTTATGTTTTGCGAGTGACAAGGGTGTTCCCCTAACCATCGATACCGACGGCCCAGCTGAGGGTGTGGTGCCGCTGGAACTAACCGAACTCTGGCGTGTCGGCGGTGAGGAGGGCGAACTGATTTTCGGTCGCATCACCGATGTCATTCGACATCCGGACGGCAATATCTATGTGCTGGACAACCAACTGTGCCAGGTGACGGTCCTGTCGCCGGATGGTGAGTATCTCAAAACCATCAGCCGGGAAGGCGACGGTCCGGGAGAACTGCGACAACCAATGGCCCTGACCTTTCTTGCGGACGATATTCTGGCTGTGGGAATGGGATTCCCCGGAAAACTCGTGTCTCTGAATCTGGATGGCGATCCACTCAATTCCACCTTCCCCATCGGTGAACCGGCCGAAGGTAATATCGGAGTGATGATGAGCTCCAGGTTTCGCGACGGCTATCTTGTCTCGAGCGGCGGACGAATCGTTTTTGGTGACCAGCAAACAAATAGTTACACTGAACGATTTCTAACAGTTGGCACCGGCGATCTGACAGAGTTTCACCGTATTCTTGAGACGACAACTCCGGTTGATCCCACTGGGCAACGCTACACCGAAACCGACAATTACTATATCGATATGCGCTGGACTCTTGACGCCGAGGGCAGGATTTATGCCCCGATGACCCGAGATTCCTACGAAGTGTCTGTTTTCGACTTGCAAGGCAACCTGGTCCGTGTATTCGGTCGTAAATACAAGCCCCGCAAACGGACCAATGATGAAAAAGACGACGTTGGCCCCACGATCAATGTGGCTGGAAGACCTGAGGCCCGCGATTGGAACATTGACGATCACGACGAGTGCATTGTTCGTGTTCAGTACAACGATGACGATCAAACAGTTTGGGTGTTGACCCCTCATGGCAATAGTCAGGAGGGCAAGGTCATGGAAGCCTGGGATGTGTTCAGCACTGATGGACGGTATCTCCGCCAGGTACAGGTTCTCCTGGGCGATGAAATTGTCGACGGAAATGTCCATTTGATGGGTGACGGTGTGCTGGTGGTTGTGCGGGGGACGGCCAGTTCGTTTGATGGCGATGACGAAGAGGAAGAGGAAGACGACGATACCGAAGTCGAGCCTTTGGAAGTGATTTGTTACCGCATTGGCCAGGGGGCGGGTGTCGCGTCGAAGTAGGTTTGGTTTGAACTGCAAAATTTCCAACAGACAGTGTGTTGGAATGACCTAAGGAACAACCACCTGAAAAAAATTACAACCTTTTCCCTCTGCCATTCGTCAAAACAGTATCCAACAGTCACAGTAAACCGGATCCGGAAACCCCGAGGTCCTGCTTATTTTTACAGGAGGCAAAAAATGCTAAACAAAATTAATAAAACCACCCTTACTATTATTCTGGTCGTAATGCTATCTGCAGCCTCGGCTCAGGCTTGGTCCTTCGGTAGCCGCGGCGATCGAATTGAAGGCTCGGGAGATCTCGAAACACGGGAATTTAACGTTGATGATTTTGACGAAATTTCCATGGGAGGGGCCTTCAGCCTCCAAATCACCTTCGGCGACCGACAACAGGTTAAGGTAACTATCGACGATAATCTGTGGGATAACCTGGAAGTCGATGTGAAAAGCGGGAAATTGGAATTTGACTGGGACGAAAGCTGTGAACCGGATGGTGACTGCAAAATTGAATTAGTGGTAACGGAGTTAAAAGAAGTTAGCATTCATGGGGCCTGCGATGCTGAGATCGAAGATTTTCGGGGCGAAAGTTTTCGCTACAATTTGAGCGGAGCTGGCAGCCTTACTATGGACGGCGAAGTTGAAGACCTGAAAATAAGGGTTTCCGGCGCTGGCGATGCCGATACAAGAAAGCTTACCGCCGAGAATGTCGATATCTCAGTTTCCGGTGCTGGCAATGCCGAAGTGTATGCATCAAAAAGCATCAAGGCAAAAGTGAGTGGAGTTGGGCAAATTACTTATTATGGTGATCCTGAAAAGGAAAGAACCAGTGTTTCAGGTATTGGCAACATCAGGTCGAAATGAAAGATTTTTTCATTGATTTTGGCCGATGGTTTTCCATCGGCCCTTTTTTTGTTGTTTCGGAAAATGATTTTCCAAATTTTGTTCAAAACAAAAACGGCTCACCTTCACCAGTTGGGTTGTGCCCAAGAGAATGTCGCTGGGTGCTTTTATACAAAAGTACCCAGCAATCCTCAACCTAAAACATATAAATCTCCAGTGTTTAATCAAATCTATGGCCACAAATTGAACCAGCGACATTCTTCTGGGCACAACCCAGGGTCAGTCTTTTGTTTCCAAAGCCTCATCAACAAGCTGAACAACCTGTTCAACCAACTCCGCCCCTCTTTGGGCATGGTGACTGAAAATACTGCCACTAACAGTCAAATCCAGACTCGGAATATGAAAAACGAAGGTATTCCAAAACCCCGTATGGCCCCAGGCAACATGGTCGCCAAAATTTGTACAGATGAGGCCCTGCCGATATTCTGCTGTGCCACTTCCGGTCATTTGCAGCAACATGGCCTCGGTTTGCAAAACATGACCCTTGATTAACATCCTGATAAACCGGCCCAGGTCCTTGGCATCGGCCAACAATCCACCACCACCATATAAATCGAGTGAGGGGTTCCAGGTGCTGGTGTCGAAATCCAGGTAATACTGGTGGGCCAGAGGACCAGCCCCGGCTGGTTTTTCTTCCATTACTTCCCACCAGGTCGCATTGAGGCCCAACGCATCAAAACCCAGCAGAGAACGAACAGCAGGACCAAGGGCAAGGCCGGTTTCCTGTTCCAGAATTCGGCCCAGGATAATGTACCCATCATCGGAATAGGAATACGGTGCACCAGCTGGACCCACCGGATCAAACCATTGAGTGAGCAGATGGATCTGGTCATCGGGCAACCATTGACGCTGGGGATTAGCCAAAATAACTTCTGCGTAGCGGTCATCACTTGCGTGGTCATTTAGACCTGCGGTATGGCTTAGCACCATACTCAAAGTAATTGCCTGTAAATCATACCCATCTGCGGCCAGCCATCGTCGCCATTGATCGGGCAAATGCTCATGCAGTGAACTGGAAAGCTTGAGACGGTCCATTTCAACCAAACGCAGAATAGCTGCAGCCACATAGGTTTTGGTATTGCTGGCAATGCGGAAAGTATGCTGAGCAGTCAGTGGTTCCGTCGATTCCCTCGATACGGTTCCTGTGGCGCCGGACCATTGCAAATCCAATTTTGGACAATGAACATAGAGGCTTAGTCCCGGAGCCTGCTGGTTTTCCTGATGGAATTCATCGATCAGGTCCTGAAGTGCCCGGGGAAAATCAGCAGCAGCAAAAGCTGAAGTTGAGAGGCTCAGCATTACGAGAATAAGGAAAAATTTATACACGGTTACTCCTTGAGTGTAGCCCATCCGAACGAAAAACCTGAATGGCCACATGCAATATATCATGCAGGACTCAAGTCGCAAAGCGCCCTTCAGTGGTGAAAGTTGAGGGTAATTTTTTGAAAGTTTGGTTGTCTTATTTCCAAAATTTTTAGCAAAGCATCATGGCCTCTAAAATTACTAAATTCCTTTTTGTACTCGAAATTGGGTTCTATTCCTAAAATAAAGCTCTTCTACACACTATCTACAGGTTCCCTGCCTGGAAATTTCTTAATATTTCCCCAGTTATTAAACCAAAAAATGACGAAGGAGAAAATTATGTCATTCATGCAAATGGAATTCCGGGTTCCCCAAAAATTAGTACTTACAATCCTGCTTCTGTTGGCAGCACCAATATCTGCCGCAGAACTAACCCAAACCACATGGGCGGGAGGCCAGACTGAAGTTGAGTTCGTTTCAGATTGGACAGATGAATTTGACAGCGCCAATTCAATTTCATGGCGCTCCAAGCCAGGACAGTTGGCTTTATCAAGTACTGCTTTGGGTATTGGTGTAGAAGACATGTTCAATGCTACCCATCGGGGTGCTTTTTCGATTCAGGGAGTGGATATCGACAAGGATGGAGATACGGACATCATTGGCACAGCCGAATCTTCCCACGAAGTTATTCTCTGGCTCAATGATGGCAATAATCCTGTAACTTTCAGCGAGCAGATCATAGCATCATCGTACACGGCTGCGGCTGGAATCTATTCAGTGGATATCAACTCTGATGGCCACCTGGATGTTATTGCCAGTTCAGACGGGACTATCGACTGGTGGCAAAACGATGGCAACAATCCTATCACCTGGACCCGCCAAACTGTAGATGGAGACTGGGATGTTTCCTGGGAAATTTATGCTGACGATGTAGATCTTGATGGAAATGTTGACATCTTGTGCCAGGAGTTGACTTCAGGAACCGTTGCCTGGTGGCAGAACGATGGCTTAGAGCCAATATCCTGGACCCGAAATACGGTTGTTACCGGTTTTGGCGGTGCTCACTGTGTTCGCAGTGCCGATTTGGACTACGATGGCGACATCGATTTAGTAGCGGCGGCATCAACAGGTCACGAGATTGCCTGGTGGAGTAATGAAGGCGGCAATCCCATTGTCTGGACCAGACATTCCATTCGCACCAGTTTTTTGGGTGCCCGGGCAGTTCGCATTGCCGATATGGACAACGATGGCCTACTCGATATTGTTGGAATTTCCTGGACCAATGATGTGATGTGGTGGAAAAACGAGGGCGGTGACCCAATATCCTGGACCGAGCAAATGATTTATGACTATTTCAACGGTGGCCATCATATTGAAGTGGCGGACTTAAATGGTGACGGAAGGCTGGACGTTGTAGGTTCAGCATATACCATGAACGATGTGGCCTGGTTTGAAAATGTTGCCGGTGAACCAATTTCCTGGGTCAAGCACAATGTAGACATCAACCACGCCAGAACTCTGGTTTGCGGTACGGGTGATATTGATGGCGATGGCGCTCTTGACATTCTGGCTACTTCCAATACATCCCACAAATTCAGCTGGTGGAAAATTAGTGAATTTCAAACCAGTGGTGATTTGACCAGCAATATCCTCGATACCGGAAACGCGGGAAACATTACGGGAATCGATTGGTCAGCAGATATTCCCGAAGACGGTGACCTGACAGTTAGGGTACGAAGTGGCAACGATCCCGGTGATCTTGGCCAATGGTCCATGGATATTAATTCTCCGGGAACAATTTTGGACCAGGCGGGGCAATACCTTCAATATCAGGTTCATTTGGAAAAATCCACCAGCGGGGCTTCTCCATTGGTGGAGGATATTAGTTTCCTGTACCAAGCCACATCGGGTACAAATCTGCCTCATAGCGAAGGACACAGTTCGTTGAACAATGTCTGGCCCAATCCGTGCAATCCACGAACGACAATTTCATTTGAAATATCGGAGGCTGAAAGAGTTCAGCTGAATATTTTCGATTTGCATGGCCGTTTGGTTAAAAATTTGGCCACGGGATTTTTTGAACCAGGTAGGCACCAGGTAAACTGGGATGGGGAAAATGATTCTCTGGAACCACAAGCATCCGGACTGTATTTCGTACGGCTGGAAACACCAACAAGCAGCAACATTCGAAAAGTTGTTTTGGCTCGTTAGGTTCAGCGCCATTGTTCGAGCATCATTAAATCGCTGCCAATGTAATCGTCAAGGTCAAAAAGAAAGCAGGATTTATCAGGAGAAACGGTGAGGTGGTCGCCATATGTGGCGGGCAATATCCCCAGGGTGGCCACCTCATCAGTCTGAAAATCAAGGAAGGCCAGTTCCAGATGATTTGGTTTCTGGTCCACAAAATAAATACCATCATCAACCAGTAGCACTCGATCCTGGTCAGGGATTTGTTGAGGAGAACCGACACAGGTTTCGGTCCCGTCCGGCATTTGAAAGCTCCAGATTCCCTTTTTGTCCATTTTGTAATAATAAAGTTGGCCGCTGGCCGATTCGTGGATGGGCAGGCAGCCTTTGGTGGTGATTTTGTGTTTTTCGTTTCCGAAAAGACTGAGCGCCCAGAACTGCCAGGCGGGACCGCTTTCAATGCTGTAATAAATCCATTTTCCATCGTTAGACCAAGTGCCAAAACGATGATGCGAAGGCTGGTCCGTAATCATGCGAGTTACCCCGGAAGCAACATCGGCAACAAAGATTTGCATAAACTGCTTGTGGGCGGCGTTAAAAACTATCTGTGATCCATCGGGAGACCAGCGGGGATGACGGAGACGGGCCGCTCCCAAATTCGTCAACTGTCGAACTTGCTCTCCATCGCTATTGCTGATCCAGAGTTCGCGTGTTCCGGATCGTTCAGAGATAAACAATATCTGTTTGCCACTGGGTGAAAAGCGGGCACAAAAATCAATGCGTGTAGATGGCGCTATCTGAATTACCTCACCAAAGTTTTTTTCACCATCAGGACCTTCTTCCAGGCAAACCGAACCAATGTTGGAATCATAAGACTGCTCCTGGAAAACCAGAATATCGGTTTTCGAAGCCAGGGAAGGATTGTTTTTGGGACCACCCTGAATGTTGATCATCCGGGGGACAAAAGGTTCTTTGAGCTCCAGACTCCACAAATTGTAGATATCATCGGGAGCAGCGGCGAACACCAGGGTGCTGCCGTCGGTCGACCAATCCAATCCGCCAATATTTACAAAACCTTCAGTCAGGCGTTTTGGTTCAGAACCTTTGGCATCGATTAAAAATAAATCTTTGAAGCTGCTGCGGTCGCCCCTGACAAAAGCAATTTTGGTCCCATCGGGAGAAAACCGGGGTGTCTTGTCTCCCCGGACTAAAATATGGGGATCGGTAATGAAGCTAACTTCCAGGGAGTCCATATTCAGCCTGGCCAGGCGGTATGGTTTTTCCATATCATCGGTGAAACCGAATACAATTTCCTGGCCATTGGGAGCCCAGTCCAGGCCGGTAAAATAGAGGTGTGGTTCAGAAACCAGCCGCACCGGGCCACCTAAAGATGGAACAATTCCAATTTGCCATTGACCTTCTTTTTTGGTGAAAAAAGCAATGTTGGTTCCATCGGGTGACCAAGTCGGATAAAATTCACTTCCCGGGCTGTCGGTTAATCTAATTACGGTTTCGGAATCACGTTGTTTGAGGTGAAGATTGTAGGTGGTTTCACCAATTTTCCGCCAGGAAAATACCACTTTGGAACCATCGGGAGAAACAGCGGGAGTTATCTCATAACCGGGCATGCTTGTAAGAGGTATGGCTTGGTGCAGAGGCTGATGTTTCGTTTGATCCTGAACATTTGGGGTCTGTGCATTCTTCCACTGAAAAAAGACCATTGTGGCAATTAAAACCAAAAGCAGTGAGAGAATTGTCGAAAAGCGCCGGGAATTTTTGGGAGCCGAAGGGGCAGTTTTGATATTAACGGGGCTACCTTTAGACAGCTTTGGATCTGGTGAAATCAATTCAACTGGTATTTTTAGGCGGTAGCCGGTTTTGCGAATGGTTTCGATCAGTTTTGGCGACCGGGCACTATCGCCAAGCATACGACGCAGTTGAGAAATGGCATAGGTGAGGGCTTCTTCCTGAACAATTACTTCGTTCCAGACTGTTTCCAGCAGGATATCCCTGGATACAACTTCGCCATCAGCATGGGCGAGGCAAACCAGAACGTGCATCAGGCGTGGCTCGACCTGGTGAGTCAGGTTATTGCCGGTGATTGTATTTCTGGATGGATTAACTACCCAATTTTCCAAATTGAAGGTAGGGAAACCCATGGATTTATCAGGAAATGGAGATTGGTGGTTGTTCATTGGGTACCCGGGGAAGTTTGCATGTCAGCCAAATTAAATAATTGGCATATCAATTCTACTTTGATCATAAGGTGGTCCTTCAAAAAAGTCCATATGGGGTTGAAATAATCTAAACCAAATTAATTATGGCGCCTCCCTGAGTTTTTTATCGCCCGGAGGAAGAATGGCCGTTTTCAGATCAATTTATGCAGTTGCAACCCAGACAATTCCCAAACGTATTGACCGGACTGTTTATTATTTACATCACCCAAGGAGTTGATGATGCGGTTCGTATGGAGGTCCATTTTTGTTCTTTTGGGATTGGGATTGGGCGGAAGTGCAGCAGTGGCTGCTGAGCAGGCACCGGTTATAGTCAGCACCAAACCGGATTTTCCTCGCCAAACCTGGCAACTGGAAGAACTCTGGCGGGTTGGTGGAGAAAACGATGAACATATTTTTGGCCTGATGATTGATGCACGCTGCGATGAAGAAGGGAACATCTATCTCCTTGATCAGCAACTCAGTCAGGTGACAATGGTTTCACCGGAGGGGCATTATTTGATGGAACTTGGGGGAGAGGGAGATGGCCCGGGAGAATGCCGAATGCCCCAGACTTTTGCACTTTTTCCCGATGGCACAGTGGGTCTTGGCCAACGCTTTCCCGGCCGTTTTATTAAGGTGAACCTGAAAAACGAGCCCATGGGCAATGTTGATATCGGTGGCGAAAACTCTGCCCAGACCGGGTACACAATGTTGACTTCGGGTCGGTATCGCGGGGGCACTCTTCTGGTAAGCTCTTTACGGCAGATGCCAGACGAAACGGGCCAGAGTCGTCATTCACACCTGCAACGAATTTCAGACACCGGCGATGTGCTGGCTGATTTCGCTAACGCAAGTGCGTATCTCGATTTTGGTAAACCCCACTTCAGTGAACGGGAAATGGTGGCTCCGTTTATTGCCGCTCATTCATTGGGCCCCGATGGAAAAGTATACCTTGCCGATCGGCGTGACGAGTACTCAATTCAAGTGTGGTCGGCCACAGGACGCTTGGAAAAATCCATAACCCGTTCTTTCCAAAGTCCCAAACGTCCCCAGCGCACAACGGACCGTTTAAACGCCCTTTTCGAGGAACAGGACCGGGCCCTGCCTTTTGATATAACCTGGGATGTGGAACCACATGACCAGGTAATTGGAGAAATTATTGTCACTTCCGACAATAAGCTGGTGGTGGCCAATTCCAGCAGTACCCTGGATTTACCAGAAAATATTTTTGTTCGGTACGATGTTTTTGATGCCTCTGGAAAATGGCATCACGAACTGGATATTCAGTGCGAAGCGGACCCGGATCAGGATGGCTTGATCTGGCTTGATGACAGCCGTATTCTGCTGGTAAAAGGGTTGCAAATGGCCCGTCTGACAGCCAGTGGTAACGGTGGCTCTGTTGATGGGCAAGAGGATGGAACAGAGGTTATTGAGATTATTTGTTGTCGCGTGGTTGAAATGTAGGCTTTGGTTACGTTTACAATGGGCATTGCCGCTGACCTGAACCGGGGACTGTTATCGACTTACTGTTCAAATAATTTTTCCCTGTGTAAAAAATAGAGAAATCATTGTTGTAAAGTGGGAGATTGAATTATGCTTAATGAAGCAAATCCCACTTAATCGGAGGATAACAATGCCAAGATGGTCCTATTTTCTCGTCATAATGGTTTTCCTGTTTTCTGGTTGCAGCGATGATGATGATAATCCAGTAACCCCACCATCGATTACCACTGGTGAAATGATTTTGGTTGAAGCGGGAAGCTTTATGATGGGGTCTTCGGAAGACGACCTGGGGCATGTTGGTGATGAAGGTTTGCATCCGGTTACTCTGACCAACAACTTCCACATGCTTTCCATTGAAGTGACCAACCAACTGTATGCCGATCTAGCTCAGTGGGCTTTGGAACAGGGGTATTGCACAGTTGTCGGGACCCGGGTTTATGACAATCTCGACGGATCTGTTTTGGAACTTCTGGATATGGATGATGACCGGGATTGTGAGATATCCTTCGACGGCTCTCATTTTGTAATAGATGAAGGGATGGAAAACCATCCTGTAATAGAGGTGCAATGGTTTGGAGCTGCTGCCTATTGTGATTGGTTGAGCATGAAAGAAGGGCTACCTCGAGCCTACGATCATACCGATCCCGCGAATTGGAAATGTAATAACGATGAACCTTACAACGCTCCTGGGTATCGCCTGCCCACAGAAGCAGAATGGGAGTATGCCTGTCGTGCAGGCTCATCGACCGATTTTGCTGGTGGAGCGATGATTGAAATTGCCTGTGGCAATGAGCCATCACTATGGAATATGGGCTGGTACTGCGGCAACGCAGAGGGCTGGACTCATGCAGTAGCCGAACTGAATCCCAATGCTTTTGGCCTCTATGACATGCACGGCAACGTCTGGGAATGGTGCAATGATTGGTATCACAATCCTTATGCTGATGAAGAAATTGACCCGATTGGGCCGCCTCCCGGTTGGTACAAAACATTGCGAGGTGGCGGTTGGAGTGATTTATCAAGAAGGTGCCGGTCAGCCTCCCGACGAAATCCCAGCCCCCATCTTGGGGAAAACGGCCGTCATGGTTTCAGGTATGTTATTTCCGAATAACCAATAACAGCACATGTTGGGTACTACATTTAAAACCCGACAGAAAAGAATTAAACTTTTCAGGGAGGTTTATTGATGAACGTAATTATTCTTTTTGCGGATGGTTGAAAACAATTATTAATTTCAATTGGAACTTGATGTCAAATAAAAAACTCCACAATGGCCAAATACTGCCTGATTTAAGGTGATTACAAGATTTTGAATGAGGATTAGTTCCCTAATGTTTGTTGCCATTAAACACTTTAGCTCTTTTTGTCATGAGATTGTCATTATTTTTCTTTCATTATCCTACTGATATGGTAGTTTTTTTATTAACACCCCTGCAGCTAGCAGGCAAAAGAACCCGCAAAACTAAAAAGTGCTTTTCCCGAAAGGAAAATTATGACGCTCTCGAAATTTGCCCTTTTATTGCTTCTCGTAGGCCTGCTGGTGATGGCGGGTTGTTCGGATGATGATGATGACATTATTGTTCCCGTCGATCCCCCTGAACTTGGTTATGCTGGCTCTGCAGCCTGTGGTGTCTGCCACACTGACAAGCACGACCAATGGATTCATTCCGGCCACCCTTACAAGCTGACTGCTCTTGATGGTTCTGCACCAACAACATTTCCAGATCCATCTGCATTCTTCAACAACCCAGCTGACCCTCCTGCAGGAACAACCTGGAGTGATTTTTCATACACCATCGGTGGTTTCGGCTGGAAAATGCGTTGGATCAAAAACGACGGGTACATCTATACTCCCGCTTCCGGAGAGAATCAGTGGAACTTTGAGGATGAATCATGGGGTAACTACCACGCAGGTGAGACCAAGGCTTACAACTGTGGGTCCTGCCATACCACCGGCTGGGAAAGTACTGACGACGGAGATTCCGAAACCAACCAAGATGGCATGGAAGGATTCCTTGGTACTTTTGCCGAAGGCGGAATCGGTTGCGAAAATTGCCATGGTATGGGAACTCAGCACATCTTTGAGCCAGCCACTTACGAACTGACCATTGATGATTCTTCCTATTTCTGTGGCAAGTGTCATACCCGTGGTGGCGACAACGGTGTTACACCTGGTGAATCTGTAATTGAAGCCAGTGGTGGATACATCAAGCACCATGAACAATACGACGAATGGTACAACTCACCTCATAACTCGACATACGGACCTGGCTGTAACGATTGCCATGACCCTCATGCTTCAGTTGTATATGACTCAGAAGCCCCAGGTGAAGGTGTAAGCACAACTGTCAACTGTAACAGTTGTCACGTTGATGGTTCTCATGCGGACATTGCATCGACTACTCACACTGCCTACGGTGCAACTTGTGTTGATTGCCATATGCCTGATGCCTCAAAAAGTGCCATTGCCAATAACCTCTACAATGGCGATGTGGCAACTCACTTGTGGGCAATCAATACATCGGTAAACGGCAAGGCTGATATGTTCTCAACTGACGGCACCACTGTGGTAATTACAGACGGTCAAGCTGCTGTGACCCTTGATTTTGCCTGCTATGGCTGCCACCAGGATGAAAATAATATTGGTGGTACAGGAACAGTGAAAACACTGCAGGAATTGCATGATGCAGCTGGTAGCATTCATACTTTGGTTGAAAAGACCATTGCTGCCAGGTAACTCCGGTTACTGATAGAACAAGGGCTGCGGGGATATTCCCGCAGCCTTTGTTTTGCCGGATGCGTTGTTTTGCTGGAAATACTGGACGCAAAACTAAAATCATAGTCACTAGACGGGCTAAGTCTTTACTTTTCAATATGAACGAGAATATGGAAAACCGTATTCAATAACCAGCGCAACTCTTTCTCCTGAATGCCTCCCAGGTGCCTGGTGATTCAGAAAATCCTTCAGCAAATACCCCACGGGAATCCTTCCGATTGTATCGAACATTTCCTCCCTTGGATTGTATTTGTTCTGTGGGGCGCTACGAGGGATTCGATCACAAAAAAATTCATTCTTGATAGGAGATTCCAGAACATAGCGAGCTGGTTTATTACATTTTTCAAGGTGGTAAGAGATGGAAACCAGATCAATAACCGTGTGGTGTTCTGTCCTGGCGATTCTATTGCTTGGGGGGAGCGCAGTTGCTTCGGACAATTTCCTTGAACTCGTTTCAGGGTCAGAAAAATGGTACAACGAGTTAGAGCAGGCTGGGCCTGAAATCCAACAGATGCATACCGTAGTAGGTAGGTATCCGGGTGGCCTTTTCAAAATGCATCGAGAATTTCTCCTTGGGGGTAAGGTTTACCGGGCTGAGGATTGCGTGTTCGACAAGACGGCCGAGGGAGATATTTACTATCTGGGTATTCTGCAGGATGGGTTATACGAAAGTCCAATACTCTGGGTTGATGCTCCACTGACGGTAGGAAAAATCTGGACTGATTCCCGGCAAGTGGATTCGGGTGGAGCCGGAGATATTATTCATTATGTGTTTTCCGTTCTAAATGAGGAGGAGATCGTCTGTCCAGGCGGGACATATGAATGCTTCCAGGTTTTCATGACCGTCATATATCCTGATGGTACTTATGAAAACTCATCATTCTGGTACAACTACCATTGTGGTTTGATCAGATGTTGTGTGGCTGATTCCCCAAGATTCCAAATGTACAAGTCTTATCTCAACCCGCGCCCAAATATTCCTGTCGAACCGCATGAAAGCAAACAAAATGAATACCTGATCAACGGACTTTTGAGTACCCCCAATCCGGCCAATCCCACGACTGCCATCACTTTCGAGTTGAAGCAACCGGCGGCTGTGGATGTGGATGTGTTTGATATCTCCGGCCGCCTGATCAAGCATCTGACCCAAGGTGAATTCATGTCAGCCGGACCTGTGTCAATCCGCTGGCAAGGGAAAAACGAACTGGGCCAGGCTGTGGCTTCAGGGACCTATTTGTTCAAGGTGAAAACTGGGCAAACGGTGTTCACCAATCGGATTACGCTGATCCGTTGATTTAGGCAGCCTGATCTATCGGTGTCAATTCTTCGATGGCTAGTGCAATTATTTTATAGAATATTAACCTGTAAAGATGGCGGGAGACCAAAAGTGGGGGGATGATTTGGTTGTGTTGGACAAGGACCTGATTCAGAAAGTTCAGCAGGGAGATTCCGGTGCCTTTGCCACTTTGATGCAGAGGTATGAGTCACCAATAAAAAATTCAATGTTCAATATCCTGGGTGATGCCGACTCCACAGCGGATATTACCCAGGAAGCTTTTATCACTACGTTTGAAAAAATCCATCGATACAATCCCGATTACCGGTATTTCAGCTGGGTTTACCGAATTGCTTTCAACAAGGCATTAAACAGAATAAACCATAGAAAACACAGGGAACCCTATTTGGATGAAAATATGGAGTCTTTGGAACCTGGACCTCATGCCAAAGTGGAAACCCGCGAACGGGATTATCTGATCCATCAAGCCATGGCCACCCTGGTTTTTAAGTACCGGATTCTTTTGATCCTGCGACACTTCCTTGATTATTCTTATTCCGAGATAGCCTCGGTCACTGATCTACCGGTTTCAACGGTTCGTTCACGCCTTCATACGGCCAGAGTAATGATGAAAAAAGAGTTGAAGAGAATTGGAATTCCAAAGGCATAGTTCACGCCCGTGATCAAAAGCCAGCTCCCTATTGCCCTCATCACCAAAATCATTTAACCAAGTGCTTCGCTCTTAAAATGGCTCGGGATACCGGGGACCAGTTCGATAAATATCTGCTTGTCGGTGGATCCCTGGAGCACTTCCCCAATCAGGGGTTGTGCCCAAGAGAATGTCGCTGGGTGCTTTTTTGCAAAAACACCCAGCAATCTTCAAGCTAAAACACACAAAACCCCAGTGTTTAATCAAATCTATAACCACAAGTTGAACCAGCGACATTCTTTTGGGCACAACCGAATCTTTGAATGCCCAGGTAACCGGGTTTCCAGAAACTGGTGAAATGTGTCCAACACAGAGAAAAATTAATTTACCTTTCGGTTTCCGTTAAGTTTTTTTGTCATGCATTATGAAAATCAGAAATAAATGAGGTCGTATTGACTGGATTGCCTCCCTGTTGTTCACAATTGAAAGGAGTCTCAGGTTGTGGATTTTTGTGGGCAAGGCTAGAATATTGTGAGAAGTCTCAACAAAAGGAATTCATGGTGCCCCTTGAAATTGTTAACAAATCCCATTGGACCGAAATCATTCTCAATCAGCCGCCACGCAATGTGCTGGACCGGGAAATGCTCGAAACCATTGTCTCTGCTTTGAATGATCTAAGTGGTGATGATGCTCCCATGTTGCTTCTTCGGGCGCGGGGGAAGCATTTCTCTACCGGTTACAGCATTGGGGACATCCCGGAAGAAATATTCCATCGCGATTCTTCGATACGGGCGAGTCATCCGTTTGAAAAAGTTATGGAGAGTTTGATTGCCTATCCTTCGCCCATTGTGGCAGCGGTTCAGGGCGATGCCTATGGCGGTGCTGTGGAGCTTTTGAGTTGCTCCGATTTACGAGTGGCCGCCAAAGGGATTCGTTTGGGTGTTCCTCCGGTACGTTTGGGCCTGGTATACAGCCATACCGGATTGCGACGTATGATCCGCAGCTTCGGCTCTCCCCTGGTCAGGGAAATGTTGCTTATTGGGGAAGCCATTGAAGCGCAAAAAGCATTCAATACCGGGTTCTTTTGCCGCTTGGTGCCCGAGAATGAATTGCTGGCCACCGCCGAGGGTATTCTTGAACAGATGAGCTATGGCGGGCCCAGGGCTTTGCGGGG
>JAAEOA010000186.1 GCA_024223715.1 bacterium | reverse complement strand
TTGGCTGTAGTCAGCCAAGAGAGGGTAACTCCAGCCGGCTCCATCATGGAAGGCGACTTTCGCTCCCAGGAAGCCTCCATAGGCGGCGCTACCAAAACTGACTCGAGCAACTGGCAGCAAATCATCTTCCACTTCCCGGCGAACCCGGTAATTGTGATCCCAGGCTGCGGCCATAGCCGGGACATCCGGGCAATGGGTCAATGGGTCAATGAACGGTAGCTCTGCCGGGTCAATGCGGGCTAAAATCCCGTTAGATAATTGGCTGCTCCATAGTAGCCGATGCCGGTCAACAACCTCATTTAGGGCTGGTTTATATTCTAGAGATTCCAATGCTCTTATCCTTTTAGTTATAAGATCCAAATTCTTTGGCGGCTTCAATCATTGCTCGCAGATTTTCATGCGGCGTATCACGAGGCACTTCACACCCCGAACTGAGAATATAGCGACTGCCCGGTTTTCCTTGCTCGATAGCCTGGCGACAAGCCTCACGTACTTCTTCAGTCGTTCCCTGGAGGAGAATGCCGGATGGTTCTATATTACCTTGAAGACAGACTTGTCCCCTGGTTTTTTCTTTGTAGTAGGCGATGTCATTCTGAAAATCTATTTCCAGGGCTGGCGCGCCAGAGGCCACCATTGAATCGATGATATGGCTGGTATCGCCGCAGATGTGTAGAAATACTGGCATATCCAAATCGGCTAAGGCCTCAATCACTTGTTTTTCAAAGGGTAATGCAAATCGTTTGAAAAGATCAGGACTTAACAAACCAGCGGTCGAGTCGCCAAAAGTCAGGACGTGGCAGCCGGCCTGGCCGCAGGCCCGGGCGAATTTGATAACCGCATCAGTGCAGATTTCCAGCAAGTCAAACACAAACTGTGGGTCATCATAGCAATCGAGCATCAGTTGCTCTATACCACGCACGGCAGTAGCCAAAGAGAACGGCCCCTGGTCAAAGCAGGTTTTGAGATAGCAGCGGTCACCAACCGCTTCTGCTGTCAATCGGGTAGCTTCTACTTTGAAGGCCATTCTCCCTTCCGTACCGGATTGGGGTCGATTGAGCAAGCTCAATTCTTTGCTGTTTGCCAACACCGGATTTACAGAGACTGGAGGTTGATCGGGAAAGAACTGAATTGGGCAGCCAAGCGCTGAGGGGAGAATCCAGTTGTCGGAAGTGATGTGGAAGCCATCATAACCGAAGGTTTGCCAGGCCCGTACTTGGGTTTCCATCAAGAGTTTAGGGTCTTGAGCATAATGATCATACCGGACACCGGCCAGTTTCATAGTCAGGTGGATGACCAATGGAATAACCGGCACCCGATCTGGTGTCTCACCAGCGATAGCTCGCCGCACCCGCTCAACTGAATTAAGTTCGCTTGTCATATTACGCACCTTATGTATATTGGCCATAATCAAGGATGGCCTGAGCCATTGCTTCCACATTTGCTGCCGGTGTGTCGCGGCCTAATGCACAGCCACTGCTTAAGATGAATCCGCCCTCTGAGGCTGTATTCGCAATGGCTTGTTTGGACAGTTCATATATTTCTTCTGGTTTGCCACTGACAAAGGTGGTGGTATGGAGGTTCCCTTTAATGCTTACCCGGTCACCAATGCGACTTTTGGCATCGGCCAAATCCACTTGCCAATCGGCCTCCAAACAATCTGTTTCAGTTTCGGGGATAAAGTCAAGTGAAGGGTTTAATTTTCCGCAAATATGCAATACGCTTGGTACGCCCACCTGTCGAATTTTTTGAGTCAGTGCCTTTTCATAAGGAACAACAAATTCCCGATAGGTCGTTGGTCCAATGAGGCTTGATGAAGCCAAACCCTCGCCAATCCAAATTGCGCCTGGGTCAAATTGAGCCAGTTCTTCGATCCATTGCAAGGCCAGCGGCAGCCGTTTTTCAATAGCACGATGCAGTCCTGCCGGATCTTCTATCGTTGCCATCATTACTCGCTCAATTCCCATCAAAATACAAATCTGGGAAAATGGGCCGGTGACACCGGTGCAAACCATGTATTTGCTGCGAATTTCGGACGGCATGGCCTCCAAGGTTCGAAGAATACCTGGCTTTAGCGGGTCGTCATGCTCTAGCCGAGGATCATCAAAAGAAACAATTTCCCGTTCCATGACTGAACCAATGTCATTGTGAGGAAGTATCCAGGTTATCCCACCTGTGGTTTTGATAAGATACTCGTCAGAACGTTCCTCTTTTTCCAGAATGATTTCATCGGACAGACAGAGGTTGATCGATACGCCATCCAGGTTTGGATGTCGCTCAAAACAGGCTGCGAGGGACTCTGCATGGCTGGTTGGATCGAGGAAGGATTGAGAAACTGGTATACCCAGTGTTGGGGATGAGTAGGAGTTGTCAATAAAAGGCATGCACGGCACTCGATCTGGTTTACGGCCGTACATGGCCTCAGTTACCCGTTGGCGAGGTGTTATAGGTGAACTGTTTATCATGTTTTTTCCTCGTTAAGAAGATACATTTTTCGCCGGTTCAAGCCGTTGCTCGCTGGTCGGATCGAAAAAGTTCAATGCGCTGGGGGAAACTTCTAATCCTATATTTTCGTCTGGAGCAACTATTGTTTCCTTTTCCGACTTGAGCGTTATCATTTGCTCTGAAGCCATGGCGAAGATGATATTCTCTGAGCCAAGATGTTCGACCAGTTTGATGGCGGCCGGAATGCCCATGCCAGCCGGCCGCAGGGAAATATCTTCCGCTCGAATGCCGACAACGACTTCGGAAGGCCAATCATGATTCACTATCCCCGCCGGAAGGGATAGTGAGAAATCAGGGGTGACAAATTGATGCCCGTTGGTGGAAGCTTCAATTCTTCCGTGGATTAAGTTGATTGGTGGGCTGCCGATAAAACGAGCCACAAATTGATTGGCGGGCTGCCGATAAACCTCGATAGGGGTTCCCACCTGTTGGATGACGCCTGAATTGAAGACTACCAGGCGGTCACTCATTGTCATAGCCTCGGCCTGGTCATGGGTGACGTAGACGACCGTGCTGCCCAGACGTTTGAATAAGAGTCGCAAATCGGCCCGCATCTGAACGCGGAGAATCGCATCCAGGTTGCTCAACGGTTCATCCAGCAGAAAAACATCGGGGTCGCGGACAATGGCTCGCCCCAGGGCGACTCGTTGCCGCTGCCCGCCACTTAATTGGGCTGGTTTCCGTTGTAATAAATCTTCGATGCCCAATAATTGAGCAGCTTCTTGCACACGACGCTCAATTTCGGGGCGTGACGTTTTTTGTATGCGCAATGCAAATGCCATGTTATCAAACACTTTCATGTGCGGATAAAGTGCATAGCTCTGGAACATCATGGCAATGTTGCGGTCGCCTGGGGGAACATCGTTCATTAAATGATCGCCGATGTAAATCTCCCCTTCATCCAGCTCTTCTAAACCGGCCAGCATATTGAGGGTTGTTGATTTGCCACAGCCGCTTGGCCCAACTAGAGTCATGAATTCTTTGTCGGCAATTTCTAGATTTAGATTCTGAACGGCCGTTACCTTTCCAAAACGTTTAGTTACTTGAGAAAATTTGACGTTGGCCATTATTTCTCCCCCTTTTATTATTCTTTCACGGCGCCGAGTGTCAGGCCGCGGACTAAGTAGCGCTGTGACGTCCAGGCCAGCAGAATGACCGGCAAAACCAGCATCACGCCCAGAGCCGACATTGTGCCCCACTCAAGGCCTTTATCGGTGATGAACCCGGCGATTACGACTGGCACAGTCTTGGCATCCAGTGAAGTCAGGATCACAGCAAATAAAAATTCATTCCACCCCAAGATGAAGGAGAGGATTGTGGTAGCAATCAAACCTGGTGCAGAAAGCGGCAATACAATGCGTGTAAAACGCTGCCACATTGAGCAACCGTCCATTGTCGCGGCGCGTTCCAGATCGATGGGGATGCCCTGGAAAAAGCCCAACATTAACCAGACCACAAAGGGCAGGTTGAAACTGGTATAGGTGATGATTAATGCCCAGTGCGTGTCTAGCAGGCCCAAATTCTGGATGAGTACAAAGTAGGGTACGGCCGTTGCCACCGCCGGATACATACGGGTGAGCAACATCCAAATGGCCACTATACCATTCAGCTTAAAAGGCAACTTAACCCGTGCCAAACTATATGCCGCCGTAGAACCGAATATGACAGCAAAAAACGTTGAAGCTGAGGCAATAATCAGCGTGTTGGCAAAATATTTACCAATAAAAGTTAAATCCAACACGGCTCGATAATTGTCCAAGGTAGGCTCTTTCGGCCAAAGCACTGGCGGCCAGGTCAAAAACTCAACCGGTTTCTTGAAAGTAGTCAATACCAACCAGAATACAGGCAAAAGCACCAGAATTAAGACCAGTATGGTAGCCACATCGCCGACCAAGCGAATTATCATCCGTTTCCCGCGATAATAACGACGGCTACGCAAGGGTCTACGACGTGAAGTCGTACTTTTGGGTACAATTTCCATGCTAACCATCCTCCTTCTTTACTTCCGGTTAAAATTGCTCAGATCGTTGGCGTTCACGGATCAAATAAAATGTCAGAGCAAACATAAGCACAATAAAAATCCATGAAACGGTCGAAGCATAGCCAATATTAAAATATTTGAGACCTGTTTCATAAATGAAAAAACTAAGCAGCTTGGTGGTATTACCCGGTCCACCGTAGGTCATCACATATACTGTGTCTACTACTTTGAACGCATCTAGAAAGCGGAGCAATACGGTGACCAGGATTACCGGCTTGAGCAGCGGTAAACTGATTTTCCAAAAAATTTGCCAGGAAGAAGCGCCATCTATTCGCGCTGCCTTGAACGTATCTACCGGCAGTGAAGTTAAACCCGCGACAAATACCAAAACCACAAATGGCGTCCACTCCCAAATGTCCGTAATCATCACCGCCCAGAGCGCCAGGTCAGGGTCTCCCAACCAAAGCAATTTTGTCGGATCCGCTCCGAACAGGCTTAAAACGTAATTAACCAGGCCAAAGTCAGGATTGAAAAGAATTCGCCATAAGATGCCAACCACGACCGGCGTCATCACCATTGGAATCAACAAAAGGGAACGAGCGACACGGCCGTAACTGATCTCCCGGGTAACCAACAGCGCAATGGCCATGCCCAGTATGACCTCAACAGTTACTGTCACCACAACAAAGGTCAGGGTGACCCATATGCTAGAGTGGAATTGGCTATCACCGGCAGCATAGGCAAAATTGTCCAGGCCAATGAAAAATCTTTCAGGCGATATCTTCAAGTCCCAGCGAAAAAGAGTGAGATAAAGCGCATAACTTAACGGATAAAGGGAGGTAAAGATTAAAAACAATACGGCTGGCAGCAGAAATAAACAGCCAGTACGCCACTCTTTTAGTTGACGCCTCCTGATCCGAGGTCGTTTTTTGACGGTCATCCTTTCTGGGTAAGAGACCGTTTGATCATCATGAGACATAATTTTCACCTCATTAATCCCGGCTGGTTTCTGCAAGCCTCTTGAGGACGTAGGCAGCGAAGTTGTTCATTTCAAACTATCGCTGCCCGCCAATGATTTTTAATCATCATTCATTGACAGGCAGGGGTGGCGAGAAATTAATCCACCCCTGCCTTATTAATCGAGAGTTAGAGCCACAATCTCTCTTTATTCAACATAGTCGTCAGTGTAGGGCGTATCGGGAACGGCCGCACCGATTTTCTCTTCCCATTGGTCAACAACAGCTTGAACTGCTTCTTCAGTTGTCATGACCCCGGTGAGGGCATCACTGATCCGGTCATCGAGGAAGTCGAAGGTTTCCTGAGACTGGGCGATGCGGAAACGAGGTCGAACTCCGTTCAGCGAAATCAGCAT
>JAAEOA010000185.1 GCA_024223715.1 bacterium | reverse complement strand
CCCATGGCACTGCCAGCAACCGCTGTGCATGTTGGCCTTGTTGGTGGGCATGCCGCCAACCACCTCGGCCAGCATGTTGTCCAATGAGGCCATGATCTCGCCTGCGGTGGCGTGATGGGACTGAGCCATTTGCTCAGTCTCGGGCTCATGACATTTGGCACAGTCATTAGGCGTCAGGATCGCCTTGATGAACGCGCCTTCATGCATGTACCCCATCTCGTCACCTTTTTCGGCAGCGTGACAGTTGTAACAGCCGACCTGGCCTTCCTTGGCGGCCGCATGGGGCGAATTCTCCCATTGAAACACCAGCGACTTGTTTTCTTTTAAATGACACATGATGCACTTTTTGTTCATTTCCTGCACCTTGGGGTTTTTCACATCAAAGGACTCCTGGGTCAGTCCGAAGGCAGTCCCGGCTGCGAAAATTCCCAAGATAAGCACAATGAATGCCGATCTGATCAAAAACATCTTATCTCCTCCTTCTTGTTTTTTTGACTCGGTAAAAATAGTATGGCTGGTTGGATCAATTGCCCGCAAATCCAGCCCTATGGAAACGCATCCGGTCAAACGATTGCTATCCACCACCTCCTTTCCGTTTTTGCATTGAAAT
>JAAEOA010000184.1 GCA_024223715.1 bacterium | reverse complement strand
CGGAAGACCATGAACTGGGGCTATCAAGTGCGGCTGCTCGGCTGTTGTGGGAAGAGACCGATGTGCTGATTGGCATTGGGTCCAGACTTGAAATGCAGTACATGCGATGGGGAAGTATGAATTTGTATCATGATCGCCCCCAATCAGGTCCCAGGGTGATTCGTATCGATATCGACCCCAAAGAGATGGATCGATTTAAACCCGATGTGGGGATTATTGCTGATTCGGCAGTTGGGACCGGAGCCCTGGCAGAACGAATAGCGTCATTTGCTTCATTCTCAAAGGACAACCTGAAACGAATTTCACAAGCAAAACTGGAAAGCCGTAAACGCATCAGCAAAATTCAGCCCCAGTTGGCTTACCTTGATGTGATTCGCGACGTGCTGCCCCGTGATGGATACTTTGTTGAAGAAATTTGTCAGGTGGGGTTTACATCCTATTTCGGTTTTCCAGTTTATAGACCCCGCACCTATGTTACCTGCGGATTCCAGGGAACCCTTGGATTCGGACTGCCAACTGCATTGGGGGTAAAAGTTGCAGCGCCAAAAAAGGTCGTCGTTTCAATAAGCGGAGACGGCGGATTCATGTATTGTATGCCCGAACTGGCTACCGCGGTGCAACACAATATTGGTGTCATTGCCATTGTCTTTAACAACAACGCCTTTGGAAACGTCAGAAGGGATCAACTGACCCAATTCGATGGTCGCCTCATCGGAGCGGATCTTGTCAATCCGGATTTTGTTAAGCTTGCTGATAGTTTTGGCGTAACTCCATACCGAGTGCGAGCACCAGACGAGCTCAGGACGGCATTGTCAAAAGCCATTGATGAGGATGACCCGGCTCTGATTGAGGTTGTTTGTAAACGCGGCAGTGAAGCTTCTCCCTGGAAGTTCATTCTTGAATAGCGGTTATGGTAAACGAATTTTGATATGGCCGCAAAAAGGCACAAAAAT
>JAAEOA010000183.1 GCA_024223715.1 bacterium | reverse complement strand
CCCGGTAGTGTCGCCGGGATAAAGGTTAGTAGTTTCGGGGCGTCGTTGTGGGGGTTTACAGGAAGTGATCAAGAAAAAAGGGACCCAAAAAACTGGCGCGCGTGGAGAGCATTGCGGGCGCGCCATTGGGGGTTTTCAGACCAAAGTTTCCTCAAATCAAAGACTGCTTATTTGACTTCAATTTTCCGGGGCAAACTTTGTTTGCTTTTGGGCAAAACCAGCGTAAGAATTCCCTGTTCAAAGGAAGCTTCAATGCCTTCGGCATTCACGGCATTGCCCAGATTGAAGGTCCGGTGGAATTCAGATTTTTCTGGACGTTCGTGACGCACCAGCTCGAAACCCTCGGGAACTTTGGTTTCACGAGTGGCCTTCACACTGAGGGTCTGGTTTTCCAGACTGATGTCCAGGCTGTCGGGACTGACTCCCGGCAATTCCATGGCGATGCGGAATTCCAGTTCACCTTCCAGAACATCGGCTTTCGGGTTGCGGTCCCAGGTGCATCGATCCAGTTCAGGCTGGTGACGCCGGGGGTTCAAAGCTGCATTCAGAACTCGGGTCATGGGGCTGGTCATCATAAGTTGGTTATTCATTTCTGGTCCTCCTTGGGATCCTGTGGTAAAAAGAGGCCAGATCATTCCGGCCACTTTGTTTGCATCTTCATCAGTCCACTTACAAGGGCTGTGCCATTAGGGGTTTTTTGTTGAGAATTTTCTTTAATTCGTTAATAGACAACAATATATGCCAGATTTTCAGGTCCCTTGCCCTGATGTGTTTTCGCAAAGAAGGACGGCTTCTGACATCAGTGGACTGTCAAAACGGCAGAAGTTCGGAAATATTGACTTGGCTTGTCATGACTCTGCTCCTGTTTGTCGGATTTGACTCCTGGGCCACCAACTCAAATGGTGATCTGGTGGTCGGAAAAGTTGAAATCGTTCGAGGCAGCATTTTCAGTGAAGCGGAAACTGACAGCACCGAAGGGACTCTTTCGATTCTGCGAAAATCCATGAACAGCCTTCACATCAATACCCGTGAGCATGTTCTGTCTCGGGAGTTGCTATTTAAAGAGGGACAGAGCTACAATCCCGAGCTTTTGGAAGAAACTGAACGCAACTTACGGGAGCTGGGTTTTCTAAACAACATTCGCGTTACGGCAGTGGATACCACGGAAAACGGTGAAGTAAATATTCGGGTGGAAGCCCGCGATTCCTGGTCGTTGAAAACATCTTTGAACTGGACCCGGTCTGCTTCCGGAGAGACTCGCTGGGGATTTTCCCTTTCAGAAGTGAATTTTCTGGGCCAGGGTGTCACTTTGGGTGCAGGGGTAGGAGCTGACGAGAACGCTTCATACTACAATATATGGTTTCGAAAAAGGCGCCTGACAAAAGCCGGCCTGGTTTTGGGTTTGGATTACGCCAAACGTGAAGATGGGCACTATCGTAATATTTTTGTGAGTCGGCCTTTTTATTCTCTGGGTGACAAGTGGAGTGTTGAGACCCGCGCCTATGAGTCTCTTTCTGACGTTCGGTATTATCTAAGCAATGCTGGGCCTGCTGGAATAGACCCCCAATCTGGATCAAGTTTGTACGCTCGTTTGCCCCGGTTGGAAACGGGGATACACCTTGGCACTTTGCTTCGTTTATCCAAAGCGGAGGAAGGCCGAATTTGGCGACTGGGCGCCGGTCTTGGAATTAGTGATTTGCAACATGATCTGGACGTCCAGCCTTCCTGGCTGCTTTCCGATGGTCGATACGTCGACCTGAGTTTCCTGAATGAGGGTGAACAGCCAATGGCTCGCCATCAGGGGGTGACTGTGTTTCCATATATATGGATTAACAGCAAAGGCCGAAGCTGGAACAAAGCCCGGTTCATCTTGCAATACGGACCCATTGAAGACATCCCCATGAATTGGAGTTTTGATTTAAAAGCCGGACCCAATGGCCCGGCGGTGGGTTCAACTTCGGGTTTTGGTGGTTCTACCTGGAAATCTGAATTTGTTGCGACCAAGTGGTGGCAATTGGGGCCGGGTATGTTCAAGTTGCAAAGCTGGGGAAAAATTCAAACGGGATCTTCCGAAAATAGTTTTCACCAGGTGAATGTTCAATCGGGTTGGCTGGCAACTCACGGTGCAGAACACAGTCCCTGGATAACTCGTCTGACCGCCGAGGCCGGTCATGGCAACAACCTGATTGGCGACAACGCTTTGTTGCTGGGGTTGAATAATAGTTTAAGAACTCTTGATTTTGATGGCATGGCCGGCGACCGTTTGTTGCGTTGGAATGTTGAACAGGGAAAAGCCATGCCCTGGGAGGTTCTTGGTCTTTTCCAAATGGGATTGGCTGCTTTTTACAGTGGTGGGGTTGCCTACTGGGACGATGAAGACCGTTCCTTGGCCGACTCTCGCCATGAAGTAGGTTTTGGTATTCGTCTGGGTCCCACCCGGGCGGCCAATGCCCTGATCAGTAAACTGGATTTGACCTGGGATTTGGACGGATTTAAGGGGCCTGTTTTTACCGCAGCCAGTAGAGGTTTTTTCTAGTGAGTGCTACAAAAAATATTGCAAAAAATACAATTCTGCTAACAGTCGGAATGTACTCCGGTCGTTTGCTGGCTCTATTCCTGCGCAAGAAAATGTCGCCAATTCTGGGTCCCGATGGCATTGGCCTGTGGACTTTTGCTCTCAGCATTACCGGTATAATGCAAACCATCTCCAATTTTGGCCTGGGCAATTTAATTACCAGGGAAATTTCAAAATCAAGAATAATGACCTGGCCTCTTTTCTGGACGACTTTGAAAATTCGCTGGATGCTGTCGGCGGTTTGCATTTCTGCCTTGGTGGGTTATACGCAGGTATCAGGAATGGCGGAGTTGAACCAGGCTGTTGTCTTGCTAATGGGACTGGCTATTTTTATAGAAGGCACCGGTCTGGCATGTGACTCGGTTTTGCAGGCGCATGAAAAGGTTCAGTTTCAGACGGCGGGTCAAATTGCATCGGCGGTTCTGTATTTTGCCCTAGGTTGGTGGTGGCTTTCTGCAGGCTATGGGATAATGGGGCTTGTGTGGGCAAATCTGGCAAGTCGGGTGGGTCGGCTAATAATAATGATTCCATTGATGATAAAAAGAACCGGGCCCTGGCAACGGCAGGGGCCAGGGGGTTCCATCAATATTCGATATCTCATGCGAATGGGATTTCCCATTTTTCTGGCTACAACTTTTGCCACAATATATTCACAAATTGACTCGGTTATGTTGATGAATATGATTGGCGATGCCGGCACGGGAATTTATGGCCAGGGAAGGCAGGCTTTAAGCGTTCTGTTGTTACTGCCCTGGTTATTTGGTCTGGCGTTTTTTCCATCCATGGCTCGTTATGGCCAAAAATCGGCTGCAGATGCCGCCCGGTTGGGAGAGCGCGCCATGCGTTTTATTTTGGTTGGAATTGTCCCCATTTCGTTGTTTGTGATGTTTGTTTCTGAGCCCATTATTAATTTTTTCGAAAACAGTGGCCGATTCGAAGATTCAATCATGGTGATGAAAATTGGTGTTTGGGGCTTACCTCTTCACGCGGTGGCCGTGGTATTTAATCGCCTGTTAATGACCGCAGAAAAAGAAAAACACTTTATTTTCATTGGCCTTGTTCCCATGCTCTCCAATTTTGTTTTGAATTTGGTACTCATTCCAAAGTTCTCGTATTTTGGTGCTGCCATAGCCACAGTGGTCAGTCTGATGATCAATGCGGGAATGCATGTGGTGTTTTTGTACGGTACTGAATTTATGCCCCCTATGAAAAGAGCTGTTTTGGGACCCATGCTGGCTGTTGGGGCATCCTGGGCTGCTGCTGCAGGAATTCTGAAATTTCTGGCCCCCTCCTGGAATGTAGGGTGGCAGGGACTTCCTTTGGACAAGGGCTGGGGCCCTTTTCTTATATCATCAGTTTTGATGCTGCTAATTTACCCGGTGTTCCTTTGGGTGGGGCGGGTTTTACGAAAAGACGATTTGAATTTATTGCGGGATTTAAAATAAGTGATATTGGGTCATGTATTGCCTGCGACAGGGTTAAGCAGCCTTGTTAAGTGAATATTGTTCCGCAGAGAATGTAATCCTTTCATTTTCCAATTTGTTACCTCCATCAAGCAGCATACTTCAAGGTGTGTCCCTTGTTGTTGGGCAGAACCCGTGTTTCAACCTCTCTGAAGTAATACTGTCGCCATTGTTCAGGCATTTCATGCTGG
>JAAEOA010000182.1 GCA_024223715.1 bacterium | reverse complement strand
TGGTTGTATTCATCCACTGCTTGTCTGATCACCTTTGGCGTATTGAGATGTGCTTGCGCCCGTTGAAGGTCGATTACCGGCCCCTGATTAGGTTTAATCTGGGGAGCATGGATGTAAGGCGCTTTGGGGTTCAGTGGATTGTGAGGTTTATAGGGCGGCAGGAACTCATCCACCTGGGACTGTTCCGGCACACTAACTTTTCCCGGAATATGAGAAACAAAATAGCCGTCCTGACAAACGAACTGGGGCAGCATTACGTTCTCGTCTTCTCCTACCCGGTAATTGATCAGGTGATTATCAAAGACTTCCTGGGGTGTTTCGGCCCAGCCGATAATCCATCCCTGATCCCGGGCGGACATGACATCTGTGTGTTCCGAACCAAAGTCTCCCGGTGGATCCAGGGCCCGATCGGCAACAGCCGCCTGAAGCGGGTACCTCCCGCCTGCTATTGGTGAGAAGACCTCCATGGCATAGGTCATCCCTACACCGGAAGTCCCGGTGAGTGCTCTTGCTCCTGAAGCAGAAGCCCCAATAACTACTGAAAACTGTGCATGCTCTCCCTCTCCATGAACGAACTCGGCATCGAGTTCCCCGTTATGTATCATTTTTACCAGCTCCATCATTATGGCTGTATACGGGCGAATCGGGTAAGAGCAGATAACTTCAACCTTGGCCATAGCACATGCCTGGGCTGAAGCGGCACAACCGCTGTAAATAAATTCTTTCGCCATCTGATCCACCTCCTTTTAAAATGATTTTTCCAAACGAACTACCCCGTCCTCAAAATCCAATTCATCAGCTACATCCAAGGCCTTTTCGGTACATTCAGTGACACAGACCAGACAGCCTTTGCAGTATTTTGCATTCCAAACCACCACTTCATTCTCCTCATCAACAACCCAGCAGCCATCAGGGCAAAAAATGTAGCAATTCCGGCACATGTCGCATTTGTCGAGGTCTTTCATATAGGGACGCTTACTGCGCCAGTTACTGGTAATCATATCCTCGTTTTCGCCCACCGGTGACGGTATAACCACACCCTGGGCAACCTCTCTTTCTTTTGGGACGATAAATGACATAATTCCCTCCTTT
>JAAEOA010000181.1 GCA_024223715.1 bacterium | reverse complement strand
CCAGCATGAAATGCCTGAACAATGGCGACAGTATTACTTCAGAGAGGTTGAAACACGGGTTCTGCCCAACAACAAGGGACACACCTTGAAGTATGCTGCTTGATGGAGGTAACAAATTGGAAAATGAAAGGATTACATTCTTTGCGGAACAATAAAAACAATTCCTGAGAACCGAGCCCTCAAGAGCTTTTCCCAGGTTCGGTTAAGCCACCAAAGCAGGAAGTTTTTTTCCTCAAATTTTTCACCTAAATTTTCCAAAGATTATTGTTTTATTATGTAACTAAGACCATTTTATGACGTAGAACATTGCGATTCACCACCCCCCACCAGTCTTCAGGAGCTAAGATGTCCCGACTTCCCCAGCCATTGCTTATTTCCTGCCTGGGCTTTATCGCAATTATTTTATTTTCCAGCCCATCAGAGGCCACCGAAGCAGCTGTCGATTTTGCTAACCAAGCCTTCAGCAGTAGCCATACTGACCAGACCAATGGCACCATTTCCCTCATACCTTCCATTGGGGCCTATTTCCTGGACGGGCAAACGGTGAAATTGGACGGTATTCTGGACGAGCCCTTCTGGGAAAATGCCCAAACCGGCTGGGGATTCCGTCAGGCCAGCCCCGTGCGTTTTGGTGAAGCTTCGGTTCCATCTACTTTCAAAGTGGCTTACGACAACGATGCCATCTACTTCGCCGTGGCTTGCTGGGAAGAGGACATGGCGAATGTCAGTAGCTATCTTAGCCGCCGCGATGAAATTGAAGCGTCGGATTTGGTCAGCATTTACATTGACCCTTACCATGATAAAACCACCGGCTATAACTTCAGGGTCAACCCTGCAGGGGTCAAAGCAGACGCTTATATTTTTGACAATGGTAACCGGGATGATGACTGGAATGCCGTTTGGGATGCTGAGGTATCCCATGACAGCAAGGGCTGGTACACGGAAATCCGCATTCCCTTTTCTGCCATCCGCTTCATGCCGGAAGACAACATGACCTGGGGACTGCAGGTTTATCGCTGGCTGCACGGCCGAGGTGAAGATACTGGCTGGGTGGTTTGGGACCGCGAAGCAAATGGTTTTGTGAATCGCTTTGGAACCCTTACAGGACTGCGAGGTGTGAATAACCCACGCAAATTGGAAGTCCTGCCCTACGTAGTTACCAGCCATACTGATCCTGCTGCAGAAGGCGACGCCGACCAATTTCAAAACACCCAGAATTTAGGTGCCGATTTTAAATATGGCCTGACATCCAACCTTACCTTAAATGCGACCATCCAGCCAGATTTTGGGCAAGTGGAAGCCGATCCGGCCAGTCTGAATTTGTCACCTTTTGAAACCTACTACTCCGAAAAACGCCCCTTCTTTGTAGAAGGCGCCCGTTTTTTCCAGCATCCTGATTTCCGCATGTTCTATTCACGCAGAATTGGTACAGGCAATGCCAACAGCCGCATCCGAGGGGCGGCAAAACTCACAGGAAAAATTGGCGGCGATTTCTCTCTCGCGATACTCGCTGCCACTACCGATGTTGCCCAGGAAGGCAAAGCCCACAATGCTCTTTCCGTAGGTGATGAAAAATCACACTACGGGCTCATTCGTTTGGGTAAGGAGTTCGATGAAGGCAACCACAACATCAACTTCATGGGTTCCGTTGTAAAAAGGGATCAGGAATCGTTTTCAGATATCGGTTATTTTGACAGCCGGGCCGAACGGACACTACGCAACGGATACAGCGGAGGCATGGATTTTGAAATGAATTTTGCCGACCGTATGTACCAAGTAAGAGGATCAGCAGTAGGAACATTTGTAGATCCTTTTGAAAATGAATTAGACCCGTCTTTGAGCCGGGAAACCAAATATGGTTCCGGTGGCCGCATGGAAATTGAAAAAACAGCAGGCACCTGGCAAGGCAGTTTGGCCGCACGTTGGGAAACTGACAAACTGGATCCCAACGACATGGGATTCCTCTCGGCTCCGGATGAAAAAATCGTGGCCGCCGATGTCATGTATCGTTACAACGCCGATGGAGACGACAGCCCATTCAATCACGCCAACGTCCGCATTGAAGTCTATCAGGGATGGCTGTATGCAGGAAATTCTGGAACCGATATCAATTCCGGTGACGAAGCCTGGAGCTACGGTCGGGGCCTGAAACAGGGAATGGGATGGCATTTAAATTCTTGGGCCCAGAGCCGCGATTTTCATCAAGGTTGGGTTAACATTGGTCGTTCAGGAAGCGCTCCTGATAAATATTCCACTCGTACCTATGGGCAGGACCAGGACGAACAAAGGGGTCCTCTGGTCCAGAGTCCTGGTCAATATTACTGCGGAACCGGCGGTACCACCGATTGGCGCAAACCCATTTCTTTGCATGCGGAAATGTATTACAACCATGGCGACGAGGGAATGCGCTCCTACAGTGTTAGCGGCAATTTGCGCTGGAACCAAAATGAGCATTTATCTCACAGCATCGGACTTGGATGGAATCGGCGCAATAATTCAGACCAATGGCTGTTCAATACCGCCAACGATGGCTCTCAAGTTGGAGTCGATGGTATTGGTGGGGTGGATTACGTCTTTGGAAAACTGGAGCAAACCACTGCTGAGCTGACTCTGCGCAGCAACATTCTGTTCAATCGAGACCAATCTCTGCAAATTTATTTGCAACCCTTCCTGACCTACGGCAGCTATGCCGATGCCGCCTACCTTGCAGAAGCTAACTCATATGACCTGCGCCCTTACGATTACGACGCCTCACTTTCTGATTTTGAATTTGGTGCTTTGAACCTGAATATGGTATACCGATGGGAGTACCGACCCGGCTCCACTCTATTTTTAGTGTGGACCCACGGCAAACAGCGTTACGACCAGCGCGAAAATGCCAGCATCCCGGGAAACTGGCAGAATGATCTGGACATCGGTTATCCTTTCGATACCGAACCGGAAAACACATTTATGGCCAAGCTTTCCTATTGGTTCAGTATCTGATAAGGCCTTGGCATGTGGAATCGTCTGAAGAAGTCATTTCAGCAAAACTTTTTGAACAAAATTTTGGGGCTGGGTTCCAGTGGACCTGGCCCTTACTTTGTAATACACAAGCGCTATCAGCCAGATACTACTTTTCCTCAATACGACCCCCGACGGCCCTTTCGCATTCTATCTTACCTGGAGACCAGAAACCTTTTGCGCCAAGGAACCCTGCGCCGCCCCCGTCCGGCCACCATCAGGCAACTGCAGAGGGTTCATGACCAGAACTATCTCAACTCACTGGGAAAAGACGGCGCTCTGGAACCCATCCTCGGTTTCCCTTTGAACAACAAAGCGCAGGATAAATTTCTCTGTTTTCAACGTATGATGTGCGGTGGCACCATACGGGCTGCCCGACTGGCCACCAAATGGCAAGAGGTGGCTATTAACCTGGGTGGCGGTTTTCACCACGCCTCGTCCAATCACGGTTCAGGGTTTTGTGTTTTTAACGATGTGGCTGTTGCCATTGCAGCCCTCAGGGAACAGGGTTTCGACGATCACATTCTTATTATCGACCTCGACCTACACGATGGCGACGGTACCCGGTCCATTTTTTCCAACGATAAAACAGTGCACACTTTTTCGATTCACAACAAAACCCTTGGCTCAGGTGACGCCTTGGAATCAACCAGCATTGAATTGGGTTCTGGGGTTTCTGATTCACAATATATCGAAGCCTTAAAAGAACACCTGCCACCCTTGCTACCAAGATTCAAACCCAAGCTGGTGTTTTTCCTTGCTGGCAGTGATCCAAGCAATCGGGATCAGTTGGGTGACTGGAATATCAGCATGGAAGGTATGTTAACCCGGGATCGTCTGGTGATGGGCTGGGTTCGCCCGGGAGAACCAGCGTTAGATATTCCCCTGGTTATTCTTCTGGCTGGCGGATACGGCAATCACGCTTGGCGGCATGGTGCCGCTTTCTTTCACTGGCTATTGGGCGGCAGCAACAATGTTGACATACCCCTGGAACTGGAATTGCCCGTTGGACACTATCGTCGCTTGACTCGCCTTATGAAAACCCCGGTCATGATGCACGATGAAAAACCAACCAAAACAAAACCGGACCCTGATGACTGGGGTTTGCAGGAAAGTGAACTGGGAATGCCCGGCCAGCAAAAAGAGACTCGGTTTCTGGGGACTTTTTCCCGATTAGCTGTTGAACTCGCTTTAGTTGAATACGGGTTAATGGATCGCCTTCACCGACTGGGGTTCAAAGAATTACGCATGGCTCTGGATTTGGATGATCCTCTGGGTCACACTATCAGAGTTCAAACCGGCGGCGTGGTTCCTCTGGTGGTTCTGGAACTGAAAGTAAAAATTGATCGACCCCGCAAAACCACGGAGGCATTTTTATCGGTGGAGTGGTTGCTTATTCAGGACACACGGTCTCGCTTTGAAATGTCCCGCCCCTTACTGCCCGGACAAAAGCATCCTGGTTTGGGCCTGTTGCGACACACCGCCGCTGTCTTGGTTGTTTTGTGTGAAAGACTGAATCTTGATGGGCTTTCCTTTACCCCGACGCATTATCATTTGGCTGCTTTGTCACGACCCCTGGCCTTTTGCCCTGATCCCAATCTTGAAGGTAAGTTTCGTGCCCTGAAAAACACCCTCTCGTCTTTGGATATTCGCAGTGCAGGTATTGCAGTTGAAAACGGCCGGGTGTGGGATGTCATGGAAAATCAGAAGTATGTCTGGAAGCCTGCGAAACTCATTATTCCTGTAAGCAGGAAACTTAAAGACAAATATGGGTCTGCCAATTTTTTGCGGGATATTTCGGCCATGCAAAGCCGGGCCGCTTTCCGTTTTGAGCCGGACTCACCGTCATAATCGAGACCAACACACCTAAACAAAAAGACTTCCCGTCAAAAAAACCGACTCCAGAAGCAAAACTCCTACCAAGGTTCGGTGCATGCTCGAACGCATAAAGGTTCGGGCTCCGGCTAATACCAGATTCACCGGATGGTGTCGGTCCAGGTCAGATAATACTGGGGGCCGCTCCTTATCAAATAGAGCAAAACCAGATTCCAGCCGAGGATCTTTGGGTGCCAGTTTTTGGGCCTTTAATAAATAACGGTATCCCTGTTCCAGCCGGGACCCCATCAAGTGAATGTAGGCCAGAGCATAATACCCCGCAGGCGATTCCGGTTCCAGCCTCACCGCCTCGGTTGCCAGTTTTGTGGCCGAGACAAATCGTCCTGTGGATTCCACAACACAAATTGCCATTCCTGCCATGGCATCTGGATTTTTTGCATCCTCTCGCAAGATGCGTTGGAATCGTTGTTCCGCTCGGCTCCGGTGACCATTAAGCAGCAGTTCATACGCTGTTCCCACCAAAGGACTGGCGTTCATGCCCGTGCAAATTGGTTTGCTTCCCTGGCCCAGTAGTTTGCTAAATTCACTCATGATCTTTCCTCATCGGGCTTCTTGCCTTGCCCCGTTGTTGCGAAATACCAAGTTCCTGTTTCCTGGTTTTCCTTGGGGTTCCTCTTAGTTCCTTTTGCGCCCTAACTGAAAAACAACTTGCATTGATTGAGCCGAAAACGACAAAGGGCAAACATTGTTGCCCTTTGTCATCATTGAAGTTATCCCTTATTGAGGCCTGGTGTTCCCAGTTACTTCCAACGCTCCGTCCACGCGGTGTCATCTTCCCGGCAATATTGATCAAACCATTCCAAAATCATGGTTCGATGAGCAACCCGGTTCTCCCAACTGCCACTGATGCCATGGCCTTCTCCGGGAAACAGAACCATTTCGACGGGTCTATTCAGCACTGACATGGCCGTAAACAGCTGTTCCGATTCACCCGGGGTGACATTTCTATCGTCAGAGCCATGCAAAAGCAACAACGGTGTATTTATTTTGTCTGCCCTGAACAATGGCGAATGTTCTATAAAATAATCAGGATCTGCCCAGGGAGTTTTCCCAGCCAAAGCCATGTCTCCGTAAGTCCAACCCCAGGCACCCTGCCCCCAGTAGCTACTCAGATCACTAATTCCATACATGGACACAGCTGAGGCAAACATATCGGTGGCCGTCACCAGATACTCGGTCATGAACCCACCATAAGAACCTCCATAAATTCCAATCGCATCTTCATTGAGCCAGGAGTGTTTATGCAAGATTTTGCGGGTTCCGGCAATGATGTCTGAAGCTGCCTGTGGGCCCCAATCACCGGCATGATGATCGGCATAAGCATCGCCATATCCATAAGCTCCGCGGGGATTGACCACCAGCACACCATAGCCATTGGCCGCAAAAAATTGATGGGTCCCGTTGAAGCCACGCATGGTGGGTACGGCTCCAGCGTAGTAGTAGACAATGAGGGGCGACTGTCCATCTTCAGGTGCACCGAACGAAGGTTCAGCATTGGTCCCAGTCATTAATGGAGGATAGAACCAGGCATCAATTTCGGTACCGTCGTCGGCTGTGAAAGTCGCTGATTCAGGTTCACTCCATTGCCAGTGTTCCGACCACTGGGCAGAGAACTTTTCAATTTCCCGACTTTTGCCATTCGCATCTGCACGATACAAAACCCCGGGTTCGGATGTTTTTGAAGCGGTGTATAAAAAATTTTGTCCGTTGGTGCTGGCAGTTACCTGTGCAATGCTTTCCCCCGGCAGATCCAACAACGTCAGTTTCCAATCCTTTTTCGGATCCAATTGAGCCACCCGGTTAACTGAACCTGAGGTGGCAGTTACCAGCAACCGTCCTTTGTTGTCGAATTGAGGCATATTGCCACCACCGTCAAAGGCCAGAGGGGAACCTTGGGTGATGCGCTCAAAATCTCCCGATGACACATCCAATCGCCACAACTGTTTATTATAAACGTTGTGTTCTGCGTGCCCTGAACCCACTTCTTCGGGAGGTCCCAGAAAAACGAGGCTTTTGCCATCGGCAGAAGCTGCAAATCCATGGGGACGCACTTCCCATCCACCAGTGAATTTAGCCAATATTTTGTCTTCACCGGAGACCAGATTCAACTGACGAATTTCACTGAAGAACCAAGGGCGCTCCACTTGGTTTACCGTTTGTCCGTAAAAAACAGATTGGCCATCGGCAGCAAAAACGGCATCGTCCAAGACCTTGTCCGCAGGCGTTGTCAACAAACGACGACTGCCTGTTTCCAAATCCAGAAGGTGCAAATGAGGGACCGGTGTAAAATCAGTGACTCTTTCGCGCAAATGAACAAAACGCCGATTGCCTTCTTCCGGTTCTGCTTCTTCAAAAGCAGCAGTGGATGAAAATAGAAGATGACGACCGGAGGGACTGATTTTCACAAAACCCAACCCGGGTTCATCTGGCAGCACTGTCCGCCAGGGCCCCATGGGGGCTGTCCAGACCTGTAAATTGGTTCCCTCGGTTGAGCCTCGACGAACCAGTAAATCATGAGAACCGGGTAAAAAGCCCACCGCGGTTGCTTTGCCTCCGCTCAGGTCCGAAGCCAGCACATGACCATTTTTGTCCATGATATCGAGACGGCTCAGTTCCGGATTGCGCCGGGACAACTTTCGCGCCAAAATTTTCCCATCATCGGACAATACCAATGACCCGACTCTGGGCTGACTTGCAAAATCATCAAAACGTGTCAGAGCCCGAAGGGGGTTTAAAGTCCACTTTGGCAAAATCGACTTCCCGCTCCATTGGACCGAAAGACCACTTCCATCCACAGACCGGCCATATAGAACAACCCATCCGGCTGTCAGGCGGGTTTCTGCAACCAGCTCACCTTCAATGTCTTCGCCAGTCAACTCTTCACCGTTGCAAAAGAGGTTCGTTCCTTTGGAAAGGTGGAACTCGACTTTAGAACCGGAAGCCAGATAAAAGACAGTGGAGACCCAATACACTCCTTTGTCAGATGTTTTTAGTCCACCTTCATTATCGCATTGCTGAGCCTTCCATTTCAAATTTTGTCCGGGGACAACCGATATCGACTGTTCAATATCCGGCATGTTTTTCCCGGGATCAATTTCCTGAATGACCTGATGTTCCCCTCTGGGGAAGGCTGTTTCTTCGCCCTCAGGAGGCAGCGGCAGCGGCCCGAGTATTAAAAGTTCCCCCGGTGAGCTGGTTTGCTTTGAATCGTCTTCTGCCATCACTGGCAAATCAGTACTTTGTATCATTACCACCAAAGCCAGAACCCACATCAGAGTTTTCCACCTTAACGACATTGTTTCTCCTTCGTTAATAATCAGAAAGATTCCCTTTTCAATCTTGCGAAATCCAATATTTTTCTTATTGTACCGCCCATCAATAGATTTTCCAACTTCGAGGGAGAAATAAATGGGACTGCAGAAACGTTTTCTGAAATCAAAACCAATCAGTAAAGTCACC
The DNA here is from genome assembly GCA_024223715.1 of bacterium. Classification (GTDB taxonomy): domain Bacteria; phylum Krumholzibacteriota; class Krumholzibacteriia; order LZORAL124-64-63; family LZORAL124-64-63; genus LZORAL124-64-63. Next base: position 12,961 of record JAAEOA010000181.1, on the reverse strand, counting down.
TTTCGTTTACCAAAAGAAGCCGTCAATGACGCTACGGCGGTAAACCTGGTGGGAGAATTCAACAACTGGGCTAAAGCCACTTTGCCAATGGTCCGCCTGAAAAACGGTGAATTTAAAGTGACTCTGGACCTACCCGTGGGACGGGAATACCAATTCCGTTACCTCATCAGCGCCCCAAATGGGAAAATCTGGGAAAATGACTGGTCAGCTGACCGATACGCCCCCAGTGGTTTTCTGGGTGCCGAAAACTCAGTTTTGGTTCTTTAATCCGATTTTCCAGAAAACTAATTTTCAATCGATAACAGGGTAAATTCCGAATGATTCGGCTTTACCCTGTTTTTTGGTATTGGCAAATGCAACCTCAAGATGCCATAATTGGCCCATCAAACCCAACGACAGGAACCCTAAAGGATAACCCATGTTCCAACGCAAGCCCCTGCGTGAAGATGTTCAGGATGAAATTCTCAAACGCATAGTTGATGGTCGCCTGGCTGCCGGAAGCCGCATCAATGAAACCCACCTGGCAGCTGACATGGGCCTCAGCCGGACTCCCTTGCGTGAAGCCATGATTATTCTGGTTGCCCGCCAATACCTGAAAAGCGACATGGGTCGGGGATTTGCCGTTCCCCCTCTGGACCCCACTCTTTTTAAAGACATTCAAGCCATGCTCAGTCAACTGGAACCTTTTGCGCTGTCCGAGGCCAGTGCCCTGGGCCCCCAAACGGTCATGGAGTTGAATAATCTGATCAATCGCTGCCGGATGAAGTTAGGCAAAGACCCCGTGTGGCCGGAACAGGCCCAGGCTTTGACCGTTCTGGTTTTTCAGTTTTCGAATTTGGTCATTGGCCACAGCCGAAATGAATTATTGCGAAACGAAATTCTGCGTCTGCAGGGTCTGGCCAGCCGGTTCTGGTTCCATTTAGCCCGACGCGGATATCCATTTGAGGACCTATTGACATCCTATTCTCAACTCTACGAATTACTTCGCATCGGCCAAACAGAGGGCGCCTGTGCCCATTGGCGAACCCAGACACTCAGCTTCAGCGAGGCTGCTCAGGATATTTTGGCCCAAGAGGAAACAGCACTGCCTCCATCAGATTCTGCCATTTGATGGAATTATGGTATAATATGAGACCACACAGGAGGGAAAATTTTGGATCTCGATTTACTCATTAATGAAATGAACCTGCAACCAGGAGCCAAAATTGACTCCGGTTTGCTGGAAAACAACAACTTTTCCAAAACAGGCCTTGTCAAACGGCTGGTCAGTCGTCTTCCCAAAGGGCACAACCTTTTTGAAGCCGAGAACTGTACTGTCGATTGCTTTGGTGAGCGCCTGTCTCTATTCCCTTGTACCCACAGCTATCTGAACAAAGACCGGCAATGGGAAACCCGGGCTTCTCTACTTGTGGTGGATGACCACATGCAACGTATCAGTTTTCAGGTAGTGGATGGGGTTTACGCTGCACCGAACTTGGTGGCGACTTTCAAAAACATTTGTAATGAATTTTTTGGTGAGTCCCATAAGCTGGGCAAAAATCACTTCACCTGGAAAAACAACAATCTCAGCTTTTCCTGCCTTTTGCACGCTGATCTGGTCAATGCAGAATTCAGCATTGAGTGTATCAAATAATTTAATTCAGGATTCTTTTTCAGGAACCTCAAATTCCCTCCTGATCAGTTTTTTACCCTCTTCAATATTTGTGATATCCCCGGACAACTGAGCCTGATAACACCTTTGCAAAAGTTTTTTGAACTCCTCACTTGGCGAATACCCAAGCTCAATCAGGTGACGCCCCAAGACCAAGGGTTCAGGTCGGTTGTTGCATACCTTCAACCTCCAAGCCTGGGCAAGTAACCAGGGTCCTGCAGGAAACGGATCTTCAGGCAGAGGAGGCCGGCCCATTACATCGGCTTTGGCTACGCGAACAAGCCGGTCAATGCGCCCAACCCGATCGGCAAGTCGCCGAATGGCTGCATCGGAAGATTTGTCTCGATAAAAAATATTGGGTCGCATGTGTTCCACCACAAGAACCACCACATCCCGCACTAAATCTGCCTGGTGGGTCATTCGTCCCAGAAAACTGCGGGTGGGAGCTTCACCTTTTTTATCGTGTCCATAAGAGGTGATTTTATCGGGCCGAATTTCAGTGGTTTTCGGTTTGCCAAAGTCATGACATAAAACCGCCAGCCCAACCACCAGATCTTCCCGATGGTCCTGCACCCGGTCTTCAGCAAAAGAGTCCATACAGTGAAGAGTATGGTTCCAGACATCGCCTTCGGGATGCCATTGGGGATCCTGAGGAACCCCTTGCAGGTCGTTCAACTCTGGAAAGTATTGAATCCACCCACAGTCGGACAGGAATTGCAGACCATAGGATGGTTTCACTCCGCGCAAAATCAATTTTTCCCATTCCCAGAATACTCGTTCCGGAGCCAGTCCTTCCATATCAATGGACTGACACTCCGTCACCGTTTCCGGAGCCACCGTGAGTTCAAAACGGGCGGCAAACTGCATACCTCGAAGAACCCGTAAAGGATCTTCCCGGAAGGCTGGAGATGTATGGCGCAAAATCCCCTGAGATAAATCATTCTGACCGTTATACGGGTCTTGAATTTCCTCAGTAAGAGGATCGTAATAAATGGAATTGATGGTGAAATCCCGACGGGCAGCTGCTTCGGGAAGATTCAAATTCGGGTCAGCAACAATTTCAAAATTTTTGTGACCCTTACCGGTTTTTGACTCTCGACGTGGCAACCCTACATCGATATCCAATCCCAAAAGCTTGTAAATTCCATAAGCCTGGCCCACAAAATCCATGCGATAGTCTGAGTCCAGGGTTTTGCGAAGAGTCGCATCGTCAAGATTGTAAACCTCCAGATCAAAATCCCGGATAGGTAAGCCCCAAAGTGCATCACGAACACTTCCACCAACCAGCCACGCGCGGCCTCCGGCCTGTTCAATAAGCCGGCAAACCTTCAGGACTTCCTGCCAAATGTCTGGTGAAAATTGGTCGGTCTGAATTTTCAGTGGTCTATTCACTTGCCATTCCTTTTTTGATACCGATATTTTGGGAACTTCTTCAGCTTAAATCAAACCAACGGAAAAAGAAAGGTCACGACGCTTGCCCAGCCAAAAAAACACAGCACCAGTGACCGACAATATGAAAATAGCCATGACCTGGATGGTTCTTTCGGGCATCAGTTTTGCCCTGATGGGCGCCACAGTAAAGATATCAGGCGATGCTCCCTTGACCACCAAGGTGTTTTTCCGCAATCTGGTAACCATGATTATTACGGCCTCGTTTGCCATCCGTTTACGCCAAAACCCTTTTTCCAGGACTCCTTGGTTAAAGCGATTGGTCTTGCGCAGCTTGTTCGGACTCTCCGGTGTGGCCCTTTATTTTATTGCCCTATACCAATTGAATCTTGCTGAAGCTTCTCTGTTGAATAAAACATCACCATTTTTTGTAACTGTTTTTGCAGTGTTCTTTCTCAAAGAAAAGTTTAACCGGGCCCTGATTCCAGCTCTTGGATTGGCTTTTGTGGGCGCCTTGCTGGTTATTAAACCCCATTTTGATATGAGTATTTTGCCTGCTCTGGCTGGTTTTGGATCCGGAATGTTCGCCGGCATGGCCTACACCCTGGTCAGATCGTTAAAAGGACGGGAAAACCCAAACCGAATTATTTTCTATTTTTCATTCATTTCCACTATGGTCACCCTGCCATTTTTGTTCGTTTTTCCCTTTTCCCCAACACCCACTCAATGGTTGGCACTTATTGGCACAGGTGTCTTTGCCGCTGGAGGCCAGTACGGGCTGACTTTCGCTTATCACCATGCCCGGGCTTCACGAATATCTGTATTCACTTATTTGCATGTATTATTCAGCTTGGTTGTTGGATTTCTGCTCTGGAACGAACGGCCAGATCTTTTGAGTATTCTTGGCGGGTTATTAATCATTGCCGGTGCAGTGATTTCTCATCGCTCAACATCGAAAGATTGAGCCCCTGTCTCCCAATGAAAACAGGGACCACAACCCATTAATTACTTAATCGACTCAATGGTCTTGCGCGGGTTAATCAGTAGAATGTTAGGATGATCCTGATTCGGGTCCGCATTCTTTTCAATAAGTTGAACCACAGCTTCCGGACTCAGGTCCGGCTTCACAGCCAGGATTTTCCCTGCCAGATTACAAACATTGGGAGAAGCCATACTGGTGCCGGACATCTTCATCAGACCACCACCCGGCACTTCACTTTCCACTTGAAATCCATTGGCATAAACTCTGACGTTGCGCCCACCACTGGTGAAGCTGGTGGGGTCTCCAGCCTGATCCACAGCACCAACAATAACCAGGTTCGGCAGTTCAAAACTGGATGGAATAACAACATCGAATTCCACGTCATTATCATCATTTCCGGCAGCGCTGATGTACAGAATTTCCGGTGTATCAGCCATGGAATCGTACAACCCTTCACTTAACACATCGATCATTTCGCGGGCCATACTTGCCCGTTCTTCAGCCGACTCGCCCACACCGTTTGCTTCCAGACTGCCCTCAATTTCCTTAAAGGTCCAGCCCCAACTCATGTTAACCACGCGAACTTGGTTTTCGCTGAAGTATTTTGTGGTCGCCCGGTAACCATCGGCCATGCGTTGGGCTGTTTCCATGGTCATGGCTTTGGGAGTATTATGATAATCGAAGGTGATTCGGGCGGTCATGATACGGGCAAAAGGGTTGTCCTGGCAGGCAATGCCTGCTACATGAGTACCATGACTGTAAAGCCCGCCAAAGCTGAGAGAAGTCAGGAAGTCGCCAACTTTTTCAGGTGGCATGTTCGCCATTTCCTTGCGCACATCACCGGCAGCTTTGCTGTCAATGGCGCTGGTCAAATCAGTAAAACCCTGCATGTAGCCAAAGACTTTGTCCAATTTGCCTTCCTGATCTCCTAGCGGATGCAAAAGATGAGTGTTGTAAACACCATCCAGATCAAAAGCGATGCCATGAATGTCATCCACCCAACCGTTTCCGTCAGTATCGGTGCCATCAATTTTTTCGTTTTTATTGACGAACATGATGTCACGGAAAACATCTGAATCAACTCCTGAATCCCAAATACCAATCAGAACTTCGGGACGCATCATTTTGTCCCGAAAAACAAATTCCCGTGCGGGCCAGATATTCTCTTTTTCAACCATATTTTTATCCAGATAGTCGCCATAGACCTTGGCCACCATTGGGTTCAGCGCCAGCATTTGATCCATGGTAAAACGTATTCCCAAAACAGTGCCAGCCTGATCGGCACTCAACTCCCCGGTTGCGGCCACCGCCGGATCGAGTTGTGACTGAATGACTCCGCGCAGAAGATTTTCGCTCAAATATTCTGCCCGACCCTTACTGGATTTAATATTGTCCTGAACAACTTCATAAGGTAGATCGTTGACATACTGACTCAAATGGGCAACAAAAGAATCCTGAAATTCGGTTTGAGTATAATTCTCAGGCAAACTGTCTTTGGCCTGAATGAGCACCTTGGTGACCATACCGCTGGTCAAACGAGAAGCTTCTTTGTCTTCCATGTCCGCCACCTGATTCAGAAGCTTGACTGCTTCCCGGCTATTTCCGGCAATTAATTCCATGGTTGCAAGACTTCTGTATTTTCCTTGAAGAGTGGCTGTATCGTTGATCTCGTATTTGGCCAGATCTGCTTTCAGGTCGGCCAGGTACTCGGCATGCAATTTTTTTAGAGCCGGTCTATCGTCCACAAGTTGACTCACAGTACCTTCGATGGAATAAGTATGAACCGGAAGTTCATCCAGGCTGAGGACTACAATTTTTTCCGGAGCATGAACTGCCTCCGGCTTTGATGAAGCACAGGCACCCAGCAGAAAAATGACTGCAAGCAGACCTGCCATGAAATAAATTGATCGCATTCGGGTGTGACAGGTCATTTTTTTTTCCCCTTGTATTTAATGGCTGAAATTCATGATTGAGACTCCAATCTCCCTATTTGACGGTATTTTCAGACAGTTGTTGCCAAAAATCCATCATTTTCGGGAAATATTAGTAAACCGTCAACATTTTCAGACGATTAGATGAACAGAACACCGGGAGAATCTAGCCCGCTGAATATTGGCATTGATGGAGGAATTTCATGTCCACGCGGCATCTATTAAGCATCGCAATGGGATTGGTTGCCATAGTATTGGCTACTACAGTTGGTATTGTGCTGACATCCCTTGGAGATCGGGAATCGGACCAGGCTGGCATCAATACGGCGATGAACCAGCAAAATCTTGTCCAGACCATGTCTGAAAGGGTGCAGGCCCTTGCCGACGCCGGAAATCTGGTTCAGGTCAATAAGGCCCGCCAAGAGCTTGGGACTTCAATTCTTGAATTTGACCAAAATCTTACGGCTTTAATTCACGGTGGGAACATTTCAACAGAAGAGGGTGGAGAAATCGCCCTGGTCGCCCCGGAATCAGATCAGGTAAAATCGGAACTGGCTCTAGTCTCCGAATCCTGGGTCCAAATTGGTGTACCTCTGGCCGATCTTGCTGCCGGGGAATTCAGCATTTTCAGCTCTGCAGGGCAAGAAGCCATAGCCGGTCTTCGCGATAATGGTCCCGAAATAATGACCCGCATGGAAAGCTCAGCCACAGGTATTCAAGCGGAAGTAAAAGCCCGCAATGCCCGGGGAAATTTAGCTCGATGGATAGTATTGGGGCTCACTGGAGTCTTCATCGGTTTGGGAATTGCCCGTTTCAAACCAGCACCCAAAACAAAATCCGTTACCTCCCCGCAAGCGGCCCAACCCACTCAAGCACCCAGCGAAAAAATCCCCGTTAATTCTCCCGAGCCTATGGAACCAAGAGAAAATCCTGGTCAGGTATGGAACAGTCAACCCAATAAGAAATTCACTTCTCCAGTAGATTTTGACAATGTCAATGCCGCCGTGGATCAGCTTTCTGTCGACATGAATACCATTGCCAGCAGCACCGACAAAATGGGTTTGGCTATTAATTCAGTAGGCCACGCCATGCAGGGAATGCTGTTCAGTCTGAACCAGATGGCACAGGATACAGCCGAAGGCTATAAAATTGTTCGTGGCGCCAACAACGCAGCCACGTACACTCACAACACTGCCGGAGAGCTGGCAGAATCGGCCCAAGAAATGAGCCGCGTAGTCGCTCGGGTTACGCAACTGGCCATGAAAACCAAACAGGTTGCCGGACAAATCGAAGCTGAAGCTGTCAGTACCGGGAGTACCGGTGAAGCTTTTACTTCAGTTGTTGCCGGTGAAGTCAAAGGTCTGGCCCAGCAAACCAGCCAGGCTACCGTAGGCATTGAACAAACCGTGGCCGAAATCCTGGGTACAGCCCGGCAATACGAAGAGGCCATTGGTCAGATTCTCAAAAACATCAGCGGCATTAATAAAGTGAGTGAAAATTTTGGTGAAATGATGCTCGCTCCTCCGGCTGCCGGTGTGGCTGGCACTCCGCTGCCAATAACTCAACAAGTACCTTTGGCACCTCAGGTGGCTGCCGCACAACCTGCTCCGGCAGCAGCTCCGGCTCCAGAGCCCGTTGCAGAACCTGTCGCGGAGACTGTTGCGGAACCTGTTGCGGAACCAGTTGCGGAACCAGTTGCGGAACCAGTTGCGGAACCAGTTGCGGAAACCGTCACTGAACCTGTCGCAGAACCAACTCCAGAACCAGTAGCCGAAACTCCCGCCTCCGTCGCTGAAGAAGATGACAGCTGGGGGCAACCTGAAGAACCCACAACCAATGAAGTTGCGGCTGAAACTGCTGATGCAATTGAAGAAGCAGCAGCCGACCCCGAACCCAGTGGCAGTTCCGCTAATGTATTCATGCTTGGTGGTGGAGCCAAGCCCAAAGCCCAAGCTCCCAAGACTGAAGAACCGAAGCCAGAAGAGCCCAAAGCTGAAGAGCCTGCTCCGGCAGCAGCAGAAGAAGAAGAAGAAGAAGACGGGTCAAACATATTCATGCTCAACAAACCGGCAAAAAACGCAGAGCCAAAAGCCGAAGAACCTAAAGCAGCCGCACCTGAACCTGAGGTTAAAGCTGAAGAGCCGGCAGCAGAGGAACCAGCCGCAGAGGAAAAAGACACCAACATTTTCATGCTCAACAAGCCTGCCCCAAAGGCAGCTTCCGAGACTGAAGAGCCCCAGGCTGCGGAGCCAGAACCTGAGGCCCCTGCCGAAGAAGCCGTAGAAGAAGATGAGCCTGTTGTTAACATTTTCAACCTCACCCTGCCTGACAAAAAAAGTACTCCTCCAAAAGCAGCGCCCGCTCCTAAAGCCGAAGAAGAAAAACCGGTGACCGTACCGGCTGCCGACGATAGCGATGATGATGGCGGAGGCGACAACAATATATTTATGCTCAACAAACCAAAATAGGTTTGAGAAATGCAGTTCTCAAAAAAATCCGGACTCCTCAGAGTCCGGATTTTTAAATATTATCAAGCTTGGTTTTTACTACTTCACACGTTTTTTGCGCGCTTTTCCCTTGGCCTTATAATCATAATCCATGCTTCCACTGGTTATGACCAACCCCAGCATTATGGCATTAAAAACATGCAGCCAAACGGGCACCGAAGCCGCTTCACCCGCACCGTAACTGTGCAATCCAACCAGGAAATAATTGACACCGAAATAGGTCATCAGAACTGAAAGAAGAACCAGCCAGTTCATGGCTGCGTTAAGCCATTGGCTCCGCATTTGGGGAATGTACCTGAAGTGCAGGGCAATCGCCCCAATAAGAATGGTAATTAAGGACCAGGTCTCTTTTGGATCCCAACCCCAATAGCGCCCCCAACTCTCGTTGGCCCAAACTCCGCCCAATAGAGTCCCAATGCTCAGCAGGCCAATGCCAACTACCAAAATCCAGAAATTGATCTTATCGAGGGCTTTCAAACTGAAATCCAGATTTTCCCGACTGGTTTCAGTTTTGCTGAAGTGGCGCATCATTATCAAGAACATGATCATGAGGCCAAGCAGGAAAGCCAAACCAAAGAGAGCGTAACTGGCAGTAATTACCGTCACGTGAATATTCAGCCAGTAGGAAACCAGAACCGGTACCAAGGGGCCAATGGCGGGATCAAACATGGCCAACATGGAAACGCCCACAATAATAACCGTCAGTAATGCCGAAAGACTGGCTGGCAAGCTGATACGGAAAACCAGCTCGGCAATAAGACCAGTTATGGCGGCTGCCAGACTGATAAAAAGCAATGACTCGTGCCCGTTGCTCAGGGGTGCCCGACCCGAGGCAATCCAACGCAAGACGTATCCGAAAAGCATGCCCCCCGTACCGATGGTATAGAGAAACATACCCAGACTGTAAACCAGATTTCCAAATCCGATTTTTTCCATGCGGTTGTTAAACAGGTTCCAAAGAAACACACCCATCAGAAGGACAAAAGCAACCAGCAGGGGAACCATCATCCAGGAAAAGATGTGACTCTTGTTATAAAACAGCTCAGCACTCAGCCGATGCTCCGAAGGAATAACTTCGGAACCATATTCGCGCTGAAGAGCGTTTATTGCATTGAGGCCGGCCAGGATTTTTGCGTTGTCACCCGTTTGCAGGCCTTCCATGAAACTGAAATATGCATCGTTGTATTGGTTTTTTTGATCCTCGTTCAGATGACCGGAAACCTCTTTAATATCCAGCCAGGTATTGTTGGCATCGCCGGGAACCGGGAACATGCGCAGAGTGGAGCCCTGGAAAGTCATATAGAGCAAGTTGAAGCGTTCATCAAAGACCAGCAACTTGCGTTGGGTCTTGCTGCGATCAGGATCCGGCGTACGGTGGGCCTCACGCACTTGAGGCATCATACGGTAACTGCCATTGGAAAACATGCTGGCCATGCTCACCCGTTTGGTAGCCGGGTCCACACCCAGAAGGTTTTTCAGCCCACCATGCCGCACACCGATGACATCTTCCTGCCACCAATAAGTAGGATTGGCCGACCAGTTCAGAAACATGTCCACAGGATGGCGTTTCTGGAATTTCGTGGACTTGGCCACTTTCATGGTCATTTCACGAGCCAGAGTATCGAGAGGTTTCATGCGGCCCTGGAAATCCTGAATAACCAGACGGCTGGCAATTTCACGGGCGGGGTCGCTTAAGGTGGTGAATACCGAACCCTGTTGCGGAGCATGATTGTGGCCCTCATGGTTTCCGTGATCATCAGATTCCTGCGCCACGGCAGAACCAGCGACGCCAAAGGCTAACAATCCCATGGCCAGAACCGCCACCGCACCAGCTGCCGCACGACGCTTCTTGCGAGGGAAAATCAGATTTTTTAGAACCATCAGGAAGAAGCCCAGGGAAATCATTGTGTACCCGATGTAAGTAGGCATTTTGCCGGGATCGTGATTCACTGAAAGCACCGTTCCCTTTAGGTCTTTGTCATAAGAGGATTGGAAATGCTTGCTTCCATTGTGAGTTAATGGGTGATTCATATATATGTGAACCTTCTGATTGACAATACCCTGACTGGCATCGTTCAGCAGCACCCAACTCTCAAAAGTGGCGGGGTTTTCACTGCCAGGATATGTATTAAGAACAAAGTCATCCAGGGTCAGGCTATAACTCAGAGGTAACTTGATGGGGCCAAAGCTGAGTTTTAGATTTTTTCCACCTAACTTGACCGTCTGTGGGCGATCGCGTTTCACACATATGGTGGATGCCTCATTACCCTGCTCATCACGCAAGGTCAAACGAGCTGCTGAAGGAGCATTCGGATTTTCGCTGGTTGCTGGTTTCCTAACTACGGAACTCATTATTTTTACCGGAACAAAACTGAAACCCTGAACATCGTTTATATAAAGAAAATCCTCTTTGACTTTAAAAATTTCACCGGCGGGAATTTCAGTTTGTTCTTCAGAATTCATATCCAAAACGGAGATCAGGAATGATGCCCGGGCCCGCAGGCCATCAGTTGAGTTATGAGCCATTTCAATACCCGAACTCACAGAATAAAGAATATCAAGATCGGCAAATGTGCCTTCTTCTCCACTGTGGTCCATGCTGAATTCGGGATGCAAAGCAAAGAGCAAGCGCTCTCCTTTTTTGCCCGAAGCATCGGTAATTGCCAGGCGAATCATGGGGTTGGTTAATGGACCCTCAGGATCTGAACCACCGCTCATGGAATACGAAGACTGGAATTCGGTGATTTCGAATTTAAAACCGCCGCAACTATGAACTGTCCCGTCGGGAATGGTCACCGCCACGGTGCAGCTTTCGCCACCACTGTGAATGCGCAAGTCCCCGTAACGAGAAATGCTCATGTCGCCGCTGAATTCACTTTTCAGAAAACGAGCCGGAACGGAACCAATTTTATCTCGGTCTCCGGCTGTCATGACATGGGTGGAAATCTCTCCATCCATACTCGCGCCATATTGCACGCCAGCCGGTCCGCCGGGGCCTTCACCATAAACTTCTGTATAGTTGGCCCAGAATTCAGTAATTCCCAGCTCATAATTCTCGCCTTCGAGCACCACATCTTTCCAAATATTAACCACACCAGGTTTGTAAAGGCGGACAGGAAAACTGGCTTCCTGTTTGGTCGTGCTCACATTTGCGTGAACCTTATCGGACAAAATGTAATCCACGGTGGCACCCTCACGAATGGGCATCACGCCTTCATAACCAAAATACCGGGTTATTCCCGCGGAAATCAGAATGATAATCATGGATATATGAATGAGGGCAAACCCCGTTTGCTGGGGCTTGTAGGGCATGCGTTTAAAGAACGATAGAATCAAGCTGACCACAAACAGAGCGAGGGTAAATTCAAACCATGGAGCCGCGTAAACCAATTCGTAAGCAGCATCCCGTCCTCCGTAGAATGATTCAATGAAAGTTGCCACTCCACTTCCGACCGCCAAAACGGTCATCAAAACAGCTCCCAATTTTACTGATGAGAGAAAATTCATCACCGGGTTTTTAAAGATTTTTTTCACGGAGACCACCTGGGTTGTCATGGTGAAACCAGAGATTTCATCCACAAACGATTGCTCGACTGTTTTAGTGGGAGGAATATAACTACTGATAGGCTTCCCGCCCATGAAAAATCCTGTTGAATTGAACCTTCCAAAATCCTTCAGGATCTTGGATTCACCCCAAGTATGTGGACCTTTCCAAAAAGATTGGCTATACTGCCCTTTGAAAACACACAGATACGCTTCCCATTGGGTTCAACCCCACTAGAGAAAGTAACCACATGCGCACTCTCCTAAAATATTCTCTGCTTACGGTTTTTTTAGTTCTAATATGCACTGATTCCGCCATGGCTTTTGAGTTGGGCGGTCACGACCGGGATGGCATGACCGTTGGCTTCACTATTGGTGCCGGCTGGACCTCGATGGAATTCTCAATTCCAGACGACAATGGCAATACTGTGGGCGGTAATACAGACACCCAGGTCGATTTAACTGGTGGATTAACTTTAGGTTGGGCAAGAAGTGACCACTTAATTTTCTCTTTGGGAATTCACGGCTGGAAAGCCCGATATTACTATCTTGGAAATCAATACAGTGTCAGCACCACTCAATTTCAGGCAGATGTTTCCTGGTTTCCCCGAGGGAAAGGTTTCTGGCTGCGCGCCGGTATTGGTCCGGGAAACATCAGTTTCAATGCTGTTATCCCCCAAATTAATGTGACTTTTCAGGAGTGGGGTTGGAACTTGGTCGGTGGAGCCGGTTATGAATTCCGCGTATCCGACACTTCTGCCATTGGTTTGGAATATGAATATCGCCAATTGGGAGTTGGAGCTTTTTCAGGTTTAGATGATACAGAAATTTTCAGCCACAACGCCTTGCTGAGTTTCCGCTGGTACATGGACTGATTTGAAAGGGGGCTTTTCCGGAAGCCCCCTTTCACTTCCCACTTTTAAGTTTTTTCCCTTTTTTTCATTTTTTACCTTTTTTT
>JAAEOA010000180.1 GCA_024223715.1 bacterium | reverse complement strand
TTTGGGGATAACCAGGATTCGGTACTCCCAGAGTTTGTCTTTGGCAAAACGGCCGATATATTTGGCATTGCGCAGAACAGGTTGGGACGAGGCGCCGGTCAAGGCCAGATGCACTTCATCGTTAAACGCTTTGGTATCATAGGTGATGGAGGTGGTGAATTTCAGCACCTTTTTTAAACTGTCGCTGGTCAGATACCCGTTGGTGTCGAAATTGACTTTCAGACCCGGAGACAGCTTGCGGACTTCGGCAATGACCTTTTCAATATAGGGCAGGTGTATGGTAGGCTCGCCACCGGAGAAGAATATTCTGTCCGCCCTCATCAGCTTGGCAGCAGGAGATTCTAAATGGTCAACGCATTCATTAGCCAGTTCTTTGGCGAAAACAAACCCCCAGGGCTTATATCCATTATCGGGCAGTGGGGCAATGGCCAGGTTTTGGAAATTTAACCATTTATAATAACACCCGGCCATAAAACTGGTTTAGTTTTCGGGGGGGGGGGGGTGA
>JAAEOA010000179.1 GCA_024223715.1 bacterium | reverse complement strand
TTTCTGCTTAAAAGCTAAATTTATCCTAAACATCCTGTTTATCTTGTCTAATAAATGGAAATTTCCATACTTTCAAGGTAGCCGACTACAATTTGAATCATTCCGAGCTCAGTCGAAGGCCTCCCGTGACGCCTTGGCTCTGAAGCCCTCCGGCTTTTGCAACAGGGGTTAAGAGGGGATTGAAAATTGGGGCACAAGGTCAAACACAGAGCTATAGTCTTTTCTGCCCTCTCATAAAAAACTCTAGAATTACTGCATTTTTATTGTGTTCCTTGATTTAAGTCAAGGATCTTAAGTTGTCTCTCCTTTAGGATGTATCCACAATGAACAGGGGTGTTGCCCTTTATCCTCTAAATTTTGAAAGAGAAGGAGAGACATGAATAAAAAAGACATCTCGCGGAGAAATTTTTTGAAAAAAAGTACACTGGTCATGACCGGAAGTGCACTGCTTCCCTCCATTCTGACATCAAAATCCGCTTTTGCAACATCTTCGGATAAAAATAAGATGTTCTGCTATCAGTGTGAGCAGACCATGAAGGGAAAAGCCTGCACCCGCAAAGGGGTCTGTGGTAAAACCCCTGAAGTTGCCGCCCTCCAGGATCTGCTGATTCATACCCTCAAAGGTCTTTCGATTGCATCTGTTGCAGGGCGGAAGGTCAATATCTCTGATAAAGAAACCAACCGATTCACCTGCATGGCCATGTTTTCCACCCTGACCAATGTGGAATTTGACCCGTACCGGTTTGAAGACCTCCTGTTCAAATCCGTCTCCCTCAGGGACAAAATGATTCAGCGGTAACAGCTGCCGGCGGGAAAATTGAAACCACCAGTGATGCCGTAACCTTGAAACTCAAACCCACCCTGGAGGGAATGGTCAAGCAGGCCAAAAATTACGGGCTCATGTCGGACCCGGATGTTAATCCGGATATTCGCTCCCTGCAGCACATGCTGTTATTCGGCATCAAGGGAATGGCAGCCTATACAGACCATGCTGCTGAGCATGACCAGGAAGATGAAGGCAATTATGAATTTGTCCACCGGGGACTGGCTGCATTGGAAGACAAAAGCCTTGGCATGAACGATTTATTGGGCCTGGTCCTGGAGTGTGGTGAAAAAAATCTTCGTGCTATGGAACTGCTCAACCTTGGCAATACCGGTGCATATGGGAATCCGGTGCCCACAAAAGTTCCTCTGGGTGCCAAAAAAGGCAAGGCCATCCTTGTTTCCGGCCATGACCTCATTGACCTGGAAGCTGTTTTAAAAGCAAGCCAGGGAAAAGGGATTGTGGTTTACACCCATGGTGAGATGCTGCCTTCCCACGGATATCCCAAACTCAAGGAGCGGTTTCCCCATTTTTACGGCCACTATGGCACTGCCTGGCAGAACCAGAAGAAGGAATTTGATCAATTCCCAGGGGCTCCCTGATGACCTCCATTTGTATCCAGAAACCCAAACAGACCTATAAGAAGAATATTTTCACCACCGGTACAGTTGGATGGCCGGGCGTCACCCATGTCAGCAAGCAGAATCTGGGGCCTTTGGTGGACCGCGCACTCGAATTGCCCGGATACACTGAAGACAAACCAGACATGGAAATTTTGGTGGGATTCGGCCACAATGCCGTACTGGGTGTTGCCGACAAAATCGTTGCTGGTGTTAAGGATGGGTCCATCGGCCATTTTTTCCTTGTGGGTGGTTGCGACGGGGTGAAAAAATCCCGGAATTACTACACTGAATTTGTTGAAAAAACACCGGACAACAGCATTGTGCTGACCCTGGCCTGTGGAAAATTCAAATTCTATAAACAACAGCTGGGGGATATCAACGGCATTCCCAGGCTCCTGGATGTGGGCCAGTGCAACGATGCCCATTCTGCAGTGCTCATTGCCGTGGCTCTAACCAAGGCCTTTGATACCGATGTCAACGGATTGCCCCTGTCATTTATCATCTCCTGGTATGAACAAAAAGCAGTTGCCGTGTTGCTGAGCCTGCTTCACCTGGGCATCAAGGATATCCACCTGGGCCCATCCCTGCCGGCTTTTGTTACCCCCAATGTGTTGGATGTACTGGTAAAAAATTACAACCTCACTCCCATTGGAACACCTGAAGGAGACTTGAAAAAAATCCTGGCATAGCCTGCCTGTGATATGGATGTTTTTGAGTCTCGTTCCGATCCCCCCGGCTGTTCAACTGGGGGGATCTTTTTTTTCCGGCTGAATTGAATAATTTGACATAGTCCTCTATTTTCGTTATAAATTTCACAGTTGTACCTTCCCCGGCTTATTTCAATTTTATAAGCTGAGCTGAACCTTACTTTCCGCGCATAAGAAATGTCATTTTTTCCGAGTTTAATTTGACTGCGAAGCCGACTTCCAATATTTGGCCTCTCCAATATTTAACAGACTCAATATAAGTTTTTGATCTTCATTTAAACTATCCTTAAAGGTTTCGACAACTTTTGAGTTCTCCTTTATTTTATAAGTACAAATATTATCAAAACGATCTAAAATTTTTCCAGTAGTAGGATGACTCGCTTCGCGTTGTTCCGGATAG
>JAAEOA010000178.1 GCA_024223715.1 bacterium | reverse complement strand
CCATTGGCGGCCAAGTCCTGGCGTGATCGCTGGGATAACGTGATCCCTTTCTTTGGCTATCCAGCGCCAATCCGGAAAGCGATCTACACGACAAATGCTGTGGAATCACTGAATGCTCAACTGAGAAAGGTGACCAAGAAACGGAATGCCTTCCCCACAGATGACTCCGTCCGCAAAATACTGTACCTGGCCATCATCCGGGCAGCTAAGAGATGGACGAAGCCGATACAGGACTGGCCTGCAGCTTTGAACTACTTCTCGATCGTGTTAGGGTGCCGGAATAAATCATGAAGGACTGTTTACACAGTTGGCTTGACACACCCTTTTTTGGGTGAAAAAAGTATCGGATTATGCTATTTTTTCGAGCAATAAT
Source organism: bacterium (assembly GCA_024223715.1). Lineage (GTDB taxonomy): Bacteria > Krumholzibacteriota > Krumholzibacteriia > LZORAL124-64-63 > LZORAL124-64-63 > LZORAL124-64-63. Next base: position 26,211 of record JAAEOA010000178.1, on the reverse strand, counting down.
TAGGCCAGAGCAAAGCATTCAAGCTGTTGAATTTATTGTATTTCCACCCGTTTTTTACTTGCGATTTTTGCTTTTTTTTCGTATATTGGTTTCATCCTCCCAAGGAACTCCAGTTTAAGGAAAAATCATGCAAAATCTTTCCAAATTTTGTTCCAACCAATCTGCCAAAAAAGTAGACCAGGAACTGAAAACTGCACTCAAAATCAAAGATTTGGCTCATCAATGTTCATTGGATTGGTTTGGGGAAATTTACAATCGAAAGCTATTTAGAGACTTGGGGTTCAGTACCGTGAATCAGTACGCCAGGGAAGAACTGGGGTTTAGTAATTCCAAAACCGGCCACTTCATTACCCTGACCAAAAAACTGGATAAACTTCCGGAGTTAAAAAATTCCATCAGCAATGGCGAACTGGGTTATACCCTGGGCCGGGTGCTGGTTGATATTGTCGATGAGACAAATGAAAAGCAATGGTTGGATTTTGCGAAGAGTAATTCTCGGCGCAAAGTTGAAGATGAAGTAAAAAAAGCAAAAGTTGAAGCGAAAGAAAAAGCCAAGGGGCAACCTTCGTTTTTGCCCAAACCTAAAAAGAAACCTCTGAGAGCCGTTTTGCCGGTCAAAGTGAATTTGGAAATGGCACCAACTCAATTTGCCAGGTATGAAAAACTGTGGGAACAGGTTAGGAAAAAACGCAACATTTCATCAGAAAAAGTGGAAGCTCTCCTGGAAATTATGGAAGGCTTTTTGGAAGAGACCCAAGAAGGAAAAATCGCTCCCCGGGGAGCGATTTCCAGGCCTTCAACTCAAATTCATATTCACCATTGTCCTGAGTGTGAATCCTCAAAAGTGCAGACCAGTAAAGGGGAACTGGAAATCAGTAAAGCAGACTATGAGCGGGCTCAGTGCGATTGCCAGATTGAAGTTTCGGATGGGAAAAATGCATCGGAATACGAAGATGTTTGTATTGATCCGAGACATATAACCAAGAACAGCAAACGAAACAAGACCTCAATCCCTCCAGCCATCCGCCGCCGGGTCCTGGCCAACGCTCGTCACAAATGTGAAACTCCGGGGTGTGGGAATACCCGATTTCTGGAAATCCATCACCTCATTCCCCGTTCAATGGGGGGCATTAACGGCCCCGAAAACCTGAAATGTCTATGCTCCGCTTGTCACCGTTTGGCTCATGGCAATCATTCTTCCGTAAAAGAGCAAATGCCTGGGTATTCATTTCGGCCGGCAACAATTATGGCCTCCAAACAAACCAACCATCAATCCCCAATAATTTTAACCAAAACCCGCTTGGCCCTGCGCCCGTCAAACTCACCGTAGAAAATTTGTTCCCAGGTGCCGAAATCCAATTTTCCATCAGTAATAGCCACAACCACTTCGCGTCCCATTACCTGCCGCTTCATATGGGCGTCGGCGTTGTCTTCGCCCACATTGTGACGGTAACCGGAAACCGGTTCATGAGGGGCTATTTTTTCGAGCCATACTTCGTAGTCATGGTGTAAACCACTTTCATCATCGTTGATAAATACTGAAGCGGTGATATGCATGGCATTAACCAGAACCAATCCTTCGGTGATGCCACTTTCGGCCAGACAGTTTTCAACATGCGATGAGATGTTGATGAAAGCCCGGCGGGTAGGGGTTTCGAACCATAATTCCTTGCGAAAACTTTTCACGGCGAGCTCCCTTATTTATCGCACCAAAACGAGTTTGCCTACTCGACTGGACGATTCTTTTGAATTCACTACAGCACGATAAAAATATACGCCACTGGCCATGGCTTTTCCTTGGTTGTTGGTGCCGTTCCAGACCAGAGGTTGCGCCCCAGGATTCATGGGGCCGTGATGTAATAGAGCCACGCGTTGGCCACGGGCATCAAGAATGAATAACGAAACATCGGCCTGTTTTTCCAGGCTCAGTTTGATTTCCACCCGGGGATTAAACGGGTTTGGGTATGCTGAAACATCTGTCAGAATACCCGGCAGGTTCTGGTCCGTGGCAGCGGTGAAAAGAAGGGCGGGTTCAAAAGTAACAAATCCAAGGGACGGGTCGTCAACCTGGTGTTGAACCCGGTCTTCGACTTCGGCCAAAGTGCGTGAATGGCCCCAGACGTTTGCCTGGGCCATGATGTCCAAAGAAGTATTATTAAACAGGTCGTACAGGTTTCCATCGAGACCATTGTCGTGGAAATAATTAAAGCCGTCATCCTCAGTTGAGCCGTTGTTGACGTTGCCCAGATTGGGGTGGGCACCATTAATCAGGGCCACTCCGTAACCGTGGCCACTAATTTCATTTTCGGTCAGAATGGGCGCATTGTTTCCATTGCAGGCCACGCCAAAACCCCAGTTCACGGTATCGGGATGAATAGTGTTTTCGCTGATGGTATTGTTATGGATGATTGGGTTGGCGCCGGTGCTGTAGCACAGAATGCCATAACCACAGCCGGAAATATTATTGTTTTCAACCAAGGCCACACAGCTGGCCCAAAAAGCCATTCCACCGCTCATCTCACTGCCGTTGCCCGTAATTTGGCAACCGCGAATGGTGGGGGAGTTGGTTCCCTGCAAACCAACATTGAAGTAGGGGTAAGGTGAACTGTTTTCCCGGTTGTTATACTCTAGAATGCAATTTTCAAATAAAGGCGATGAAGACAAAGTCATGCTGACTGTCCGCTGCTGATTGTGGTGCAAATGGCAATTTCGGAAAACTCCATTGGCAGAGGAAATGTCTACAGCTTTGTCCAGACTGTGGTGGATTTCACAGTTTTCAAGCAAAACGTCACCCTCAAAAACATCGATGGCGATGTCGGCATAAGCTATTTCAACATGGGCCAGTTCAAAAATGGAATTGGCGATGGTATCGTTGAAGTCGAGCCCGCGCCATGATCCTGGAACAAGGTTGGTACCAGTCAATGCAATGGGGTTGGCTTCGGTGCCTGTGGCTACCAGGGAACCGTGTATTTCCAGGCCAATAGCCATGCTTTGAAATTCCAGAACCTGGCCGGCAGAAATGTTCAGCTGATCACCCTGTGAAATGACCACTGAGTCATGAAATACATACTGGTCGTTGCCACCGGTTACTGCACCACCGGACTGAGCCACCAGTTGATCCAAAGAATATTGGGAGCCAAACCCGGGGGTTGTGTACTCGGCGAAGACTGGCAGACACGTGATGGTGCAGGCGAAGGTGGCCAACAAAAGCAAGAAGCTGGATTTTTTTTGAGTATTATTGAAAAAGCCGAACATGAGTTACTCCTGGTTTGAGGTTTCAGGCACCATAACATTATTGGTGTTCGTTCTGGAAATAATTTGGTAAATTATATTGAAATCAGAAGTGCATATTGTCGGCAACATTGACTCAACAAACAAAAACACACATACTCCGAGCGATCTTGTCCTGAATACTTCCCAAAAAAATGCACCTTCCAAGGATTCAAAAATTGAAAAAGACTACCGACATTATTCAGCATGCCCGTGAAAAATTTACGCCATCGCGCATCAGAATCGAGCTTTTGTCCGGGTTTACCGTGGCCATGGCCTTGGTTCCGGAAGCCATTGCTTTTGCTTTTGTGGCTGGGTTAGCTCCTTTGTCGGGCCTGTACGCCGCTTTTATTGTGGGTTTGGTGACTGCCATGTTCGGCGGCCGGCCGGGTATGATTTCCGGGGCCACCGGCGCTCTGGCCGTGGTGATGGTTTCACTGGTCACACATCATGGCCCCGAATATCTGTTTGCCGCCGTTGTGCTAATGGGTGTGATTCAATTAATTGCCGGGATGCTGCATCTTGGAAAATTTATTCGACTGGTGCCGTATCCGGTCATGTTGGGATTTGTGAACGGTCTGGCTATCGTTATTTTTCTGGCCCAATTCAGCCAATTCAAAATGGATGACGGCATGGGGGGAATGTCCTGGCTGCCACAGAGCGATTTGATGCTGATGCTGGGATTGGTGTTTGTGACCATGTTTGTGATTTGGGGTTCGGGAAAAATTACAAAAGCTGTGCCGGCTCCCTTGGTCGGAATACTGGTGACTACCGGTTTGGTCCTGGTCTTCAAGTTTGATGTGCGCAATGTTGGTGATATGGCTTCCATTGCCGGCGGGTTACCCAAGTTCAGTGTTCCGGCAGTTCCGCTGACCTGGGACAATATGGTGATCATTTTCCCTCACGCTTTAATTATGGCAGCCATTGGCCTCATTGAAAGTCTGCTGACCTTGAATCTGGTTTCCGAAATTACTGAGACCCACGGTAAAACCGGTCAGGAGTGCATGGCCCAGGGTGGAGCGAACCTCATTACCGGATTTTTTGGTGGTATGGGTGGTTGCGCCATGATTGGACAGAGCATGATCAATGTGGAGTCTGGCGGTCGCACCCGAATGGCAGGAATCATGGCCGCCATGAGCTTGCTGTTCTTTATCGTTTTTGCTTCGGACCTGATTGAAATGATTCCCCTGGTGGCTCTGGTGGGTGTGATGTTCATGGTCGTGATCAGCACCTTTGCCTGGTCCAGTTGGCGAATCATTCGCAAGGTTCCCAAATCCGATGCCTTTGTACTGGTTTTGGTTTCGGCGGTCACCGTAGCCACGGATTTGGCAATTGCTGTGGTGGTTGGCGTGATTGTTTCGGCTCTGGTTCTGGCCTGGAAAGCAAGCCAGAATATTCATACTCGGGTTCGCTTTTCCGAAGCAGGAGAAAAAATTTATCTTCTGGATGGTCCGCTGTTTTTTGCTTCAGTGGAAAGCTTCAACGCCTTGTTCATCCCTCGTGATGATCCAGATGAAGTCATCATCGATTTTCTCGGCACCCGGGTAATGGATACCAGTGGTTTGCAGGCCATTGACAGCCTTGCTGAAAAATACAAACGTGCAGGAAAAAACCTCCACTTGCGCCACCTGAGCCCTGACTGTAAAAAACTTCTGGATAAGGCTGGCGATCTTATGGAAGTGAGCATCATTGAAGACCCTCAATATGGTGTGGCTGTAGACTACGGAGCCCGGTTCGATGATGAAATGGAGCCTCGGGAAGTTAAGTAACGGGGGTGGGTTTGTCTGGACGGTGGTCCCAGCTGTGGCCCTTCTCGGAATTTTTTTTTCAACAAAAAAGGCAGTTATGCCCCGTCCTGAAAAATTTACTCGTTTTGAACCCTGCCTGTGGCGCTACGAATTACCCGGCGGTTGGGTGGTGCTGGCTGGAAAAGCTGATCAGGATAACGATCATCTTTCCATCAAAATGGCAAAAGCCAACGACTATTGGTTTCACGTCAAGGGACTGCCCGGCAGTCATGTGGTTTTACAGGTGCCAACTGGCGAGAGCCCAGGCAATGGCACTTTGAAAGAGGCTGCCGCCATTGCCGCCTGGCATAGTAAGAAACGTGAATCGAAACAAGTAGCCGTAAGCTGCACCAAGGCTCAGTATGTAAGTAAGCCCCGAGGGGCCAAACCCGGCACAGTGCATATTAAAAAAGAAAAAGTTTTGAAAGTAAGGCCTGCTATTCCTCAGGAGAGTTGAAATGGAATCAGTGTTTGATCAAGTTCTGGGAAGTCTGGACAGAATTTTTGTGGATCCGTGGTGGCGTGCAGGGGTCATCATTTCTGGTGCTTTTGTTATCGGTGTGTTCCTGCGCCTGGTTGTTCTGCCAATTTTAAACAAGGTGGCCAGTCGATCCAAAACCAAAATTGATGACAAGATTTTTTCCCGTCTCAACCTGACTCTCATTCGGGTAGTGGTTCTTGAAGCGGCTCATTTGCTGATTCGTGACTGGGTTGGCGATGCCCATGTGGAAGGACTCATCGATTCCCTTTTCCTCACCTTGTTGGTTCTATTCGTAGGCAAAGCCCTGCTGGATATTTCGTCCATCACTTTTGAGTATTTGAGTGAAGTTGCCGACAAGTATACCTGGATTCAGAATTCCACACTGCCACTCTTTAAATTCATTTTTAAAGTTGTGCTTTTTGCCGTGCAGACCTACATGATTATGTCTGCCTGGGAAATCAATTTGACAAGCTGGTTGGCCAGTGCCGGGGTTATGGGTATTGCGGTGGGTTTTGCCGCCAAAGATACATTGGCCAATTTCATATCCGGAATTTTTATTCTCGTTGATGCTCCCTACAAAGTGGGACAGTACATTTATATTGATGGCCAAACCCGTGGTGTGGTCACTGACATTGGCATGCGCTCGACCCGATTGTTGACCAACGATAATGTTGAAGTGACAGTCCCCAATGGAGTTATTGGCAACAGTATGGTCATCAATGAGACCAGTGGCCCTTCGTCTCGCATGCGTGTTCGGGTCAACGTGGGCGTTGCTTATGGCAGCGACGTGGAACAGGTGCGGCAAACTTTAGTCGATGCCCTCGTGGAAATGCCCTATCTGGAAAAAGATCAGCAGGCAACGGTTCGTTTTGTGGCCATGGGAGAGTCGAGTCTCGATTTTCAGGTCATGGTTTGGGCCCGTCATCCTGCTTTCAGGGGCAAGGTTATTGATGGGCTAAATACACGTATTTATAACGCCTTGGGAGAAGCCGGAATTGAAATTCCATTCCCGCAGCGAGATATCAATATTCGGAATTGGCCAGCTCAGGGAGAACTTCCTCCGAAAGAATGACCGCCAGAGAGGATCAACGCTCCTGTTGCTTGTTAACTATTCCACCAACCACCACTTCGCGTGCCGGTTCCGGGTGGCACAACAGCAGGGCGGCCACCGGGTCGTGGGCGCCATCGTACCCAATAGCTTCCAAATCAAACACTGCCAGGTCACAGGCTTTGCCAACTTCCAAACAGCCAATATCTGTGCGCCCAAGACAGGCGGCCCCGTCCAGGGTGGCCATTTCCAGAACTTCATTAATGGTCATGCCAGCCGCTCCGTGAATGACCCGATGCAGCAGTAGGCTTTGGCGCAGTTCGGCGAGCATATTGCTGCTGTCGTTGCTGGCGGAACCATCGACAGCCAGGCCTACGGGCGATCCGGCGCCACGCAAATCGCGAACCCGACACACTCCCGAACCCAGACGCATGTTGGAGGTCGGACAGTGGGCGATGCTGACTCCAGCTTTTCCCAAGCGGACGATCTCTTCGTCGTTGAACCAAATGCCATGGGCTAACCAGACATCATCGCTCAGCCAACCAACGGATTCCAGAAAGTCCACCGGTCGTTTGTTATAAATCTCCAGACAGTAGGCGTCTTCATCTTTGGTTTCGCTCAAATGAGTGTGCAGACGGACCTGATTTTTTCGAGCCAGGTTGGCCGTTTCCTGCATCAATTCAGGGCTCACGGAAAATGGAGAGCAGGGAGCCAGGGCTACGCGGACCATGGAACCAGGTTCCGGGTTGTGGAATTTGCCGATGACTCGTTCGCAGTCAGCCAGAATAGTCTCTTCGTCCTGAACTACGGAGTCCGGGGGCAGGCCGCCATCTTTCTGAGACCGGCTCATGCTACCGCGGGTGGGGTGGAAACGAATTCCCGCGTCACGGGCGGCCAGGACAGTAATATCGATGATATTGTCAGAAGCGTCGGCAGGGAACAGATAGTGATGATCCGTGGTGGTAGTGCATCCGCTGCGCATCAGTTCCTTAAAACCCACCAGGGCGCCCTGATAAAACTGGTCGTCACCCAGCTCAGCCCAAACCGGGTACAGAGCCTGAAGCCAGGGAAAGAGTTCTTGGTCGGTAACTGGTCCATAAGCGCGAGTTCGGGTTTGAAAAAGATGATGATGAGTATTGACCAATCCCGGCAGGACCACACAATTGCTGGCATCCAAACTGGTGAATTGGTCCCGGTCGTCACCCTCTATTTTTTCAGGTGCCGGGCCTGAACCTATGGCAATGATCATGCCGTCACGGGCAGCCACCCAGCCATTTGTATGAATATTTCGGTCCGCATTCATTGTGACCAGGGTTTGGGCATTTTCCAAAAGAAACAGTTTCTGCTTGGCCATGGAATCTCCAGATTGTGAAAAGGCTCAGTCTGCCTTGGCTAAATTATGTTTCGTAAAGTATAATTCCCCAGCTGGTAATTGTCAGTTCAGAAAGGGGAATCCCATGGGGGATAATAAAGAAACCAAAGTAGCCACATCACCTGAAGAGGCTGTTGAAATGTTAAAAAACGGCACGGGGACGGGCTGTTTTATTGCCGGGGGTACGGAGATTGGCAAGCGTGGACAGAGTTTTGACTTCGCAGTGAAAATAAATGAGGCCGGCCTGACGGGTATTGCGGCCACCAACCAGGGTGATATCCTGATTGGGGCCACCACAACCATTCAGGATTGCTCTGAAAGTGAAGTTCTGGACAGTTTTGCTGGTGGCATTGTCAGCAAAGTGGCGGCAAGGAATTGTCTGCAGTCAGCTTTGGGTCCTGCGAGCGTAGGCGGAAACATCTGCCTGGCTCAATCTTCAGCTGAGATGGCTCCGGTCCTTCTGGTGCTAGATGCAGTATGTTTTGTTGTCGATGTTGACTGTCAGGAGAGCCTTCCCTTAAGCGAGTTTTTTGCAGGTCCAATGCAAACGGTTCTTGGGGACCGCCTTTTGGCAGGATTTGCACTGCCCCATGATATGGCTGGATGGCGTTGCTCTGTTGCGGAAATATTCTCGCCCGATGCTCAGACAGATCTGGTGCAGGTGGCCATAGCCGCGGAAATTGAAGAAAGAAAACTTATCCAAATTCGCATTGCCGTTGCCGGGGCTGCTCCCATACCCATGCGCAGCCAACTTGCTGAAGAACAGCTGTCCGGCCTGGCCCTGGCAAAGATCGATGATGACCTGATTGAAGATGTGGCTGTTATTACCGCTGGTGAGTGCGAATCGTTCGATGAAAGCATCGGCCTGTCCGAAGAACGCCGGGATCTTGTTCGTGATTTGACCCGCAACTTGATTAAGGAAATATTTGCAGATTAAGTTGCTGGAACAAATGATTGATAGTTTCTGTTAATCATGGATACTGAGAGATGATTAGAATCTGGCGGAAATGATTTATTGATCAAAACGTAGCCAATTGCATGAACCGATTGCATGAACCAATTGAGATAACCGGAGGATAAACATGAATTTCAAGAATACACGTCTGGCCTTGCTAATGGTGGCTGCAGTCTTTCTGCTGGCCAGTTGCTCCGGCGGCAAACAAGTCACCCGGGTGGAAGTTGAAGAGCAAATCGATTTATCTGGCGAGTGGAATGACATTGATAGCCAGCACGTATCTGCTGCTTTGGAAACCCAAATTACGGGCAGCAGCTGGGTGGAGGATTTCCGGGCTGAGTACGGGAAAAAACCCTATCTCATTGTAGGCAATATTCGCAACAAAAGCCCCGAGCACATTGCGGTGAAAACTTTTATTGCTGATCTGGAGCGCTCATTCATTAACAGCGGGCGGGTCAAAGTTGTCGCTTCTGCTGAAGAACGTGATCAGGTGCGCAGCGAGCGGGCCGACCAACAGGAATTTTCCAGCGAATCGACCATGAAACAATGGGGCATGGAAAAAGGTGCGGACTATATGCTAATGGGCGAGATCAATATGATTATGGACCAGGAAGGTGGCGATCAGGTCAAATATTACCAGGTCGATTGTTATCTGGTGGACCTGGAAGACAATACAAAGGTCTGGGCCGGCTTTGAAAAAATTAAGAAATTTGTTGGGCGCAAAAAGTACAAAGGTTAGTGAAATTGTTCACTTTGTCTGAACATACTTCATGGAGACCGGAACGGCTGGGAGCACTTTTGCTACTCGCAGCCGTTCTACTGTTTAGCGGTTGTTCAACCTACAGTTCCAAATTTGCCGATTTGCGTCCCCAACTGGTTCAACAGGATTATGAAGCAGCTCTGGCGACTATTGAAAAACAGAGTGGCAGCAAAGACCAATTGCTTTATTACCTGGAGCGGGGCCTGGTGCTGCATTTTGCAGATCGGTACCAGGAAAGTAATGTTGAATTTGCAACTGCTGAACGCCTTGCCGATGATCTTTATACCAAAAGCATCAGTGAGGGGGTTTTTTCCCTGGTTACTAACGACAACGCTATCAGTTATCGTCCTCGTCCTTTTGAAATGGCCCTGGTTCCATATTACAAAGCATTGAACTATATCTATTTGGGGCAACCCGATGCGGCACAGGTTGAGGCCCGCCGGGCCAGTGTGCATTTGGCGAAATATGTTGATGCCAGTTTAGCCGGAGTTCGCAGTGAAGACGGCGATCTGATTCGCAAGGTTCGTAACAGTGCTTTCCTGCTTTATTACTCGGGAATGCTTTACGATTCTGACGGTGAGATAAATGACGCTTTTACGGCTTACCGAAATGCTGCGAATGCTTATCAGATTAACCGAACGGCTTTAAATATTGAAATTCCTCGGACCCTGAGTAGTGATTTGCAACGCCTTGCGGGCCGCCTTGGGTTTTATGCCGAGTTGGATCAGTTAAAAAAAGATTGTCCGGATGTGTTTAAGGAGGCCGAACTTTCTGAGGCCAAAACCAAAACTCGTGAAGATTACGAAGAAGCCGTGGCCCACAATGGATGGCAGCCCGGTTACGGCGAGGTGGCTTTCTTTTTGGAAGCAGGTTTTGTGGCTCACAAAACACAAGTAAGATTTGACTTTCCAATTTTTGAAGGGGAAACCTACTCCGATTCCAATTTTTGGGCCTGGGAAATTTACGCAGGGTTGGGCAACATGCAGGCTCTGGTCAGCGGGCGGAAAGTTGAATATTGGGTTTCCGTAGCAGCTCCGGAACTTCAGGATCCGGTGGGAGATATTGGTGGCGCTCGAATTACTGCAGGAGTTTCCGGCGGTCATTCCGTTACTCATCAGGTATCCAATTTGAGTCGTGCGGCTCGTATTACTTTTGATTCGGAAAAGCCTACCATATTTTTTAAAACCATTGCCCGGGGTTTGACCAAATATTTGGCCTCCCGCCAGGTGGGGAAAAAGAATGAGTTGGCTGGTGCCCTGGCTAATCTCTTTGGTTCAGTCACTGAAAGTGCGGATACGCGAAGCTGGCTCACAATTCCAGAGAGCATTCATTTGGCTCGCATGAGTTTGCCGGCAGGAATTTACGATTTAAAAGTGGAAATTTTGGACCGGGGTGGCCGAGTGATTCGTTCCGAAATGATGCCGGGTGTGGAGGTTCAACCGGGTGAATGGACTTTTGTTTCCCGGAGGGTCTTTTAGTTCCCGATGGTGTCGTTTCCGATTGTTTCCTTGGAAATTAATTGGCCATTTTGAAATCTTCAATGGTCATCCCCTGAAATACTTCCGTACCGTTTTCCAGGCGATATTCCAAAAGAGCGGCCACCAGGCGTTTGCGCTGGCCTACCGAAAGTTTGGCATTCCAGCTGTCCAGTTCCGCTGCAGAAGCTCCTCTGTTAAGCACATCCTGATATAGAGCAGAGGCATATGTGCGCCAGTTTCCCCCATGGCTGAGCCAGTACTCGTCCGATGCAAAATCCTGGACCTGCTTTTTCCATTGGGGTTCCCATTGGGTCCAATGGATCTCCGGTTTTGGTGGAGCCGACTGCTGAGTCAGTTCCCGCCGGGTGCGATTTTCACTGCTGACTATGAAAATATTGGCCCAGGCGTATCGGCGGCTCTGATCGATAAGTGACAGCCAGGTAACGATTTCGTTAGCCTGGATTTCTCTTCCCATGCAAGACGGATAAATTTGACTAAGAAATTCCTGAGCATCAACAGATGGCTCTAGATCCTTATTTTCGGCCAGCCGGGTGACCGCTTCATGGCGCACATAACCGGGCCCAACGCGCATATGGCGAGTAAAATCATCGGGTAAAAATTGACTGAAAGTAGTGGCGACCAAACCCATGATCAGAGCCAGTTGCCACAAAGGACGACCTTTTTGAAATTGGTGGGCCCAAACCATCATGCCACCAAACGTTGCCGCCATGACCACGGGGTTGGGCCAGTGAATGATGGCAAAGATCAGGCTGGTCAGAACGGTGGTCAGTATTGGAGAGAGTCCCAGAGCACGCAGGCGGGTGACGGGCAGGAACAGGAAAATCCCCAATTGCAGAAAGGCGTAAACAGGGTAGAGAAGCAGTGAAAGTCCGCTTGCTTTCAGGTCCAGGGAATTGCCCAGAAACAAACCCAAAACTATTGGTGCCAGGACCAAAGCAGCATCCGGAATCAGAGGCGACTTTGAGGGATTCCATTTTGGTCTGGGCAATAGTTTGGGACTGTTACGGACCAAAAAAATTGCGGCGATGGCCAGTAAGCCACCAATGATGAAGTCTCGATTGCCCGGTGGCCCGGCAGGCAACAAATACCAGACAAAGGCAAAAAGTAAGGGAAAAAAGAGGATCAGTTCGGCGAAGGGCCGGGCGCGGTGGTGTTCTTTTGCGGCCGAAGTGAAAACCAAAATCAACAAAACGGAAACAGTCGCCAGGATAAGTGCCGCTATTTGTGTGAATCCTTGGGCAGCGGATAGGGGTAAGGTCCAGGGCCAGGCTACAGATTGCTCAATAGGTGCCAAACGGACAAAAAGACCGCTGACCAAAAGGGCCAGAGAAGTTGCAAACCAGGTGAGGGCTAAAATAAGAGGAGTTTGCTTCACAATTGATCCTGGCATGAGCGGTGGTCCCGGCAATTTTGATATGTCTGGTATTTGGTTTCCCAAAACCTATCGGCGGGTTATATTTCATGCAACCAAAATACTCAAACCATGAGGTCCAGTTGTGGAAGAACATGTGCAACATCTGATCAAAAAGGTCCGTTATTCCATAATTGGCCACGACCGGGCTCTGGCTGGTCCGTATGGCACCCGCCGTATGACTTACGCCGATTACACTGCCAGCGGGCGTTCTCTGGACTTCATCGAAGAATTTATCCGCGAAGAAGTGCTGCCTTTATACGCTAATACCCACACAGAAACTTCCAGCACAGGTTTGCAGACCACCCGGTTCCGGGATGAAGCCCGCCGCATTATCTTCGATGCCTGCGGCTGCAGCAAGGAAGATGTGGTTATCTTCAGCGGCAGTGGGGCCACCGGTGCGATCAACAAGCTGATCGATATTCTGAATTTGAGAATCCCGGGAAATCTGGACCGGGATTACAATTTGAGCGAAAACATTCCCGCCGAAAAGCGCCCGGTGGTTTTTATTGGGCCTTACGAACATCATTCCAATGAATTGCCCTGGCGTGAAAGCATTGCCGATGTGGTTACTATTCCGGAAAACGCCGACGGTCAGATTGATCAGGAACATTTGCAAACGGAATTGGTCAAATACGGCACCCGGCCTTTAATAATTGGCAGTTTTTCAGCGGCCAGCAACGTGACGGGAATTGTTTCCGATACCCAGGGGATTTCACGATTGCTTCACAGTCACGGAGCTTTGGCTTTCTGGGATTTTGCTGCAGCTGCGCCTTATGTAAAAATTGAAATGAACCCTTTGGGTGCTGGGGAAGAGTTGGCCCATAAGGATGCGGTTTTTATCTCTACTCACAAATTTATTGGGGGTCCGGGAACTCCTGGAATTTTGGTGGTCAAGCGTAAGTTGCTGACAAATCTGATTCCTTCAGTACCTGGTGGAGGCACGGTTTCTTATGTCAGTCCGGAAGAGCATACTTATTTAACGGATCCCGAACACCGGGAAGAGGGCGGAACTCCAGCCATCATTGAGGCCATTCGAGCAGGCCTGGTTTTCCATCTGAAAGAAGCGGTGGGTGCCGAAAATATTGAAAAGCTAGAGCATGGTTTTGTGGACCGGGCGGCTAAAGCGTGGTCAGCAAATCCAAACATTCAGGTTTTGGGAAATGCTGAAGCCCAGCGGTTGTCCATTGTTTCGTTTGTGATCAGGCATCGGGGAGATCAGGTTCTTCACCATAATTTTGTGGTGGCCCTGTTGAACGATCTGTTCGGTATTCAAGCTCGTGGCGGGTGTTCCTGTGCAGGACCTTATGGCCATCGTCTGCTTGGTATTGACCTGGCTCGCAGCATGCGTTTTCACGAGGCTATCGATGCCGGCGGTGAAGGTATAAAACCGGGCTGGGTGCGGGTGAATTTCAATTATTTCATTTCTGACGCAGTCTTTAATTTCATTCTTAAAGCTATTGACCTGATTGCCACTGAAGGTTGGCGCTTTTTACCTCATTACAATTTTGACCCTGATAGTGGCGTTTGGCGTCATCGCGAAGCTCGCCTTGGACGGGTCTTGCGACTGGGCGATATTTGTTATGAATCGGGCCGCATGCAGTACCGCAGCTCGCACATTTCAGAACCGGAAAGTGCGTTGGCTGAGTATATGGACATGGCCTGGGCCATTGTTGAGGACTTCAAAAATAACAAAGGTGTGTTTTCAGCTGAAGCGACGGACTGTCAGCTTCTGGATGAAGAGCAGGAGCGCTTGCGATGGTTTCCTTTGCCGGGTGATGAGCTCGAAGGGGAACAAAGCAAATGAATGAGCTGAGTTACAACGGAAAAACCATCAGCTTGCGGCGTTTCCCTCTACGCGACAAAGAGCCTTTACGGCCTTGGGATGCTGCCGATGATTTCCTTCTGAAAAACATTTCTGAAGACCCTGTTGCCGAAGGCAGCCGAGTGCTTTTGGTCAACGACAGTTTTGGTGCTTTGGCTGTGGCGCTAAACCATCTGAATCCCATTTACTGGTCTGATTCCCATTACTCGCGTGAGGGTTTGGTTCATAATCTGGAGGCCAACGGACTGTCTGCTGAAAGTGTGCCCTTTGTTCCGGCAAGCGATACTCCCGAGGGGCCATTTGATGTGGTTTTGATGAAGTTACCCAAAAGCATGGCTTTTTGGGAAGATAGCCTTTTGAGGTTGCGTCCGGTATTGGCTCCCGGGGCGCGCATTATCAGCGGTGGCATGATCAAACACACACCCAAGCGGGCGTATGAACTTCTGGAGTCTATTCTGGGGCCAACCAAAACCAGTTTGGGATGGAAGAAATCGCGATTGGCTTTTTCATCTTTCGATGCCAGCCTCAGCCCACCGGACACTCTTGAAAATGTTGTTTACGAGTTGGAAGATTTTGGACTGAGCCTCAGCAACAGCGCCAATGTTTTTTCCCGGGACCATCTGGATCTGGGTACTCGTTTTCTCTTGCCTCATTTACCAAAAACCGAAGCTGCTTTGCAGGTGCTTGATGTGGGAAGCGGCAACGGGGTTCTTGCTCTGGCCGTGGCAAAAAATTGTAAAAATGCCCAGGTTTTGGGCCTGGATGAGAGTTACCAAGCGGTGGCCTGCGCTCGTGAAAATGCAGACTCTCACGATGGTTTGAGCAGCCGGGTTTCTTTTGATGTGAGCAGCGGTTTGCAGGATTTGCAGGCTTCGGCTTATGATTTGGTTGTTTGCAATCCTCCGTTTCATCAGGCTCAGGCAGTGGGCGATCAAATCGCCTGGGGAATGTTCCATCAGTCGCGTCGAATTCTAAAACCTGGCGGAAGGCTGCTGATTGTTGGCAACCAGCATTTGGGGTATCACATCAAACTGGAGCGGTTGTTTGGAAACTGTACAGTGGTGGCTTCGAATAAGAAGTTTGTGGTTTTGCAGGCTCGAATGTCCGGATCTGATGAGTCGTTCTGAGGCTGAATTCTAAAAAAAAAAGGGCCCCGGATTATTCCGGGGCCCTTTGACAATATTATTTATTTAACCAAACTAATTCTCGTTGTTTTCTGCATTCCGGCACCATCACGTACCTGAACCAGATACATGCCACTGCTCAGCTTTGCTCCCTGATCATTGCGACCATTAAACAGAGTCCGGCCATAAGTGGCACTTACCGGTCCATTGTGCAGAACCCGAACCCGTCGGCCACGAGTATCGAAAATTTCGATGTTCAAATCGCCAGGTCGGGAAATTTCCCAGGCGATTTCCGTTTGTGGATTGAACGGGTTGGGGAAGGCGTGCACTCGAGGGGCAAAAGGTGCCACAAGTCCCGGGTGAAGTTCTACGGCACTGGTAATGTCGCCCATGTCGAAGGTGACATCATCAATGTAGAACCCGCCCTCGCTGATTCCCAGATCGGATGCGAACATGAAACGCAATTCGATGAGATTTTCGGTGTAGGGCAGAAGATCGAAAACAGCACCGCGCCAGCCTTCGCTTTGGCCAGTCCAGCCAGGAGCAGCATTCAGGGCCTGAATTCTATCGGAGTCGTATTCGGACTCGGGCATGATATCGACCCAGTCGTTATTGTTCCTGACCTGCAGCTTGACACCATCAAAGCCGGCTTCGGTATCGCAGTAATAATGGAAGGACAACAAGGCCTGTTCCGATCCAAAAAAGTTGTACGAACCGGAGAAAAGATAAGCCGCGGTGTTTTCAGGATAACCCGTGCCATCCATGCCAATGCCCCAGCATTTTTCACCACTGAAGGCGGTGACTTCTGCATTGGCGGGCACGCCCCAGGTCCAGTTGTTGTTGACGTCACTGAAGTTTTCCCACCACAGTTCAAAGGTGTGTTCCACTTCAGCCAGTTGAAAGTACAGGGGCTGAAAATTGCGACTGTCCGCGATGGGAGTCAGGTGCATCACGTCGGCACCGTGCAGGGTAACACCGTCAACCAGAATGCTGAAAGGCTGGCCTTCAGGAGCCCCTTCGACACTAAAATTACCATTTGCATCGACACTGCTGGCAATCAGCGGGCTGCCAAGAACGGTGGCACGCACTCCAGTGAGGTCGCCATCAATCTGACTGCTAATGTGACCGGTGTAATTAACGGTGGGCAAGGCGGTCAGGCTGATGGGCAGATTGGTGGTTTCTCCTGCAACAACCTCCAGGTTCACAGTCTGGCTTTCATGGAAATACGATGAAATTTCCAGGCCCACGGGACCAGCGGGAAAGCCCAGGCTGAATTCCCCATTTTCGTTGGTTAATACTTCATAATCGGTATCTACCGGATGAACCATGGCACCGGCAATGGGCAGGCCTGAATCTGAGTCGGAAATCACACCGGCAACAGTACCAAAGCCGATCTCGGTTTCAGCCCAGGCAGCCAGAATATCGGGACGGGGGCCAATATGCTTGGTGCCGTTGGCCGGGCTACCGGTTTGAACAAGAATTTCACGCATCAGGATGGGATCCAAAGTGGCATTGGCGCCTTCTTTGACAATACCCTGCAGGGCCAGAACAGCGCCGGTGACAATAGGAGTCGCACTGCTGGTACCAGAGAAATAGCTGGTGTAGAATTCAGTTTCAGGATGGCTGGGAGCCCCTTGAAGGTCGCCATAAGCCAGAGTGGTTACCGAGGAACCCCAACCATTCAAATCCACACGGCTGCCGTAGTTGGTGAACCATTCTGGGTTACCGGCGTGATTGGCGGCACCAACCATTATGGCGCCCGAGTCGCGGTATTCGCGGTCGAAGGTCACACCGTAAACTTCATCGTCAAGATCCTGGGACCCGTTACCTGCGGCTTCGCAAACAATGCGGCCGTTGGCTGCTGCAATCTGGATGACATCGAAGTTGTCCTGCCAGTATTCCATGGGCACATAACCAAATTGACCGTTGCCGTCGGAGTTGGGTCCGGGAGCGTGCAATTCAATGACGACGCAATCGCCGGGATTGACTGCGCGCCAGGCGGCATTGATGGCATTGGCAGTGGTGTAAGCCTGAATGCTGACCCCACCAATACCAACCTCTGGTGTGATGCCGGTAATTCCATAACCATTGTCCAGACCACCGATGGTACCAATAACAGCGGTACCGTGATCTCTCCAGGATTGTTCAGGACGGTGCGGGCCGGGATCGTACATGGGATCAGGCAAATCTTCATGGGCCCAGATCCAGGCTCCTTCAACATCGACAATGTTGAGACCGGCACCCCGGGCACCTGGCACCTCGGCTACTGCCAGAGCATTCACTCCCTGAGGAGCAGCGCCCAGATAACCCTGAGCGGATGTGAAATCCGGAGTATCGGAAAGAACACTGGATGAAGGCTGGGTCAGAGACTTTAACAGGTCGTGGTCTTCGTTGACTGCCGGAGGATTAAAGGTGCCGGTGAAGGCATCAAAACCCAGGGAAGCAGGCACGGCGATGGGTTCCAGAAAGGCCGTTTCCACTGCAGGGTCGGCCAGAAGCGATTTCAAAACCTGCAACAGGTACTGTCGGTCCCTGGCCCGGTCACTGAAATCCAGTGAACCGTAGGCGTTCAGGTTGGGCAGGCTGTGGCGCACTTTGCGTTCACCTTGCAGGCGGTTGGTTTCAATATCCTGCATGCTTGCTGCAAAGTGACGTTGAACACCGGCTTGTTTGGCATGTTGAGTCAGCAGGCCGTTAACCCGTTGCCGGGTTTGGGCGTCACCCCCAATGATGCCGGTTTCAGAGACTTCCAGGGCGGAAGTTTCCGAGAATTTAATGATGATGCGACCGGTAGGGGCCATGGTCTGAGAATTCAGGTTTTCTTCGGTACCGGGAACAGTACGGTCGAAAACACCAGCCAGACTTGCTGAGGCAGCCAGCAAGGTCACTGAAACAAGGACCAGCAGGCGAACGGAAAGCTTTTGCACGTCAATCACGAGGCGATCTCCCTAATGTCGGATGAATGTTTTTTGTAAATCTTAGTT
This sequence comes from bacterium, assembly GCA_024223715.1. GTDB lineage: Bacteria > Krumholzibacteriota > Krumholzibacteriia > LZORAL124-64-63 > LZORAL124-64-63 > LZORAL124-64-63. Next base: position 7,695 of record JAAEOA010000178.1, on the reverse strand, counting down.
TTTGATTTCACTGTATTTAATGATAAATGATTACAGCCTTTTTTACAACCCCTATGCCTGTGTGGGGCCTGAAATTGGGCCCAAAAGGGAGTAAATAGACGAAATTTCGACAAGATTATGGCGAAAATTCGCCACACGGGGTTCATTTTGGCAAATTTCAGGATAACAGTTTGGAAAATATCAAATCTAAGGTACTGTCTTTAAACTAAATACTGCGTTTAGGTAAAAAACTGACAAATTTTCGGGATAATTCTATCTCGGCATGTGGGTTGCAGATGGTAGCTGTCTGGAAAAGCCCTAAAGACTTCCGGCATATCCGAAAAATTTGAAAGGCCATTAATGTTCCCGAAACAAAATATTGTGAGACTGTCCCTCATTATCCTGCTCACTTTTGCCTCGGTTCTTTCTGTGCAGGCGGCTGCTTTAGGGCTACAGCATCCGGTCGATGAGTCCGGTCGCGTCAATTCCGGGCATGGAGAAACCGTACTCACTCATGGCGAGTTGCTTCTGGCTGCTCAAATAAATGGTGTTTCAGCTGAGGGTGTGGAAATTACTTTCCGCCAGGTTTCCCCCAAGGAAAAATATCTGGGAACGGCTGTGACCGGTCCCAATGGCATCGCGGAATTTGTTTATCTGGCCGGCAAAAAAAACAAACCAGTGACCATAGTGGCCAACATTGCCGGCTCTGACGCTGAAGACGCTCGCATTGTTTACCACATTCCGGTGCGCAAGCCCACCTGGGTTCTTTTCATGATTTTCGGATTGCTGGGTGGCCTGGCCCTCTTCCTTTATGGCATGGAAATGATGAGTTCGTCCATGCAGCGCAGTGCCGGTGGAAAAATGCGTTCCATCCTGGGAGCCTTGACGCGCAATCGTTTCATTGGGGTGGCCGTGGGGGCGTTTGTCACCATGGTCATTCAAAGCTCCAGCGCGACAACGGTAATGCTGGTAAGTTTTGTGGAAGCTCAGTTGATAACTTTTGCCCGCACACTGGGAGTTATTCTGGGCGCGGATATTGGTACCACTATTACTGCCCAGCTCATTGCCTTCAAACTTACCGACTATGCCCTACTCATGATTGCCCTCGGCTTTTTCATGAAAATGCTTGGGCGCAGTGATAAATTACGCAATGTGGGCTCGGTTTTGCTGGGCTTTGGTCTGTTGTTCTATGGAATGTATGTCATGAGCAAGGCCATGTATCCTTTGCGCAGTTACGCTCCATTCCTGAATATGCTGACAGAGCTGGAGAATCCGATTCTGGGTATTTTGGTAGGGACCATATTTACAGCCCTCATACAGAGCTCCAGTGCTTTCACCGGTATTATTATTGTTTTGGCCCAACAGGGATTTCTCACTCTGGATGCCGGTATTCCCCTCATTTTCGGAGCCAACATCGGTACTTGCATTACCGCCGCACTTGCGAGCATCAACTCCGGACGAGATGCCAAACGGGTAGCCCTGGCTCACACGATGTTCAAAGTTATTGGTGTTGGTTTGTCTATTGCTTTCATTCCCCTGCTGGCGAAACTCATTCAAAACATTTCACCGGGTGGTATTATTGACGGAAATGATCAGGTGGCATTGGCAAAATTTATGCCTCGTCAGATTGCCAACGCCCATACGGTTTTTAACGTGAGTCTGACTCTGATCTTTCTTCCTTTTACGGCTCTTTTTGCCAAACTCATTATGCATATGATGCCCGATCGGGAAGATGCAGAGGGCGTACGTTACGACACCCGGTTTCTGGAGCCTTCCTTGCTTCAGACACCCGTTCTGGCTTTGAATCTGGCCAAAGTGGAAATTATCAAAATGGGTGAGTCGGTAAAAGAGATGGCTGAAAAATCCATCGAACCGTTTTTCAGTGGCGACTTGTCTCAACTCGATGAGTTGCACGAAATGGAAGACCGAATCGATATTCTGGACGAACAGATTACTGCTTATTTGATCGACATTGGTAAGCAGTCTCTGAACGAAACCCAGACCGATGAAGTTTATCTGATGATGCATGTGACCAAACAATACGAACAGATTGCCGACATCATAGACAAAGAACTGCGACCGCTGGCCCAGAGGAAAGTTGCCCAGGGCGTTCACTTTTCTGACACCGGAGCTGCTGAAGTTCGTGCCTATCATTTAAAAATGATTAAACAGATTTCCCGCAGTATTGAAACCTTTACCGACGACAGTCTGGACAAGGCTAAAAGAATGGCCAAAAAACAGGCCAAATACGTGGCTCTCGAAGGTGATCTTCGTCAGCATCACTTCGAACGATTGCGCGACAATGTGAAAGAAACCGTGGCCAGTAGTCAGTTCCATTTGGAAATGATGGATTGCCTGCGAAAAATGAACAGTTACTCCGCCAATATTGCCCGGGCCCTGGTCCAGCGTTATGGCGATTCTGACACAACAAAAAAACCAACAGAGAAAAAATGATGAAAAAAATTGGTTTGATCTTATCAGTTTTGTGCGCGGCGGTGTGGGGCTTTGCCCAGCCCGTTTGTGCTGAGTATCCCGACAAGCCTATTGTTTTTGTGGTCCACGCAAAACCCGGGGGAGCCATCGATTTGACTGCCCGGATGATTTCCAAAGTAGCCCGCAATTACAGCGATGTTCCTTTGGTCATTGAAAACCGCTACGGCGGCAGTGGGGCCGTGGCCATGCGAACGGTTTTGGGCAAGGAAGCGGACGGCTACCATGTCCTGGCTTTCCCTGCCACATTCATTTCCACCATCAAGGTCACGCGCAGCAAAATAGACATGGACGATTATCGCTTCCTCGCTTGTATGGTGGAGGCCCCGGAGGCTTTGATCACCAACCGGAATAGCGATGTGGTCACCTTTGAAGACATCGTTCGTGATGCCAGGGAAAAAAACGGGAGTCAAATTTGGGTGGGCCCCGGGGTGGGCAGCCTTGATCACTTGATGGCGGTAAAAACCTGGGAAAAAGTTGGCATGAAGGCCACCTGGTTGCCTTATGACGGTGGTGGAGAAGCCGTGGCAGCATTGCTCGGTGGTCATGGTACGGTTTATGTGGGCAATCCAGAAGATGTTCGGGGTCGGCCGGATTTAACAATTGCTGCTGTATCGGCTTCGCATCGTTTGGAAAGATTTCCAGATGTCCCCACCTTCCTGGAATTGGGTTACGACCTGCCTCATGAAATAATGTGGCGCGGTTTTGCCGTTCACAAAGACACTCCTTCAGAAATTTGCGACTGGTTGGTGGATATGCTGGCCAAAGTGTCGGCCGATGAGGAGTGGGTGGAATTTGTCGACCGAAACTCAGCCAAGAGTGTTTTTTATCGTCAGAAAAAATTCAAAGAACTGGTGGTTCGCGACGGCGATCAATCCATTAAGTATTTACGCATGGCCGACATTATCGCGGGCGAACCCGATCAGTTGGCCCAGCGCAAAAGACTCATTGGTTGGATCCTGGCTCCCGGGGTTCTGGCGGCTTTGTTGCTGGTTGTTCGTTTGGGTAAATTCAAACTCACGGGTCAGGTCACAATTGCGGGCTTTTGCCTTGCTCTGGCCTTGCTCTTTATGATGTATGCTTTCAGCTTCCCACCGCCGGCAAATGGTCAGAATGTTGGAGCGGCTTCCATTCCCATTATTTGGGCTGTGGTTCTGGTTGTTTTCTCTTTGCTGCAAATTGTCGGTGGTCTCCGCCTGCCGGAAAACAATACCCGGGGCCGCATCTCCCTGGTTCTATCCATGTGTGTTCTGATGATTCTTTTTGTGACCCTGCTACCCTTGATCGGGTTCTTTCTGGCAACGCTCATTCTATTAATAGGTGGGATTTACGCCATGGGATATCGCAAACATTTGACCGTGGTTCTGCTCACTGCCGGCATGCTTGTTTTCTGCTGGTTTATTTTCATTCAAACCCTCGGACTGCCCTTGCCCATGGGCCGTCTTTTTTCATAGGAGCAGGTAAGGCACCATGGAAATTCTACAAAATCTGGCTGAAGGATTTGCGGCTCTCGTGGGATCCGGAATTGAAGGCATCGCTTGGTGGGAACCAACCCTGGTAGTTGCCGGTGGCATTATTATTGGTATTTTTGTGGGAGTAATGCCCGGACTTTCCGCATCTACCGGTGTGGCCCTGATGGTTCCCTTTACCTACGGCATGCATCCTTTAATTGCTCTCATTCTTCTAGCCGCTGTTTACACTGCCAGTGCTTATGGTGGGTGCATTACTGCCATTGCCATTAATACTCCCGGGACACCCGCTGCGGTGGCACTGGCTTTCGATGGATACACTCTGACCAAGCAGGGTGAACCGGGCAGAGCTCTTGGAGCTGCGGTTGTTGCCAACTGCACCGGTGGCATTATTGGGACTTTTATTCTGGTTCTGTTTTCTGTCCCTCTGGCAAAAGCAGCTCTGGCTTTCGGCCCTCCCGAGTATTTTGCCCTGGCAATTTTTGGTCTGACCATTGTGGTTTCCATGGAACAAAAGAACATGCTCAAAGGAGCCGTCAGCACTGTGTTGGGGCTTTTGTTGATGACCATCGGTCTGGATCCAATTTCCGGTTATATGCGTTTTACTTTCGATATTCCTGAACTGACTGACGGCGTGGCTTTCATTCCTGCTCTGATTGGTCTTTTTGCCGTGGGTGAGGTACTGCTGAACATTGAACGCCTTAAACCGGTGCAGGAAGGATTGCAGACTTTTTCCAGTAAAATGCCTGGTCGATCGGAACTGCTGGGGCTGAAGCGCAGTATTTTGCAATCGTCGGCTTTGGGTACGGTCATTGGTGTGGTGCCCGGTGCCGGAGCCACCATTGCAGCGTTTATTGCTTACAATGAATCCCGCCGAACCAGTAAGGAACCCGAAAAGTTTGGCCATGGCAGTCTTGAGGGAGTGGCGGCGCCGGCTGCTGCTGCCGGAGGATCAGTGGGCGGGGCTTTGGTTCCTTTGTTAACTCTGGGTATTCCCGGCAGTGCCGCTACCGCTGTTTTGGTCGGTGCTTTAATGTTACATGGAGTGACACCCGGGCCAGAATTGTTTGCCGGAAAAAATTCTTATCTGGTGTATGGATTATTTGCCAGCCTGGTTTTGGGTAACGCCATTTTGCTGGTTCTGGGAGTGCTGGGCAACCGCCTTTGGGTGAAAATAATATCTGCCCCCAAAGCTTTGCTCTTTCCCATCATTTTGGTCATTGCTTTTGTCGGCAGTTATGGTGTTGCTAATTCAATGTTCGATGTTGTTCTCTGCCTGGTATTCGGAATTCTGGGCTGGATTCTGCGGCGTTATGGATTCCCCACCGCTCCTTTGGTCCTGGCTCTGATTCTTGGTTATATGGCTGAAAGTAATTTCCGTCGGGCTTTAATTATGGGTGATGCCACAATTTTTGTAACCCGTCCCGTGAGCGCCGTCATGCTGGTTCTGGCAATACTCTCATTTGCCATGCCGTTTATCAGGGTGCGCAAACAAAAGAAAGCCGCCGAAAAAGAAGCTAGGGACAATGGATAAGTTCCACAATGGACTCAAGTCCAGCCTGGTCGGTTTCGTTGAATGAGTTGAGCTGATCTGAGTCAACATCCAATACCGCAACAATGTTTCGGTCAGCATCACACACCGGTACAACGATTTCGCTTTTGCTGCGTTCATCGCAGGCCACATGACCGTCAAAGGCATGAACATCGGCGACAATGATGGTTTTTTCTTCATTTACCGATGCCCAACAGACCCCTTCAGGTCCTGGCAATACGGCACACGCCAATGGACCCTGATAAGGCCCCACAAAAAGTTTTCCATCCTGCAATCTGTAAAAACCCGTCCAGAAAAATGAGGGCATTTTGTGGTGCAGCAAAGCACTGATGGTGGCCATACGAGCTATCGGGTCGTTGTTCTTAAGAAACAATTCCACCAGTTGTTTTCGAATTCTCCCATAACGGCCAGCGCGTTTGGTATCGGATAGATTATTCATGGTTATCTTTCAAAGAGAGTTTTCTGGGCAGAAATTCGCCACCAGGTTGTTCCTGAATAAGGCGGGCGTTCTGGACGGTCTGTTTTCCACGCAACCAGACATCCTGCACAGCTCCTTGGGCGCTCATTCCATTCCAAAGAGATCCGTGACGATCGCTCTGTCCCAAAGGAGTCCACCGGTATTCAGGATTGGGGTTAAAGACGACCAGATCGGCATCAAAGCCTTCTTTTAAATACCCCTTTCGGTGGCCCAAACCAACGATGTCCGCAGGCTTTTCACAGAGAGTTTCGACCCAGCGCTCGACAGACATGAGCTCGTTGGCCACTAGGTGGGTGTAGCTGAGAACCAATCGTTCGCCAACACCTCCGCAACCATTGGGAACCATGTAGAACCCACCGGCACTGGCTTCAGCTTTGGTCTTTAGAGGGAATTCGCAGTGGTCAGTGGAAAGAATATTTAAGCTATTGTTCTTAAGCCCGTTTATTAGGGGCAGGTTGTTTGATTTGTTGCGCAATGGAGGAGAGCAAATGGCACCCAGGGCAGCTTCGTGACCCGCTTCGTATAGCTGGTCGTCAGCCAGCAAATGTTGCAGGCAGACTTCTCCAAAAAGAGGGGTGTTTAGTCCCGAATGTTCACGCCGGGTGCGGGCGTCGAGCAAACGGTCCAAAGACTGAGCCAAACTCATGTGTACCACCAACAGAGGGCAGTCTGTATCCAGAGCCATGGCCACCGCTTCGGCAACGGCTTTGACTTCACTTTCTTCGGGGTGGGCCAAAGGATGCCAACGCGGAGCAATGCGACCGGTGTCTCGCAGAATGCTCTCAGCTTCAGCATTCATTTGGCCATCTTCGGCATGGACGAGCAACATACCATTAGCCTGGTGAACCGATGCCATCAGTTTTTTGAGCCGTTCGGGCTCTAGCATGAGGCGGCCTTTATAGGCCAGAAAACCTTTGAAAGTAGGAAGACCGGCCGCAACCAGAGCAGGAATTTCCTGCAAACGCTCTTCGCTGGTATCAACCACCGTGACATGGAAGCTGTAGTCGCAAAGACACCGGTGGGCGGCTGCCTCCTGCCACTGATTCACCGCTTCAGCCAATGGTTGCCCTTTATGGGGATTGGCAAAATCGACAATTGTGGTGGTGCCACCCAATAGAGCTGCCTCACTGGATTGGCGCCAATCGAGACTCTTCAGGCCTTTGCTCAAAGGCATGCCAAAGTGGGTGTGGGCATCGACGGCACCGGGCATCAGCCAGCGATCTTCAATATCGATGATTTGCTCTGGTTGGGGACCGGAGTTATCGCTCCAGTCAGCAATGCGGCAAATGCGGCCATCGCAGAAATCAAGATTTGCCTTTTGCAGGCCTTTTGAGCTCAACAGAAGGCCACCCTGCAGCCTTGTGGTGTGTTGTTTAATATTTTTCATACCAACAGTGAATAACGAGAATTAGGGATTGGCAACAAGGTTTTGACTTTTTCCAGGTTTTGTTCCAGAATCCACTAAAATTATTGACTGTCTTTCTAATCAGAAAAAGGGATCTCATGTGTTTCATGCGAAGACCAACCTCAGTTATGGCCGTGTTGGTGATTCTGACTGCAGGAGTGGTTTTTGCCAGCGAAGCACCTAACCTTGGTGGTGGCGAAGAACGATACATTAATGGTCATGGCTTTCTGCCGTCTCAATATGTCCAGGATCCATTTGTTGGGACCAAATTTGATACCCGGTTGGGGGGATCTGCTCTGATTCGCAGTGGAACCGGCACTTG
>JAAEOA010000177.1 GCA_024223715.1 bacterium | reverse complement strand
TTGTAGTATATAACGGGAGGCCCTTGCCTCCCGTTATTTTTTACAGGAACACAAAAATATTTTATCCTTTTTTTGTGATACTTTTTCAACATTTTCTTTCAAATTTCCAATCATTTTGCATAATTTCTTTGAAAATATTTAGATATTTCTTGTTTATTCCGTTGTACATATGCCGATCATGGTCTATTATATGAATTGTAGGGGTTGGTAGACAAACACAGTACAGATTCAGAAGCATGCCTTCAAAGTATTGGTCACCGATTCCAAACAACTACAACTTGCGGCCTGTCGGTATCTCCCTCCAATCCCCCACCGGCAGATCGTTGGGTCGACCACGTTATACGCTGGTCGGCCCGTTTTTTTTAACGCCGACGTCCTCGGTACATATGGGGACTCTTCTCCATCTCCAAACGATACTCAGATACCAAGTTGCTGTATTCCAAATTCTCCGGGTCTTTATCCGAAGCCTTTTTCATCCATCGTTTGGCTTTGTGAAATAAATTCCGCTGGGCATAACAGCGCCCCAATGAAGCCATAATGCGAGGATCACTATCACTCATGATAACTGCCCGTAAACCATACTTCGTTGCCTGTTCCAGTTCCATTTTCAAATCCGTGGAAGTTCTTACAAAACCGTCGAGAGCAACCACATTGCGATCATTAAATTTGATGAGAGTCCGGTAGGTTTCCAGAACCCCGACACTGTCACCCAGGGCACTTTGATAGGCAGCCACGGCCATAAGATCTGCCGTGGAGCTTGTATCTTCAGCTGTATAAAATGTTGAGGCCCGACGTGCCAAAGACTGGGCCTTATGCATGCGTCCCGCTTCTTCCTCGAGAGTGGCCAAACCCAAAGTACCGTTGGTCACCACACTCTTGTCACTGTTGAAACGAAGGCTCATCAGACGTCGATAATAAATTTCCGCGGAAATCAGGTCACCTTGTTCAGAAAAACGTCTGGCAAGGTCGTACAACAACCCGGGGTCTTCCGGACTCGCAACCTGAAGATCCATCACCCGATAAAAAGTATTTCCACCCTGGCGAATGGAGCGAACAATTTCCAGAAATTCATCGCGGTTCTGGTACCCGGTAAAACGGTCCAGCTCCCGTCCTCGCTCATCCAGCCAGACCAGAGTTGGCAGGACTGAAATGTTGAATTCTTCTTTCAGGAATTTGTATTCTGGTTTGTCGATATCAACTTTGAAAGTCACTACGTTGGAAAGTTCATCAATGACTTCAGATTCGTTGTAGACCATAACGTCGAGCAGCTTGCAGGGCCGACACCACTGGGCGTAAAAATCAATGAGAATGGGGCGTTGCGGATCATTCTGGGCTTCCCGAATTACCTCGGACCAGGTGACATCCTCCAGCCAGGGGACCCTGGCCGATTCTTCAGCAAAGGAGGTCGATACCGTCAAGACCATTAGTAACAACAATAACTTCTTCATAGACCCTCAAATGAAAATGAACAAATGTGCCTGTACCTGCATTACATTACTTGAGAGCCCCTTCCGGGACCAGAAATAAAAGAGGCCCGGATAAATACCCGGACCTCCTGAAAAGGATTGCATTAAGCTGTTCGCGGCTTTGTTTTTGCGACTCACTTACCCACCAACAATGCTCCCTTAATTACAAATACGTTAATTAGGGACAAAAGCGGACATGGGTTTAGCGTTGAAGAATGACTTTGGCACTGCCCAAAACGATTCCCTTTTCCACCGCCCGGACCAGATAAACCCCTGAGGCCAGACTGCGCCCCTGGCTGTCTTTTCCGCTCCACCCCACAGAAGAGCTCTGCCCGGCCTGAATTGACAGGGGCTGCTGCCAAAGCCGTCTTCCAGCCAGGTTGTACACTTCAATCTGAAGATCCACATCTCTTCTGGCGGCAAAAGCAAACGTTGAGCCCGCCGTGGTAGGACTGGGCCAGGGAGCCAGCAATTGACCGGCACCGGCACCGGCATCAAACGGCTGCGTTGCACTGGCTGGATCGGGCAAACTGTTGAAATAAACCCCTCGGCCAAAAGTACCGGCAAATAACTGACGGGTTTCAGGAAGGTATTCAAAAGTGGTCACCACAACTGAAGGCATGTCTTCACTAAAGGCCTCCCAACTCAAACCTGAGTTGGTTGACCGGAAAACACCCAGATCCGAAGCTACGTAATAGTGTCCCTCAAGAAGTGGGTCGCAAAAGATTTCGTTGACCGGGGCGTTGGGAAGATTGCTGTCAATTGCTTCCCAGCTGGATCCCAGGTTGGTGGTCCGATACACATGCCCTGCATCTTCGCCCCATCGGAAACCAGAAACGGTTACGTAAGCCGTTTCGCGGTCGAAAGGGTCGCAGCGTACGGAAGTAATCCAGCGCTCTGGCAGGCCATCAGAAACATCAGTCCAATTTCCTCCAAAGCCACCGCTAAAAACATTGACCCGGCCATCATCGCTACCGGTCCAAATTATGTCATTATCTACCACCGAAACCGCCAGGGTGGTCAAAGTTCCCCGCACCTGACCATTGTTGTTCTGGTGTGGCCCACCAGTTAAATCTCCGCTAATGGCAGTCCAGTTGGTATTGCCACTGTTCCGGTAAACTTTCTGAGTTCCAAAATAACGACGGTCGGCATTTACAGGATCCTGAACATGAGGAGCATTCCAGCCAATTCGATCGCTCCCGCCAATACCCCCGGTGGCGCCTGAAAAACTGTTACCGTTATTTCCGGAATACCCCAGACCGCCATACTGATACTGGGCCCACATTTGTGTGGAGTTTTCCGGGTGAACCAGTGGCTGGAAACCATCGCCGCCGTACAGGCGGATGAAGTTATTCGTCGCACCATTTACACTGCGATAGGTTCCGTTGTCCTGAGCACCGAGGTACATGGTTCCCGGAATATTTCGATCCAGATTCATGCGATAAATTTGGGCAATGGGCTGATCACCTAGGAAATTCCAGCTAGTGCCGCCATTGTCGGAACGGTAAATCCCACCATCGTTGCCCGCATAAATAACCGGGTTGGATCCAGAGCCAAAAGCCAGGGCATGATGATCCACATGCATGCTCCCGTCGGCCGAATGATAACTGGCCCCACTGTTCGTGCTGCGATAGAAATTGAGACCCAAAAGGAACAAAGTGCCCGGGTCCATGGGATGAGCCCGCACATTTCCAAACCACCATCCGAACGACGAAAAAGAACTGTTCAGGGAGTTGTCCGATGTTCGGATCCAGGACCCACCACCATTGGAGGTGCGGTAAAGTCCGTCGAAGTATCCCGTACGATCAGCATAGACCACATACATTCGGTCAGGATTACCCATACTCAAACTCAGGCCAATACGGCCGCTATCTGAACCGGCGGCCGGCAGGCCATTATTAACCACAGCCCAGGTATCGCCCCCATCATTGGAGCGCCACACGGCACAAGTGGATCCACCATAATCATAAGCTTCGGGCTGACGCATGCGCCGCCACATGGCAGCAAAAAGAACGTCCGGCTGGTCGGGTCTTTGAACAATATCCACACACCCGGTATGGTCATCAATAAAATGGACCAACTCCCAGGTATCGCCTCCGTTAGTTGTTCGGTAAATGCCACGTTCATTGTTTGGGGACCAAAGGTCTCCCATGGCGGCGACAAAAATACGGTTGCTGTTGGTTGGGTCGATCACAATGCGACCAATGGATCCGGTCAACTCAAGGCCCAGCAGTTGCCAGGTATCTCCGCCATCGGTGGAACGATACAAACCGGTGCCACCATAAGCCACACTGCCGCCACCAGGATTTACTTCGCCGGTCCCTGCATAAATAGTTTGAGGATGAGAAGGATCAATGGCCACCGCTCCCACCGAAAGGCTCGACTGGTCATCAAAAACCGCCTGCCAGCTGGAGCCACCATTGGTACTGCGCAAAATCCCGCCCTCAGCACAGCCGGCGAATACAGTATTCTCATCAGTTGGATCCACAGCCAGGCTGGTTATTCGGCCACCAATGTTCGTGGGGCCGCGAAATGTCCAACCCGCATCCTGAATGTTTTTTGATGAATTTTGAAGCTGCTCTTCAAGGCGCAGGGCCTTGGCTGCAGCCTGGGCCTGACGCCACTCAGCGGCAGGAATGGTACCGTTGGGGAAAGACCTTTCCGCATGGAACCATTTGTTTGGGGCTTTGGGCGGCAGACCATCGTTACGCGTTGTGGAGCGGGGAGGTTTTTGGGGAGATTTCACGATCTGATGCGGTTCGGACATCATGCCGGAACCCAAGAGAAAAAGTGCCAATAACCCAAGGACAAAGTGCGACGATTTTCTGTAATTCATGTTTATCCCTTAATGCGTGCAATCTCTGATTAGTAAGCTCACTCAATATTATACCACATATCAGTCGACATTAATGCTGGAGACCTTCAATTCCCGGCCCTGAAAAACATCCATCAGGCTCTCGTTGCATTGAGGACAAACAGCGACGTGGAATTCCACGGACACATTTTCATTGCAATTTTCGCAATGCCCCATACCTGGAATTTCCCTGATAATCAGCTTCGCCCCGTCTGCCATGGTGTCTTTACTGGCCACCTGATAGCAGAAACGCAGAGAGTCCAATTCAATGCCAGCCAACTGACCAATTTCCAGTTCAATGGAATTGATCTTTTTAGCATTTCCTGATCTGGCTTCATTTTCCACAATTCTTAAAATACCGGAGACAATGGACATTTCATGCATAAATTCACCTGATTCTGTTTGAGTACAAATAACATAGGGAAAATTTGGACATTTTGTAAAGCAGACGTTGGTTTTCTCTAAATTTGACTTCAAGATAATATGAGTCTAGAATCCGTTTGCGCATCTGATCACATCTGAGTTTCTTTGATGTGCTTTTGTTGTGCCATCAACGAAAACCAATCTCACGAAAGATCTATGAACACCAAATCCACAATAGAAAATTTCCCGGAAAACTGGCCCCCGGAATGGCACAAAGCCGCCCAACGCGGAACCTGTGTGCATTGCGGTAACGACCTGGGAAAATTCTGGGACCGGGATGAAGGCCCTTTCTGCTGCCGGGGTTGCCTTGCTGTTTACCGCATGATCCACCAGGAAAACCTGGAACGTTTTTACGACCTGAAACCAGCCTCTCACGCTCCGGCTCCTCAGTTGCGAGGCGATAGCTTCGGCTGGCTGGATCGCCTTCAGGCGGAAAAAGAAGAATCTTCAACGGGAACAAACGACACTCTTCATTTGGATTTGGACATTCAGGGAGTTCACTGCGCCGCATGTGTCTGGCTCATTGAAGAACTCTTTCAACGCCAGGACGCGGGTATTATTCTGCGCATCAACCCCACCTTGGGCAAAGTGGAACTGGTCTGGGATCCTGCCAAAGGGGAACTGAAAAATTTTTTGGCCGAAGTGGAAAAGTTCGGGTATCGCCTCGGTCCCAGCCGCAAAGGTGCTCACGATCACTCACGCGGTTTACTCATGCGCATGGCCATTTCAATTTCCATGGCCATGAACGTAATGATGTTCAGCCTCAGTTTCTATTTTGGTCTCGCTGCCGAAGACGGACCACTGTATCAGTTTTTTGGTTGGCTGAGTATGATTCTGGCCACCGTCAGCCTGATTGCCGGCGGGGGTATTTTCTTCAAAGGGGCTTTGGCCGGACTCAGGCGCCGGATAGCCCATCTGGATGTTCCCATTTCCCTGGGCATGATTCTCGCCTACGGCGGCAGTGTCTGGGGCTTTTTTAATGGTGGTCCCGAAGAAGCCTATTTTGACAGTTTGACTATTTTTATTGCCCTCATGCTGGTGGGCCGCTGGGCTCAGGAACACATTTTGGAGCGTAACCGCAACGCCCTTCTCGATTCCTCCGGGGCTGAGAATATTACCGTTAAGCGCTTGGTTGAAGGCAGCCCTGAAGCCATCGCCGCCACCGATATTATTATGGGAGACGAACTGTGGATCGCCCCCGGTGACCTTTTACCTGTAGAAGGCACCTTAATGCGTCGGGCAACAGAAGTGGCCCTGGACTGGATTACCGGTGAATCCGATCAGGTGGCCTTCCAGCCTGGAGACACTATCAGCGCGGGAGCTTTTAATGCCTCTCAACACGGCTTCACGGTCACAGCCAACGAAGATTTTGTCGACAGCCACCTGAACGACCTTCTGCGCAGCAGCACCCTCAGTGATGAAGATTTTCGTCCCCAGTGGTGGCACAACATCAGCACCTGGTATGTGAGCCTTGTTCTGGTGGCGGCCACCCTTGGTTTTGTTATCTGGGCTGGAAATGACCTGACCAAGGCCTTTAAAGTGACCATCAGCATTTTGGTGGTTACCTGCCCCTGCGCTCTTGGCCTGGCCACACCCCTGGCTGAAGAACTCATTCATTTTGCCCTGCGCAAAGGTGGTGTTTTCCTGCGCAAAGCCAGCTTCATGGAAAAAGCTCTGTCCGTGCGAAAAGTTCTTTTAGATAAAACCGGAACTCTGACTTTGGGTCATATGATTTTGAATGAATCATCCCGTCAGGCTCTGAATAATCTTGATCCGCATCAGAAATCGGTCTTGCGCCAAATGACTTTGCGCAGCAACCACCCGGTGAGCCAGTGTCTGGCCAAGCTCCTGACCAAAACACCTGAACAAACAGGCGGGGCTTTCCATCTCCAAAGTGAAGACCTGCTGGAAATCCCCGGTTCCGGGCTTGAATTGCCCACCGACGAGGGCACTTGGCGTTTGGGCAAAACCGGTTTTGCCACCAAAGTAGCCAACGATGAAACCACAGGAACTTTTTTGACCCTAAATTACCAAATTCTGGCTGAATTTATTCTTCTGGAAGACCTCAAAGCCGATGCAGCGGTTGAACTGGCTGATCTGGAAGCGGCCGGCTTCGAAGTTTATTTGCTCAGTGGCGACTCGCAGGCAAAAGTGGATCTGGCGGCTATTTCCCTGGGCGTGGCGCCCGAAAAAGCCCTGGGAGACCTCAATCCCACCGAAAAAGCCCAAAAAGTGCAACTTCTGGATAATTCAGACACCCTTATGGTTGGCGACGGCCTGAATGACAGCCCCAGTTTTGAAGTGGCCCTGTGCGCTGCCACCCCCGCGGTGGATCGTCCGGTACTGCCAGGAAAAGCCGATTTCTACTTTTTAGGCGATGGAATGGCCGCCATTCGACGCTCACTCCTGGCTGCCCGGCACCTGCGCAAAGTTGTGCGTGACAATCTGGTCATTGCCATTGCTTATAACGGCCTGGCTGTGGCACTATGTATGGCAGGTCTGGTCACCCCCGTGGTGGCCGCCATCCTCATGCCCATTAGCTCTGTTGCCGTCGTTTCTTTGACGGCCCTTCGCTTGGCCACCCGGAGGTTGCCATGGATGTAATTATTGCTCTGGTCATCATCAGCCTGATGCTGGTAATTGCCGGTTTGATATTCTTTTTCACACGTCTTTTTGAAGGCGACTTTGAACACGGAGATCGCTTAAGTCTCTTGCCTTTAGCTGACGATACAGGAGAAGAAAAAGCCAATTCAAAAACAAGTGATGACAATTCGGACAAAATCGATTCTAATGCTCAGGGGCACTCCGCCGAATAACTCCTCCTTGGAGGTTTTTGTGTGTGCTCCTGTCTGATTTTCAGGAAACTGGTCGGGAAAATATGTAAAGGAGGAAGGTGCTCCACATGGAAGCAACGAACACCCAAATGAAGACGGTCGTCTATGATGATGCCGTCGTACGGGCCTTTTCGACGATTACTATCGTCTGGGGCGTAGTGGCTTTTCTGGTTGGCGTTATTGTCGCTGCCCAGCTGTCCTTCTGGCAAGCCAATTTCGGATTAGAATGGTTGAGCTTTGGACGTTTGCGCCAACTGCACACCAACGCCGCTATTTTTGCCTTTGTGGGCAACGGAATGTTTGCGGGTATTTATTACTCCACACAACGTCTGTTGAAAACCCGCATGGCCAACGACTTCCTCAGCTGGGCGAATTTCTGGGGATGGCAACTGATTATTGTTGCGGCCGCAGTTTCTTATCCGTTGGGTCTCACCCAGGGTAAAGAATACGCCGAACTGATCTGGCCCATTGACCTTATGGTTGTTGTGGTCTGGGTGATTTTTGCTGTTAACTTCTTCTGGACCCTGGCCAAACGTAATGAGAAAAACCTTTACGTGGCCATCTGGTTCTACATTTCGACCATTGTTACAATTGCGGTCCTGTACATCGTCAACAACCTGGCTCTGCCTACCAGCCTGACGCACAGTTATCCAATATTCGGTGGTGTTCAGGATGCTCTGGTTCAATGGTGGTACGGTCATAACGCCGTAGCTTTCTTCCTGACCACCCCACCACTGGGCCTGATGTACTACTTCATGGTCAAGGCTGCCGAGCGACCGGTATACTCATACCGACTTTCCGTGGTTCACTTCTGGTCCCTGATTTTCCTTTATATCTGGGCCGGGCCTCACCACCTGCTTTACACCGCACTACCTGATTGGGCACAAACCCTTGGTATGATATTCTCTGTCATGCTTTGGGCTCCCAGCTGGGGTGGCATGCTTAATGGCCTGCTCACTCTGCGGGGTTCCTGGGACAAGCTGCGCACCGACCCGGTTATCAAGTTCTTTGTGGTTGCCGTTACCTTCTACGGCATGAGTACCTTCGAAGGTCCTTTGCTGTCCATCAAGAGTGTTAGCGCTCTCGGTCACTACACTGACTGGATTATCGGTCACGTACACGCCGGAGCTCTGGGTTGGAATGGCTTCATGACCTTTGGTATTTTGTACTGGATGTGGCCACGGTTGTACGGAACCAAACTCTACAGCACCAAACTGGCCGAAACCCACTTCTGGATCGGCACTATTGCCATTCTCATGTATGTGGTCTCCATGTGGGTCAGTGGTGTCAGCCAGGGTCTGTTCTGGCGCGCCCTGGACGCCGAAGGCTTCCTGAAATACCCCGACTTTATTGAAGGTTTGACCAACAGTCGTGCCATGTACCAGACTCGTCTGGCCAGTGGTGTGCTGTTCCTGCTCAGTTCCTTCCTTTTGGTCTACAACATGATTATGACCGCCAAGCAGGGAAGTCCCAAAACGGTTACCGTACAGGTTCCTGTTATGCGACCTGAAGGCGACAAGACAAGCGCCATGGGCCTGTTCTTCAGTGTGCCTATGCTCTTCATCGTTGGAATTCTGGTTGTAGCCCTGCTCTTTGGCCTGGCCGGCGATATGGTTAGCCCCATTCTATTGGCTCTGCTGCTGGTTCTGTTCATTGCAGCCATCATTTCTTATGGTACCAGCCAGAGAAAATGGGGCGAATGGTACGGACTGCTCGAACGTAATGCTCTGGTATTCACCATTTTGGCTGGGGTAGCCATTCTCATTGGTGGCGCCGTGGAAATTGTTCCGACAATTATCCTGAGCGAAGCCGTTCCAATGGAAATCACCGAAGAAATGATTGCTGAAGATCCTTCTCTGGCCGAAACCGCCAAGTGGCTGCAGAAACCCTACAGCCCTCTGGAGCTGGCCGGTCGTGATGTTTACATTACTGAAGGTTGCTTCACTTGCCACAGCCAAATGATTCGTCCCTTCCGCCACGAGGTGCTTCGTTACGGAGACTACTCGCGCATGGAAGAGTCCTTGCTGGATCATCCTTTCCAGTGGGGCAGCAAGCGCACCGGTCTGGATCTGGCCCGGGTTGGCGGCAAATACGACAATCTGTGGCACTATTTGCACCTGATGGATCCACGATCCACTTCGCCAGCATCAAACATGCCTACTTATACTCACTTCGAAACCAAAACAGTTGACCCTGAGGTTATCGTTGGTCGTATGAAAGCTTTGGGTAAACTGGGTGTTCC
This sequence comes from bacterium, assembly GCA_024223715.1. GTDB lineage: Bacteria > Krumholzibacteriota > Krumholzibacteriia > LZORAL124-64-63 > LZORAL124-64-63 > LZORAL124-64-63. The sequence continues at coordinate 26,568 of JAAEOA010000177.1, read as the reverse complement.
CTACACCGAAGAAGACTACGATCTGGCCGTTCAGCGGTTCAATAGTCAGGGACAAATGATTTCCGATTACCTTGCGGCAAATGATGTAACCATTGCGCCAAACAGCGAAATGGCCGCCATCATTGCCTATCTGCAACGTCTGGGACGCGGGCCTCAGCCCCTGACCCCAGAAGTTGCCACAAAGTAGGAGGCTGGAATGTATCAGGAGTTTTACTCCAAAAGCGAACTTCTGGCCTGGCCCCTGGTGGGCTTGGTGATCTTTATCGCGATTTTCCTTGGAGTTCTGGGATACGTTTTCCTGGGCCTGAAGAGCAAAGACAAAGTCGACAAAATCGCGGGCATACCGCTTGAACCGGATAATGAAATTGATGGCCACGATGAAGGGAGGGCCCCTAATAATGAGTGACACGAATAACACGGGCCATGACAACAGATCGGACTATCGCGCCGATACAGTCATGGAACACGAATACGATGGCATCCAGGAATTCGACAACAAACTGCCAAACTGGTGGCTTTGGATAATGTGGGGCAGCATGGTTTTTGGGCTGCTCTACTGGTTGGTTTTCCACACTCTGGAAATCCGAGATTTGCCTAAAGGCGATTTTGAAACTGAAATGCGCCTGGCCGACGAAGCCATGTTTGAACGCATGAAAAACAATCCTGTAACTAATGAATCGCTTATGGCTCTGGTGGAAATGCCAGCTAAAGTGACCGAAGGCCGGGAAATGTTCGTGAAGTTCTGTGTGGCTTGTCACCTTGATGATGGTCGGGGCCTGGTCGGGCCCAACCTCACTGATAATGCTTGGATTCATGGATGTGAACCCATGAACCTTTACGACATTGTCAGCAAAGGTGTTGCCGCCAAAGGAATGCCGTCCTGGATTAACCAGCTGGGCCCCGGTGGTGTGCAAACAGTCACGGCTTATGTCATGACTATTCGCAATTCCAACATTAAGGGTAAATCTCCAGAAGGAGACCCATGCACCTTCTAGTCGGAAACGGCTGGAATTTGTCTGGAAGAGGTGGTCGCCATTCGGTGACCACCTCTTTGTTTTGTTCAAAACATAGGGAAGTAATCTGAATTTATCTGGGTTTACCAGAGAGGAAAATTCAATGGCTGATGGAAATGGGCACGAGGCCCCCAAGAAAAAACCCAGTAAAAAGCGGGCTCCCGATCTGAATACAGTTTTCACCATCAACGATGATGGTTCGCGTAATTTCCTACAGGTGGCCGACGTTAAGGGAAAATGGCATTTACGACGCAATCTGACCTATTCTTTTTTGTTACTGGCTTTCGCAGTAACTCCTTGGTTAAAAATAGGTGGCCACCCCGCTCTTCATTTCGACATTCCTGGCCGAAGCGCGTACATTTTTGGTGGCACTTACACTAATCAGGACTTCCACTTGATGTTTTTTCTGCTTATTGGTGTCGGGCTGAGCATTTTTATTATCACTTCGCTTTTTGGTCGAGTCTGGTGCGGGTTTTTCTGCCCTCAGACTGTCTTCATGGAAGGCATATTTCGTCCCGTTGAGCGCATGATTGAAGGTGACCGAATTGCCCGAATGAAGCGCAATAAAGAATCGGCCAGTGTCGAAAAAACCTCACGCAAGTTTGTCAAACACGTAATTTTCATCTTCCTCTCCTGGCTCTTTTCCGTCATGTTTATTGGCTTTTTTATTCCTATTCGGGAAATGGTAACCTTGCTTCCATTGTTCCCTGGCCATTCTACGGCCTTAATCTGGAGCCTGTTCTGGGCCGGCATGCTGTATTTTGATTACAGCTGGTTCAGAGAGCAAACTTGCCTCATTATTTGCCCCTACGGCCGTCTGCAATCCACTTTGGTGGACTATGATACGGTCATTATCGGTTACGATAAAAAACGTGGTGAGCCAAGGGAAAAAGGTACAAACTCTGGTGGAGACTGCATTGATTGTCGCCGCTGCATTGATGTGTGTCCTACGGGAATTGACATTCGAAATGGGCTTCAACTGGAATGCATTGGTTGCACCAACTGCCTTGATGCCTGCGATGACATCATGAAAAAAATTGGCAAACCTGAAGGGCTGATTCGTTTTGATTCTTCACGCGGATTTGAAACCGGAACCAGCCAGCTATTGCGACCCCGCTTCTGGATTTATGCTGTGGTATTAATTGCCCTGTTCGGATTGTTTATTCAACGGGCCGGCAATCGCGAAAATTTCCATATTACCACCATGCGCAGCCAGGGTATGCCTTACACCATTGATGCCGGCAACATTCGCAACCTGTACACAATGCACCTTCAAAACAAAACCGATAAAGAACAAGTTTACTTTATTGCGGCGGCCGATGATGCCCTACAAAGTTTCGAAGGTGTGACGTACATCATTCCTCAACCGCGCATTGTCTTAAAACCACTGGGCGATCAACTGCTGACTCTGTTTGCCATCATGCCCAAAGCAAGCTATTCTCTGCCTGAAGATTTCCACTTCGCTATTACCGATTCGGCCAGCGGAGTGGTGCAAACAACCAAAGTTCGCTTCAGAGGACCGTGAGATAAATGAAAAAGTGGCTGTACGATCGACCGTGGATCTGGATAGTGGTGTTGCTGACCCTCCTTGTGGGTGGTGGATTGTTTGTGGTGGCTCTGGCTGAAATAAATAAACCAACCATTGTTAAAGAAGCTGCCGTTGATGTTGAGCAATTGGCACCCGGTGCGGATCGATTTCGCGCCGGTACTGGTGAGGTAAGTCTGTAGAAGCCTGATAAATACGATTTATTGTCAATTCACAATGCTTTCACCCAGACCACCTAATTTTTTGCATCTACAACACCACTCGCTACCGTTTTCTTCAAAAATTACCTTGAAATAAAGAAAGCCATTGAAAGAATCCCGGATCCGTGATAAAGTCCACAACAATCAATTCCACTATTTAGCCGATCGTCCATTTCGTAGGACAATTGGATCTTGGTGGTTTTTTAACCAATTAGGAGACAAAAATGAAGACTTTTGCTATTTCTTTGATGATGTTACTCGTTGCTGCTACAGCTATGGCTGGTGGCGCCAATGTTGAAGGCAGTACTGTTGAATTCGTCAGCTATGACGGAACTGACCTGGTTATTGAAATCTGTAACGCCAGCACTGACGCTGAGTGGCACATTTCTTCTACCTTCAGCCTGATACCTGAATGTGCTATTGTGACTGCCGCTTCTCATGACTTCGAAGAAACTGAAGCTTATGACTACGAATTCACTGGCCTTGGTACTAACGTTGTAACCATCGCTCAGGTTGGAACCAGCTCTTACGGTTGCCTGCGCGGTGGCGACTGCATGCTGGTCACTCTGACTCTGGACACCTCCGCCTGCGACGAAGCTGCTGAATTGTGCTTCGACTGGGACTTCATTGGTGACATCTGGGGCGATGAGCCTCACCAAATCGAAGGTAGCACCTGCACCGGCGTAGTTGGAACTGAAGACATCAGCCTGGACAGCCTCAAGTCCATGTACCGGTAGTCTGATTTAGGCATTAATTGCCAAAAGCGCAGCCCCAAAGGGCTGCGCTTTTTTTTTATTATCACTGAATTTATTTCTCTTCTTTAATCAGCTCCTGCACCAGCCCCACACATCCCTCGGCCAAAACTTTCTTAAGTTCGGGCCCACGAACCGGGGTACCTTCAATGCGAATGCCCGAAGTTTTAGGGGCTCCTTCTTCCCCTTCGGTAACAATATCGACATTGCCGACATCCTGGTTGAAGTTAAATACTTCATCTTTCCAATTTTCTCTGGAGCATGACCAGACCTGCTGGCCGGAATTGAGGTCAAAAACAATCATGGTCAATTCAACACTTCGGCGAACACTCATGGACCGGGTCATGGTTGGATTTTTGGGATCACCGTCCTGATAGGGACTATTTTCTGCATACTGATCAAAGCTGGTGGTTTTGTTTTCTATCCCCGTCTCATTCAACCGGGTCAGGACCAAATACTTAATCTTTGGAATGGACTGAGAAATTTTGGCCAACGTTTCGGGGAGCAAGGGTTGACTGCTGGAAAAATCGCTCAACATTTTTTTGAGTTCTGCCGCGGGAATTAAGTTGGAAACCGTGGAAAAAGTCCATAATTCCATTTGAGGGTTATGGCGAACAAAGCCCCCATATACCAGTGGAGAATATGCTTCGGGAAAGGCCAGCCAACCGGAAGAAAGTTCCTGCAATTCCTTGCGAGCCACTTTATCCGGAATCAGGGAGGGGTTGATTACCAGCCCACCAATAGCCCAGGGTTCCTGCAGCATCGGGTCCAAATTGAAACTTTCAGATTGTTCAATATTTTGCACACGGCCGGCACATCCGAACAAAAGAGCCAACAACAGTGTCATCCACAAAAAGTGGCTGAGTTTTCTGATGGAATTTCCCATGACGCCTTTCCTGAAAAAAAAGTTCCCCGACCTTCTGCCGAGGAACCCATTTTATCTCACCTGGTTTTTTAATCAAGTACCAGCTGCAACCGTTCTTGCCGGTTGATTATTAGGTTGTTTGGTATCTTCGATTGTTGGCCCTATGCTCAAAGCCTGGAAGTGTTTATTCCGATCAAACCCGCCAACCAGAAGAGTGCTCAAATCTAACTGTGAATTCAAATTCACCGAATGCGGGATATCCCACTTGCGTTTGAACACTTCCCACTGAATTTCCAACTGCAGCAGGCGTTCCTCCATGTTGGTGGAACCTGGTTTATTGGTTTGGTGATGCACATAACATCCACGCGCAATGAGGCATTCATATCCAGCCATATGAGCTCTCATGCTGTAATCGTTAAATTCGTAGAAGCCACCATCAAAGCGATGATCTAAGCCACCAATGCGCGCCAGGAGCTCTCGTTTTATCAGTAGACAGAAGCCACCGAGGCGCATGGTACGAATATGTTCACTGGCATGAGCCATCAGTTCTTTAAAAGCAAAACCCTTTAAACCATCTCTGGTTTTCACATCGTAGTTAACCGCTGGAATTTGCTGCATCCCGTTCATGCGATTTGTAACCGGCCCAACCAACCCCGCTCTGGGATTCATTTCCGCAGTTCCAATAAGAGTTTCGAGCCATCCTCGAGTTACCACCGTTCGTCTGTCAAGCAGCACCAAATGACGCCCTTCACTCATGTTTAATGCCCGGTTGACTAACTCAGAATCACTGGTCTCATCGCCACCAAGAATTAAATGACAATGGTCATTCTCAATGGAGAGCTTGGTTAGATACTCATTCATTTGAAGATCAGATCCTGAATCTACAAACAGCAACTCATGGCAGGGGTCAGTATTGTTTAATAAAGCCGAAACACACACCTGAGTTGCTTCCAGGTCGTCCTGGGTATTGATAATAACCGAAGCAGCAGGTTTGTTGATTTCTCCAGCTGGATTGGTCAGGCCACGAATATTGGCATTCTGAAAAGTGATCGCTGGTTCAATGTATGGTTTGATGGGTCCATTCTCGACGGGCGAACTCCCACCTCTGGCATTGACCAGAAAATCTGGTTTCACCCGGTCCAGCCAGGTTCGCTCAACAATGGCCATGTCACGGTCATAATTTTCAAATCTATGGACTGCATTGTCCCGGGCAAGTCGCAGGCGTGTCATTATGCTTTCTGATTGATAGGCACAAGACCAACCTCGAGTGCCCAAACGCAAACAGAGGTCCAAACCGGCCGGGTCACCCATATAATCAGGTCGTTGCTGATGATGTTCACGGCCAACTCGAGCAGAAAATCCTCCAACAGCAAAAAAGTACGTCGCCCGAACCATTATTGCCTCACCAGCGACCGCCTGCATGGTCATGGGTCGATTAGCGTTTTCATAATTTCCCGGTCGGCCAGCGTGAACGGAACGGCTGGACAGTTTTGGGCGGGATGATTCCGTAGCTGGCCAGTGTAAAAGAGCCAGACCTGCATGATCAATATTGCCATCAGGCAAAAGCAGGCGACCGGCAACAGCAGCCAGGCGTGGATCTTTATCCAGGCTTCGAACCAGGGATTTCCACCAATTGGGTGCCACCAAAACACCAGGATCAAAAAACACCATATGCCGACCAAAGGCTGCATCGGCCGCCAGGTTCCTGGCAGCAGTGCGGCCTTTTTCACGGTCCGCAAAAATTGCCCTCAGTGCACCTTTTTCAGCCTGTTCAGTTAGAAATTGGTCACTACCATCGGTAGAGCCACAATCGACAACAATGATTTCGAAGAAGACATCCGGTTGTTGGTCCAGCAGGGATAGAATAGAGAACTTCAAGGCGCCCAACTGGTTACGGGATGTTATAACAATGGAAAGAACAGTGTCCTGGACACTCATGGAAGACCCTCCTAAGGGTTCATCGGATTGTGAGTCGTTTCCGTACCGAGGAGGATTTGCAAGAGGCGTTCCGAAAGTGAGAACCTATTTTTTGTTGGTTTTCAGCATCTCGACATGCCAAGGGTGGGCCCGAAAAAGTTGATGAAAAAGATTCAAATCGACGTCCATGGAAAGCCTCCACAAATGAGTCAGAATTTATTATTACACCCCCAATTTTGCCCCATTCGGATCTGTATTCAACCCGAAAACCAATTAGTCTTTGCTCACGACAATCAACAATAGACTTATATATGAATATGTGATATCATGTCACACTTCCGGGCACTTTATAATCAATAATCAAATTTTCCAACACGGAGTTATTGTCTTGAAAAAGCTTGTTCTGTTTATTCTTCTGGCCATTCCCGGCCTGGCTTCTGCCTTCACTCCCGTCAGTGGCAATCAATCGGGACTCTGGTCCGCTGCTGACTCACCATTTACCGTGGTGGGTCATATAAATGTTCCTGAAGGCGAAACCCTGACCATAGAGCCCGGTGTAGTGGTTAATTTTCAGGACCATTATAAGTTTATTGTTGCTGGTAATCTTCAGGCTGTGGGTTCAGCCGATGAGCCTATCACTTTTACGACCAGCAACCAAAATGTGGGCTGGGGTGGGATACTATTCTCCACTCCAGACATCAGCCAACTAACCCATTGCCGTATTGAATTCGGAAAAACGGTGCCCGGTTATCCAGACATGCATGGTGGAGCGGTTACCCTTTTCGGTTCCGATGCTAACTTTAACAACTGCATTTTTGCCGATAATGAAGCTACCGCCGATGACAGTGGAATGGGTGGCGCTGTTTACGCCATCGGTACCAGCCAGACCACCTTCACCGATTGCCAATTCCTGCGCAATCACTGTTACGGAGAAGGTGGCGCAGTAAAATTCTCTTCTGATTACAACACCCTGTTTACCCGCTGCGAGTTCCTGGAAAACACGTGCAATTACGGCGGCGGAGCCATCAGTGGTTATGGAGCCACGGGTACCCGCATGGTCGAATGCCTTTTCGCCGACAACTACACCATGTACGCCAACGGTGGAGCCGTTCACGCCCTGGGCACTGGAAATGTTTTCTACTTTATCAACTGCACTCTGACCAACAATACCGCAGTTACCGGCGATGGTGGCGCTGGCGATTTTTCCTACTCAATGGTCTATTTTGTGAATAGTATTGTTTACAACAACCCAGGCATGTACAGCGACGATGTCCACCTTAACTGGGGATCAAACGGAGAAGTTCATTACTGCAACATGAACCTTCCTGATGGGGCTTATGGCAACAACAACATCAATACCAACCCGCTTTTTGCCAACGCCGCCGGTGGAGACTACAGCCTGACCGAAAACTCGCCTTCCATTGATACCGGCACAGCCTTCATTGAGCTGGACGGACACATCTTGGTGGACATGGACCCAGATGAATATTCGGGGAACAACCCGGACATGGGTGCCTTCGAATACTATTCAGTTTCGGGTATTGAAGACGAGTTGGCTCTTTTCAAAATGAGCCAAAACTATCCCAACCCGTTCACTACCAGCACTTCCATTAGCTACACCCTGCCTGCCGATGCTTTTGTCAGTGCCCGGGTGTTTAATGTGCGCGGTCATGAAATTCGCTCACTGATTAATTCCAACCAACCTGCAGGTTTGAATTTTGTATCCTGGAATGGCCGTGACAATGCTGGTTTACGTATGAGTCAGGGTATATACTTCATGCGACTGCAAGCAGGCAATGAAGTTAAAAGCGTTCGGATGGTGCTTACCAATTAAAACTGACTTGAGGTTGTCATGAAAGTCTCATTGGTTTTGGTTAGTATTTTGTTTTGGGTTTTGGCCTTGGCTGCTCCTGTAGCCTTGGCCAATTTTTCTATTGGCCCCTGGGAATTATTGGGCGCTGAAGACAACTTGTTGAACGGAATCAGCACTTCTGACAGTCTGCTTTTTGCCACCACCGACGAAGGCTTCCATTACTATAATCAGAATACCGGCTCCTGGACCGACCGAACCAACCCCGGCTGGATTGGCGCTGGCCGGTTCTGTGTCATTCGGGGCCAGAGCCACGATCAACGTCTGGTGACCGGCGGTGTGAACGCCTGGTTCAAAGGCACCCTTTTTATCAGCACCAACATGGGTGGAGACGATCACCTCACCCGTGAATGCGAAGGAGGCGAAGTCACTGACCTGCAGTCCTCTCCCTTACCCAATGATCCCGCCTTATACGCCTGCACCTGGTCCGACATCGTACCCGGTGAATTTCTGCGTTCAGATGATGACGGCAATAGCTGGACCGCTCTAACTGGCCACAACCACCACGCCATGACCGACCTGGCTGTCTTCAGTTCGGACATGGTTTTCCTGGCTGGAGACAACTTTGTCACCCTTACTAAAGATGGCGGACAAACCTGGACCAGCCTGCAAGCCAACCTTCCCGTTCAAGCAGGAATTTATTGCATCATGGCCTTGCCTCCGGTTGTGGCCCTTCCTGTTGCTCAAAAAGAAGATCCGGAAGTTGATATTTTGCTGGCCTCCAACGACACTGGTTTGTATCAGTACAATTTTGAAGCCGAACTCTGGGAAACGGTTTTGCCTTTCAGCTGCCGCTCAATGACCCAACGTTTCATGCAGACCGATACCTTCGAGTACTGGACCGAAACATATGTTGTTACCTGGGATGGCCGCGTTCTCTTTATTAAAGATCACCAATGGGATCAAATGCAGGACGTAACGGGCGACCTCAGTGCCGACCCGATCGATGTGGAAGCCAACAGCTACGGAGTTTTTGTGGCCCTTCAAGGTGGTGGCGTTTACCAGTCCGAAGGTTGGCTGCCTGCCAGTGATGTTCCCCAGGCTGCTGACGGGTACAATCTGTCGGCCTTTCCCAACCCATTCAATCCGGCCACCACCATCACTTTCGAAATGCCCGTCTCCGGCCATGCTTTTTTGCAGGTTTTTGATTTGAGGGGCGCTCGGGTGGCAACCTTGCTCGATGGTACAAAAAGCCCTGGGCCGCAATCTGTGGGATGGCGGCCCGAAGGACTTGGCAGTGGTGTTTACAGAGCTGTTTTACAAGTCAATGGTAAGACGGTCAGCCATTCATTGGTCTTATTGAAGTAGCCCCGTTGACACAGATTACCACTGGGTATTCTGAATCATTTCCGCGAATTCTCCCGAGCCTTTTTTTGCGCATTGCGGACCAATGTCTTTTAATGCCGTGAGCAAATGCTCCCGAATTTCAGCCGCGTAAGGATTCTCCCGCTGGATAGCGCTGTATACTTCAGGATCCCCCGCGGCAATAACTTCAATCAATTCAAAAAGCGGACTAGAAACCGGTGTTCCCAAAGCCTCAAAAACCTCACGAGTGACTCCGGATTTTACTGCCGCCTGCCCCAAAGCCAGCAACACGGCATGAACGGCAGCCTGCATGACCGCCGAGCCTTTGTCGTGCTCCTCGGCTTGCATGACCGAAACATGGGCCTCCCATTTATTTATCAACTCTAAAAACTCAGCAGTTAGTTTTCCGTCGCGCACCGGAACCGCCGCCAAACGCAACCCTGAAAAATCGCGCCGGGGAGAAAACATAGGATGCAGGCTAAGATACTCACTTGAAAAACCAGCTGATTTAGCTTCCCGCACCACTTCGGTTTTAACTGAAAGGATGTCCACACAAAGTGAGTTTTGAGGAAGAAGACCGGCTGCGTGATGCATCCACCAAAAAACGGCTTCGGTGGGAACACAAAGCAGTACCAGCGATGAATCTTTTAACCAGGAGTCACATTCTTCGTTGGACGAACCGGCCTTGCAGGTTGAATATTCAGCCAAATGATCCATACGGGCAGCCGATTTTTGCAAATCGGTTCCTTTTACCAGCCAGCCTTCATTATGCATTTTTGCGGCAAAGCGTTGTCCAAATCCACCATTGACTCCAACAATGGTCGCCATCTTCTGCGTCATCGTATATCCTTTCAGGATTAGTGATTTGTCTTCAGTATACACCACAGCATCCGAAACAAAACATAAGACTGACCCCAAATTTTAAGGAATAAAATGAAAAAGATTAACGACGCGCGAAAAGACCTGGATCAACTGGACAATGATCTGTTGGACATTCTGTCCCGGCGAATTGAAATTGTGCGCCATATTGGTGAAATGAAATCAAAACAAGGACTTCCCGTGCTGGACGTACAGCGGGAACGAGCTTTAATTACCCGTATTCTGGAAAAAGCAGACCAACGTAACTTAAGTCAGCATTTTGTGGCCCAGATTTTCCGTCAAATGATTCGTTACGGGCGCAACGCCCAGGAATCCATCCTGGCCCCTCTGGCCAATGAATCTCCGGTGGTTCATTTTCAGGGTGCCCGAGGAGCCTTCAGCTGGCTGGCTGCCAGAAAGTACTTTTCGGTTCGACATACCGACTTTCGCATGGCTGGTGCCCACACTTATCAGGAGGCTATCGATGCGGTCAGTCAGGGAAAATCCGATTACGCAGTGCTGCCTCTGGAAAACACTCTGGCCGGATCTTTTCATGAAGTCATCGAATTAGTTGCCAAAAGCCCGTGCAGCATCGTGGGTGAAGAAATCATTCCGGTAGATCTTTGCCTGGTTGCCGTGCCCGGAGCCCAGATCAGCGACCTGCAGGTTATTTTCAGTCATCCGGTTATTTTGCAGCAATGCGCCCGATTCCTGGGGACTCTCGATGGAGTACAGACTCAACCGCATGAAGACTCGGCAGCCGCTGCGGCAAAAGTTCACGAAGAAGGACTAAAAAGTCAGGCTGCCATCGCCTCGCGCCATGCGGCGGAATTGAGCGACCTGGCCATTTTGAAAGAAGATATTACTGGTGTTGGGACCGATATAACCCGCTTTGCCGTCATTGCCAACCAACCAATTTCGGTGGATGCCCTGTTGCCTGCAAAAACAAGCATCACCTTAAGCCTGCCTAACGAAGCCGGCGTTCTGGCCAGCATTGTAAATGCTTTTGGCCAACGAAACATCAATATGGGAAAACTGGAATCCAGACCCACTAACGATGGCTCCGGTCTGACCCGTTTTTATATTGAACTGGATGGCAATGCGGAAAATGATGGCCTGAAAGAGGCTGTGGAATCGGTGCGGAAAATTGCCCGCAGCCTGCGCGTTCTTGGCTGCTACGTGGACCGGGAAAAACTGGAGAGCGAAACCGACGAACTGCTGGCCCGGGCCGTAGATGTGGACCCGGATCCCGGCGCGGTTGAGTTGCAATCCCTACCGGGAAAAGCACCAGCCAAAAAAGACAGTGCTGCGAAGAAACCAGTTTCCCGCAAGTCGAACTTCAAGTTCGATTCTCAGCCCAGTGGCGAACGCTCCATTGTGCAGGTGGGCAATGCCGCTTTTGGTGACGGGAATTTCCATGTCATTGCCGGCCCATGCGCTGTTGAAAATCCGACCCAGTTGGACCTGGCTGCCAGAGATGCAAAAAATGCCGGCTCGGTTGTCTTGCGTGGTGGTGTTTTCAAACCCCGCACCTCGCCTTATTCGTTCCAGGGTCTGGGCTGGGAAGGATTGCGTTTGCTTCGGGAAGCCGGAGACAAATACAACCTGCCCATTGTTACCGAAGTGATGGCCACTGAACAGGTCGCCCGGGTTGCCGAGATGGCCGATATGTTGCAAATCGGGGCCAGAAATATGCAAAATTTTGATTTGCTTCGCGAAGTGGGCCGCACTGATCGACCAGTGCTTTTGAAGCGTGGCTTGATGGCCAGTATTGACGAATTTTTGATGGCGGCAGAATACATAATGGCCCAGGGGAACTTCCAGGTTGTGTTGTGCGAAAGAGGAATTCGTACTTTTGAAACGGCCACTCGTTCGACTCTTGATTTGTCGGCAGTGCCGGTGCTTCAGGAACGGACTCATTTGCCTATTTGTGTGGACCCCAGCCATGCGGCGGGACGCAAGGCTCTGGTGGCTCCTTTGGCTCGAGGAGCTCGGGCTGTGGGGGCTGATAGTATCATGGTGGAAATTCATCCAGATCCAGCCAATGCTCTTTGTGATGGGCCTCAGGCTTTGTCGGGGGATGATTTGAAGGCTTTGATTGAGGAGTTGGAATAGGCCTTTTCATAGAGGAGGCCGGAAGTGTCAAATGCCCTTTTGGGGAATGACACTCTCAACTTCTCACTGTATCCAATTCTCCGTTGACCGCCTCCCAAAGGTTCATGTCAAAAAGGTGGTGGGAAAATTTGCCCTTGATTTCCATTTGCCCAAACTTGACCATGGATTCTCTCAGTGCCTGGTCCTTCATAACAAAACGCAACCCTTTACACAACGATCCGGGGCAATCCGATTTGAGAAGAATTCCAGATTTACCATGATTGACCAATTGAGGAAGGCCCTCGGTTCTGGAAACAACAGGAACCCTGTCAGGCTGTTGAAACACCCTATAAAAGGGACTGCAAAAAATCATTCACAGTCCCCCCCATGGACTATTCTGGTAAACTCCTGTAAACCATTTCCCTGAAAGCAGCCGGGGGAAACATTTTTTTGCCCCATTGCTCATCCACTTCAGCAGTGACATCTGAAGCAAGAGCCTCTTCAAGCCCTTGTCCGTCGGCCTTTGCCTGAGCAATGGCCTGGCGAAAATCGACCATGATTCCCAGATATTGTTCCAAGCCGTTTTTGTCGGTTACCGGACCATGGCCACCCACTACCTGTGTGTCATCATCACAATAAGACAGGGCTACTTTTACCGCATCAATGACCCCGTCAATGGTTCCTCCGGAATTGATGTCAATGAAAGGATACCCACAGAAGAACATTACATCACCGGTGTGCAGGACATTTGCCTGGGAAAAATAAACCATTGCATCCCCATTAGTATGGGCTTTGGGTACATGAAACAGTTGAATTCTTTCGTCACCCTGCTGTATTTCCAGTTTGTCGGTAAAGGTCTGGTCCGGTAAATCCTCTTCAGCTGCCGGTGGTTGCTCATGATCAATGACCGCCAGATACTGGCCGGAAATCATTTTCTTGCGCACATTTTCATGCGCCAGAACCACCGCACCAGATTTTTTTAAAGCCTGGTTTCCGCCAACATGGTCAAAATGCCAATGCGTGTTAACCACCTGAAGAGGAACCTGCCCCACCAGTTCTTTCACTATGGCCAACAACTTTTCGCTAACTTCAGAATAATCGGAATCGACCAGCAGTGCCTGGTCTGAATTGACTGCCAGCACGTGATTCCCACCCGCGCCATAAAGCATCCAAATATTTTCACCCAGCGCCAAAGACTGGAGCTCTACTTTTTCCCAATCCTGGGCCCTGGCAGAAACACCGAGGAAAAAGGAGAGGCAGAATACACACAGACTGAAACTCAAATATCTATTCCTCACAATGAACCTTCCCGTTGGAGGAAACAATTTTGAACCCTGATTCAATAACAGTTTTACACATTAATCCATCTTAACTTTGGAAAAAATTACTGTGCCGTAAAGAATGTTATTGGCGGCGGATTTCGCCTCGGTATTTGAGAATGACCGGAACCATCATTTGGTTTATGCAGATTGAGCCATAATTGTGGAATTCAGGAATACGATGTCAGTAACAATCTTTTTGGCACAACAATTGTGCCCCACCAAGGTAAAATAAACTTGACATTTTGTAAAATAACCTTTACAGTCCCCACATGAAACAAAAACATGAAATACGATCCAATCTGCGCAGGCTCCGGTTAATTGCCGGTGACCTTACGCAGCAAACCATTGCTGACCGCGTTGGTGTAACTCGGCAAACCATCCTGTCCATTGAAAAAGGCCGGTACAGCCCATCTGTGGGACTTGCTTTAAAACTAGCTGAAATATTGCAGGTCAGTGTTGAAGATCTGTTTGAACTTGAGGAGGAAAAGAATGATTAACAAGAATGATTTTACAGCCTGGTTTAAATCGCCAGTTAACATAATTGCAGGAGTCCTGGTTATTGGTGGCTTTCTATTAACTTCCGTTGACTGGATTTTCCTTGGGTTAACCGCCCTGGGCACCTTCGGACCCGGCATTCTTCGAGAACTGGGTTTATTGAATGACAAAGATGAATTTGAAATGCGGGCTGCCCGAAGAGCCGGCTACCAGGCTTATCTTGCCGGTGGCCTGATGGTTTTCCTGATGGTGGCCTCCTTTCGTTCCACAGAAAGGACTATTGAATATCCATCCGAACTCATGGCTGGTGTCCTGGTTGTAATGTGGTTCACATGGTTATTCAGTTCCTTAATGTCTTACTGGGGAGAAGCCAGGACAGTGAACCGAATCCTGATTATTTTTGGAATTGTTTGGCTGGTTTTTAATGTTCTGTCCGGGGAGGGCAATTGGAAAATCAGCGCCATGCAGTCCTTGTTGGCTTTGCCATTCTTTGGTTTGGCTGTTTCCGCAAAACGCTGGACCAGGATTTCGGGCATTCTTCTGATTGCTGCTTCAGTTTTCTTCTTTTGGTTTTTGGGTCTTTATCAAATTTTCCAAAACCCATTCGAGATGGGGCGAATAGTCCTGGTTGTCTTATTCCTTGGACCTCTGTTCGTTTGTGGAATCACTCTAATTCGTTTGAACAGCGAAAGCCTGGAGGGCTGAAATTATTTATTTATGACCAAGACAACTACAAATCGCACATTTCGGGCCGTACTTTTCCATGCCCTTCCAGATTCACATTATCATTTTTTCAATTGCCCAACCTGATCTTGTCATTCGATGGCACAGATCAGGTGGGCAATTCAAACATTCTACCGATACATACCTTTCAGTGAATCCCATTGAACGTTTTCGGCAGCAACAGAACTATCACTCAAATGCAAACGGAAAGGAATATCAGGGCCTTCCTGTATTGGGGACCATGGACCCTGCAATCCGCCAAGACTGGTGATTCGACTTCCACCTTCATAAGTATCAGCCCCTGCGCCATAACAAAAACCCATTGAGGACCAACCCTGGGCTGTGGTATGGGCTGCAATAATGTATTGACCTGCAGGTACAACCAAGCCGGCCGGGAATGAAAATTCAATCCACTCCTGAAACAAATCGTCCGGGGCAAGTACCGTGACAGTGGTAAAAACATTAAAATCGGAGTCCATCACCGAAACGCTAATTTCGTCACCGGCAACCATAGATGGAACACCGTTATTCATTCCTCCTGAGAATCGAAAGAGAAATTCGATGCTTTCCAAAGCGGCATCGCAATGAAGGGTTACAGATTGCCCCTGAGCAACGTTGGCACCGTCATGTCTCAATCCAAACCAGGACCAGCCGCCTTCGCAACCGGACTCCTGATAATCAGGACAAGCAACTGCAGTTGTTGATAGAGTGCCAAAAACCAGAATGTGCAGAACAAGAATCAGCATTGGTGTTGTTAACAAATTTCTCATTTGCTTCCTCCAAAAAACTATTGTTTATCGTTAATTTCGAATGAACATAAAGATATTATACTAATCGTACGAAATCCGAAATCGCATGATCATGTGGTTTTTAGCAGAATCAGCTGCACAATACCCTGTTAACTATTCCGGAAAACTCCTGCAAACCATTTCTCTGATAGCAGCTCTTGGAAACCTTTTTGAGTACAACCTCAACGCACTGTTTCCAACTCATTTATTTCTTCTTGAGTGTATCCCAAAGCCTGCCAATCCAATACGCTTTCGGGTCCATGACAATTATCGCAATTGAGCGCACCTTCAAGCCTGATTCCATGGCTGATTTCAAGCATCGCATCGGTGGGAAGCCATCGCGGCTCCACGTTCACTCCTGCACGCACATCGTTGTAACTTTCAGTATTCCAACCCTCCAGATCCATATAGGACATAAATCGATCCATCATGTAGAATTTGAACATCCAGCCATACATCATGCCCATCATGCTCTTTTCCATTTCCAGACTTGCCGCCTGATCTGGATTTCCATCACGATAATAGTTGGGCAAATTATAGGGTACAAACATGCCCCCAAAGGGACCGGAGTTTGCCAAATCAATGTGCTGGCGACCGTTGAATCTTTTCATGGGATATATTTTTGACGGACGCCCCTGCCTGGCAATGGGGCGCATCACTTCTTCATACCAGGAAGAATAATCAAAGTCCTTAAATTCGGGCCATCTGTGATTGGCCGGGTAGAAAGAATAAAGCCCTGCTTCATTGGGGTTATCACCAATGGGGTTTCCCAGGAAAGTACAATCACCATTCCACCATACGTAGGCAATACCGTGACCAGGTTCACTTTCCTTCTGAATATCATCATAAATATGAATGCCAGGGTGATCTTCGAATTCTGTTTTGCTGAAATCGCGCCTGGTTACATTGTCACTGTGCAGTGACGGAATATGGCAGGTCTGGCAAGCCATTTTTTCCAGATGGTCATTCAGTTCAGACCCCCATTGGCCGTCCACATCATGAGGAGGGTCATCGTGGCAATCCAGACAGGACACCTCTGTGTGAGGCAGGTCATTGGCCATCATGGTCGTGGTGTGAGTTCCCTTGGCCATGAAATGACCTTCAGTATGATGACATTCCAGGCAACTGATACCAGCGGCTGCATGCACATCCCAGCTTGGCGTATAGGGCGTACCACGTTTGGAGCCGGGGTGTTGAATTCGGGGGCGTTCATGGCCAAGGTTCTGCAAGCTACCCGAAAACTCAGGGCCTTGATCGTCAACGTAAATATCTCCACCAAAATTGTGCTGATGACAGCGCAGACACGCCTCGGCTGAAGGAGCGGTAACCGACATCGCCGCTTTCAGACTGCGGTCCTGATCCCAGCGTGAACGCCCGTTGTCGTCTGTTACCACTTGCTTTCGGTTCATGTCATAAGCTGCAGCGTGACAAATGAGGCAGTCAATGGCTTGTTTTTCCACGGCCAGAGTTTTGTAAAGGGGCATCATTTCCCCCAAAGGCGCTTGGTACTGGCCTCCAATATGGCATTGACCACACCCTTCACTCAAAGTATCTCCGGCTGCAGTGATAACAATTTCCGCCCAGGCGGTCATGGCAAAAGACCCTGGTTTGGGGCAAGGTCGATTTAACTTGCCCATGGCAAAATTATCAGCTTTTTTGCCGTTAAAACCCCAGACATTGTCGTGGTCCTTGGTAAAAAACCGGTAGTGGGCTGAATTGGTCAAATTGTCCATTAAATCAGTGTTGTGTTGAACATTATCCTGATCAGTATATTCAATTTTCTCATGACATTTCAGGCAGGTTGAAGGGCCTTCATATGCAAAGATGCCTTCATCCCGGAAAATTTCCACATGCTCAAATTCTTCTGATAAAGAGGGATACTCGGTATTCAGTTCAGCAGCCTTGGATTCAAATTCATCGGGAGTAAGCTGAATAGTATTTTGGGGAATGGAGGCTGGTCTGCTATCTGCCGGCAGCACGGCATTTATCAGGTGAGACCAGGTAAATGCCAGGAAAAGCAACAGGAGAATTACTGATGAAAATATGATCCGGCGGCGAGTCCTGAGTAACATCTTCCCAACTCCTTAAAAAGTTTCTGAATTGATTGTTAAACAAAACACAACCTTATTGAATGGTCAAGGTTGATTCCTAATCAGGTTTGACGATCACAAGTTATTGGAGTAATATCCAACCTTACATTCTGAATAAATTTTAAAAATGAAGGATACTCAGAATGAAAACAACCGCCCCCCCACGGGCCCTTGAAAAACCAATTGCCTTGCGATTCAGCCTCGCCCTGGCTGTCATCATGCTGGCAGCAGGTATGCGACTATGGCCTCTCGGCGCTCTCGAATTGCGAATCCCCTGGGTTACTTTTTATCCGGCCGTCATGGCCTCTGCCCTCTATGGTGGGCTTACTTCCGGCCTGCTCAGTACTGCTTTGACCGTTATTGTGGTATTGTTCTGGTCTCCTACTGACCTGCCTTTTATCGATGATTCTGGTGATGTTCTTGGCATGGTTGTTTTTTTCGTCAACGGCACGTTGATATCCGCCATGAGCGGAGCCATGCATCGGGCCAGAAACAAAGCCAACATTGCTAAAAATCAAGCCGAGGAGGCCAATCAGGCAAAAAGCGTTTTTTTGGCTAACATGAGCCACGAGTTGCGCACTCCGCTAAATGCCATTCTTGGGTTCACCAATTTATTGAAAAAAGACCCGTCAGCCAGTGAAGAGTAGGTTAAAAAACTATCTATCGTGGCCACCAGCGGGGAAAGCCTCCTCAACCTTATCAACAACGTTCTGGACATTTCAAAAATTGAAGCCGGCCACATGATAAGAGAAGATGACGACATCAATCTCAAACACCTGTTGAATGAAATACACTCGTTATTTTCTGTGAAGGTTGCGGAAAAGGATCTTATTTTACAACTGAAAATGTCTGAAGACCTTCCCAACTTCATTACTGTCGATCAGGCCAAGTTGCGACAGGTGTTAATTAACCTGGTATCCAATGCGGTCAAATATACTGAAAATGGAAAAATTTCAATCCGGGCAATGGCTGTTAACCACGCTTCACTGTCGCAAGTAACTGTACGCTTTGAGATTGAAGATACCGGCCGAGGCATTCCAGAAAATGATATTGAGGCAATTTTTTCCCCATTCAGGCAAACTGGAGATCAACCCACCAATGAATCAGGCACCGGCCTGGGGTTGGCAATTTGCCGGAAATTTGTTCAGTTGATGGGCGGAAGCCTTGATGTTTCAAGTGAAATCACCTTAGGGTCTTTGTTTTATTTTGAACTTCCGGTATTGCTTCCTGCAACAACTGAAAAACTGGACATGACCCAAATGAACCGATTCGTTTCCGGATTGGAAAAAGGTCAACCCCGGTACCGCATCCTGATTACAGAAGATAAACTTGAAAATAGACTCTTACTTCAGAGTATTTTGGCACCCCTTGGTTTTGAGATTCAGGAAGCCTTCAACGGCCAGGAAGCTGTCAATAAATTCAAACAATGGAACCCACATTTGATCTGGATGGATATCCGCATGCCTGTAATGGACGGCAAGGAAGCCACCCGGATAATCAAAGAATGTGAAAATAGTGAAAACACGAAAATCATTGCCCTGACTGCCCATGCACTCGAAGAAGAAAGAGCCGAAATTCTGGATGCCGGCTGCGACGAACTAATTCGCAAACCCTATCGGGATTCCGAAATTTACAGTGCTTTGGCCAAACATCTGAATATTACTTTTACTTATCGGGAACTTTCGTCAGTCCCTGAAACAGCTTCGACTTCTGATCTGGAAATAGAACAGCTGAGGGAGATTTCATCTGATCTTCTTAATGATCTGCATGAGGCCTCACTGCTGCTGGATCAGGAAAAATGCCACAAAACAGTTGAAGCAATTAATGTCCACCACCCGGAACTGGGCGAAAGTCTATTTTTTCTTCTGGATGAACTGCGTCTTGGGGAAATTCTGGATGCCATTGAAAAAATGAAAAGTGAATAATGGATATTATGTTATCGGAAACAGCAATTCCAACTTCAGGAGATATCCTGGTTGTGGAAGACAACCCGGCATCAATGAAATTGTTGGTCGGGATCCTGGAAGAAGCAGGATACAAGACCAGGCCCGCCCTTAGTGGCGAATTGGCCTTGCGCACGGTTTCAGTCAAGAAACCGGATTTGGTTCTATTGGACTATCAGTTGCCAGGTATGGATGGTATTGAAGTTTGCAACCAACTCCAAAACGACCCGACGACCAAGGATATTCCTATTATTTTCATCAGTTCGACGCGCAGCCCTGAACTTAAGGTTAAATCTTTTGAAGCAGGAGCTGTGGACTATGTTGCCAAACCGATTGACCCGCCCGAGGTCTTGGCTCGAATAGCCAATCATCTGCAATTAAATCGCTTACAGAAACAACTGTCAAAGCAGACAACCGAGCTGGAAATGCATCGCCAAAATCTCGAATTAATGGTCCATCAAAAAACCAGAGAATTAAAATCGAGCGAGAAAAAATTCAGGAATTTGTTTCAGACCAGTATGGACAGCATTATGGTCATCAGCACAGCCACCGGAAAGATTTCCGATGTCAACAAAGCCTGTGAGAATCTCTATGGTTATTCCAAGGAAGAATTTTCCGAATTAGTGCCCTGGAAATTGCTACTCGATCCGGATAGTACCCAGGAGTTTTTTGAAAAAACAAGCAACGGAAAATTTATGCCTATGCCTGAACTTTGTAATAAAAAAAAGGATGGCTCTGTTATTTTCGTTGAAGCAACCACCGGCAAATTCAGTATCCATGGTGAGTTGTTTGTGTACTATGTAATTCGGGACATCACCCTGCGCAAGGAAGCCGAAGCCAACGTTATGACTTCCTTGCGGGAAAAAGAAGTCCTTTTGCGCGAAATTCATCACCGGGTCAAAAACAACATGCAGGTCATTGTCAGTTTGTTGCGGCTTCATTCAAGGCGCACACAAGACGATCAACTGCACACCGTATTTGATGAATGCCGTGACCGAATCAATGCCATGTCATTAATCCACGAGGCACTTTATGAATCCCGGGATGTGTCCCAAATTGATTTCAGTTCCTATTTGAAAAAACTCTGCCGGCATTTGAACCAAGCCTATGGCCGGGCCGGTTTAATTGAAACATCGGTGGCACCAAGTAAAGTCCAGTTGGGTATGGATAAAGGCATTGCCGTGGGAATGGTTGTTTGTGAACTTGTATCGAATTCCTTCAAACATGCTTTTTCCGATAACCAAAAAGGAACCATCACCATTCAATTACTATCTCCAGAAGACGGAATTATTCAACTCACCGTTCAGGATGACGGTATTGGCCTGCCGACCGATGTCAACCTTGGCGCACCGCAATCATTGGGTTTGGATTTAGCCGTGTCGGCTATTAAAGGAGAACTTGGCGGAAGCATTGAAGTAGATAGAGACGGAGGAACAAAATACACTATTCAGTTTGAAACCGCGGAACATTCCAGACAGGAGAATGATGTTGCCAATTAGGGTGATGATAGTTGAAGACAACACTACAGTTGCCAAAGATCTGCAGGGTTGTTTGAATGATCTTGGATATGAGGTCACATCCCTCCAGGTTTCTGGAGAAGAAGCCATCGTAAAAGCAGGCTCTGAGTGTCCTGATATTGTAATAATGGACATCCACCTGAGAGGCCAGATGACTGGAATTGAAGCGGCAGAAATTATTCATGACCAGTTTGAGATTCCTTTAATATTTTTGTCTGCCTACAGCGATCGTAATTTGCTGGAAAAGGCTAAACAGGTCGGCGCCTTTGGTTACCTGGTTAAACCATTCGAAGAGAGAGAATTATTCGCCAACATCGAGATGGCAATTTACAAATTCAAAGTTGAGAAAGAAAGACGTGAATCAGAATTTCGGCTTGCTCAGATAGAAAAACTGGAAGGGTTTCGCCGCATGGCATCCAGTCTGGCGCATAATTTCAATAATATTCTGCAGGTCCCCATGGGCTGCAATGAATTAATAAAGGACCTGTTGCCTTCCAGTCCCCAATGCCAGGAACTGATCCAAGACTCGACCCTGGCCCTTAAGCGGGCGGCTAAAATCAGTGAACTAATGCTAATATATGTGGGGCAGGGAACGGATAAATTTATGGCCTTCAACTTGACCAGTGAAATCAGGATTGTAACTGATTCCATGCGGAAAAAACTTCCAGCCCAACATTCACTGGAAATTAAATTTGAATCAACAGATACGGTTATCAACGCTAACTCTGAGCATTTGCAGAAATTATTGGAGCATCTTTTGATTAATGCATCTGAAGCCATTGGTGATGGCCATGGAGAAATTAGTCTTTCAACCCAGGTAGTTTCTGGTAAGGAAGCCTGGCTTCAGGAAGTGTTTGAAAATAATACTATTTCCAAAAAGAACTCTGTCATTATTAGAATCTCGGACAATGGGTGTGGAATGGATGAAGGCACTCGGGCCAAGATTTTTGACCCCTTCTTTTCTACAAAATTTCTTGGCCGAGGCCTGGGGATGGCGGCCGCACTTGGAATTGTCGAAAGACACAATGGAGCCATTACAGTTAAAAGTCAAACCGGCAAAGGAACTGAAGTCATCATTGCTATACCCTGCCCAGAACATTGATTCTATCCGAGGCAATTACGAGAAAAACTGGTCTCCAAGATTGAGATTTAAGGAATAAGCAAATAAATCAGTCCACCAGCAAGCGATACCCTTGACCGTGAATGGTTTTGATTTCGATGCGGGGATCTTCCTTTAGAATTTTTCGTAGTCTTGAAATAAAAACATCCATGCTACGACCTGCATGATAGCTGTCGTCTCCCCAAATTTTCAGAAGGGCAGCCGAGCGTTCAAGTGTTTGGTTTTGGTGCAGGCAAAGCAGGCGCAGAAGTTCGGCTTCTTTGGCAGTCAGTTGTACCTCCTGGTCGTCACTGCGCAACACCTGTTTGGGGAATTCAAAACTGAAACGACCAATTTCAAATTCATCAGCTACAGGTTGATCGAGACTGATGCCGCGCCGGCTTAGCACAGCCTGAATTCGCAAAACCAACTCTTCCATACTGAAAGGTTTGGTAATGTAGTCGTCGCAGCCGATTTTGAAACCCGCTACTTTGTCTTCGGTAAGTGACTTGGCAGTTAGGAAAATGAGTGGGATGTCCGAGTTGTTGTTGCGCACTTCACGGGCGAATGAGAAGCCATCACGCAAAGGCATCATTACATCCACCAGGCAGAGATCAAAACTCTCATTGCGGAACTCGGCCAATCCGGCTTCACCATCGGTGAGCAGAGTAACGTGGTAGCCCAGATGTTCCAGTGATTCCTGAATAATGAGGCCCAGGTTCGGGTCATCTTCCAGCAGCAGAATTTTCAGGTTTTCATTCATTTTCGGCTCCTGGATCTGGCAACGAAGCGAGGGACAGGAAGATGTTTACACTGGTTCCGGTGCCTTGTTTGCTGTTCAATTCCACCTGACCTTTATGAGCATCAACCATCAGTTTAACGTAACTCAATCCCAACCCAAAACCCTTAACATCGTGACGGTTGCCTGTTGGACAACGGTAGTACTTTTCAAAAACACGTTTGTGATCGTATTCCTTGATGCCTGTTCCCTTGTCCGAAACCATGATATTAATTCCCTGATTGTGATTCCTGCTGGAAATACTGATATCCGGCGCGTCGGGGGAGTATTTGATGGCGTTGTCCACCAGGTTTTGAATCACGTTGGTGAGGTGAATGAGGTCGGCTGAAACATGGTATTTCTCAGCTGACAAATCGACACTGATTTTTCCTTTGCGCTGTTCCAGCTGCAGTAAAAAACTTTCGCTAACCTTGGAAATCAATGAGTGGATGTTAACGGGTTGAATTTTTAGGTCAAAATCTCCCTGCTCCAGCTGGGCCATCTGCAAAATTTTCTCCACCTGCTTGTGCATGCGGGAGTTTTCATCGCTGATCATTTTGTTGTAACGCAGAAGCGTGCTCTGTTGGGACAGAACGTCGGGCCTTGAAATTGCCTCACTGGCCAGAGCCACAGTGGAAATTGGTGTTTTAAATTCGTGAGTCATGTTGTTGATGAAACCAACCAGCTGTGAAGAGAGTCGTCGTTGAGAGGCAATGGTGCGAATGGTGTGGGCAAAACTGATCAGAATCAGCAGGGAAAAAACAACGGAACTGACAAGTAAGGGCCAGACCTGATTGTACAGAAAAGCGCGGCTGGATGGGAAATACAAAACCATGTCGTAATACGGCGGCATAAAATCCAGGGGAAACAGGCGGGTCCGAAACGAAGAGTCGTGAAGCTGTTGATCAAAACCTGGCTCGCTGGTCAGAGCAAGGGAATCTGTTTTGGATGTGCAAACTCCAAAGTGGTAATCTAGATCAATGCCGGCATCATGCAAACTGTTCTGCAACAGGGAGTCAAGTTTGCTGACTCGGTCGGTAATAGGCCTTTTTTCTACCAGGGTCAAATCACGGACCACTTTGCGAACAATGGACTCTTTGTTCGATTGAAAAACAAATGAAGGTGTGCTTAAGGAATCGGTAAACAATGGATATGATTCAGGTAAGAGACCAGGGAATTCACCACCCATTTCCATTGTGAAAACATTCAATGAGTCAAGGCCAATGGTATCAAAAACTGCAGTATGGCGACCTAAGGAACGGATGGCAACTTTGCGACTAGCGTCCGAAGATTCCACCAATAAAATGTTGGCCACGCCTTCTGCCAGCTCAAATGTTTCAACCTTCTGCGCCACAGTGGACATGGCTGACATGACGTTGCGTCTGAAAGCCTGATCCTTCAAATCGAGGGCATAGTTGAGCAGAAGCACCTGCACGGCAAGCAAGCCGGTCAAAGCAATGACCAGCAGAGCAACAACAATAGAAACGGATTTATTTGCTTTATTCATGGTGTTATTATACGTCCCAAATTTGGGAATGCACGGCCTATTAACATCTTTTAACATCAACTAACAAGGCTTAACTGGTCTGGGGGAAACTTGTTTCGTATTGATATCGTTACACGTGAGCACAATCGATGACCTCGTCGGCTTCAGCCCGGCCTGAGTCAGATAACAAAATTAGCCAGGTGAAGGAGATCCAGAATGCGAATGATCAAAGACAGTAAGATTGGGCAAACAGCCATGATGGTGTGTGCGCTCATTATGATTTTCAACTTTGCGGACCTTGAGGCTGCCCAGTGGAACGGACATTCAGAAAATCTCGGGGATGTCATTAACATGATGAACCCTGAAAAGCCCATGCTTCCCCCTGAAACAATCCAAACCGAAGAAATGTGGCGCGTTGGTGCCGATGACGATGAAGATGCAGAGTTGGTTGGCTTTGTCACCGATGTCATCATGGATGAAAAGGGCAACAGCTATCTGTTGGATTCAACTTTGAACGTTATCCGTATTTTCGCACCAGATGGAGCTTCTCTTGGGGAAATTGGTCGCAAAGGTGAAGGCCCTGGTGAGTTTGGTATGACTTCACAGTTCATTTTTCTTCCCAGTCAAGAAATTGGCGTGATTCAAATGATTCCAGCCAAGGTAGTAACTCTAAACCGTAAAGGGTTACCCGGGAGTGATTTTTCCCTGGGCGGTGGTGATGGTGGCATGACAATGATTCAGAATGCCGGTTCTTATGACGATGGTGTTGTTCTTGGCATGGTGGAACCAAAATTTATTGATGGCTCCATGGTAATAACTCACTCTCTGGCAGTGCATAACTCCACTGGTGAAACATTGCATACCATCTTGGAGAAAAAAGAGAAACAGAGTGGCGGCAACATCAATATTGGTGGCGGTGGAATTGAATTCACCCGGCGATGGAGTGTTGGCCCTGACGGCAAAGTTTATGTTGCCCAGCATGAGCAGGAATATAAAATTGAGGTTTTCAACGCTAGTGGTAAGGCCGAACGCGTGATTAATCGAGACTACAAAAGTGTTAAACGATCAGCCAAAGATATTGCTGAAGATGAAGAACGCAATGCAGATATGGCAGCCCGTTTTGGCGGGGACATTAGTATGGAAGTTCCTGAATTTGAGCGGGACATTGGAACACTGCATCCTCGCAATGACGGTCAGCTCTGGGTTGAAAACAGCCGAGGAAGAAAGGATTGCCCTGAAGGTCAATTGGGTTATTTCGATGAGTATGATGCAGAGGGAAAATTCCTGCGTCGTGTGAGCATTGCTGTTGAATATGACTCCGACCGCGATAACTATGTTTTGGTCGATGATCTGCTTTATATTTTGAAAGAGGGACAGAAACAACCCGAAACCACTTCAACCGGTGGTGGCGGGGGAAACATGATGGTCATGATTTCTGGAAATTCCAGTAGTGATGAGGATGAAGATGAGGAAGGAATGCCCCCTGGAGTTGTTTGTTACAAATTGGTCCGGTAGGGTCCTTTGGTTGTGCCGGGGAGAATGCTGCAGAGCAAAATTCTCCCTGGCACAACAATTAGTTTTTAACACATTGCCGACTATGTAATTCATTATTAAAAAATCCATAATTTCCTGTTTTTGCTGGAACAGACCCTGTCAACGCAAAAACTGGAGTCAATTATAGCCTGCCCGATTCTTTCTTACCTTACCTGGATTCCATCTTGATCATTTCGCTTCAATCGTGTCAGATCGCCTTGTTCAGGGCTACTTGTCCTTAACACAACGAATGGAAATGGCATCGTCGGGGTGTAGAAAGACTCTGATGAATGTTGAATCCCCGTCATTCAGTTCCCATGCAAACCCGCCCCTTCCATTGGGCGAGGTTGAGCTTACGAGAAATGTTTTTTTGC
>JAAEOA010000176.1 GCA_024223715.1 bacterium | reverse complement strand
ATTATCAGAACACTATTCTGGAATGGAATTGACGAAGATAAACAAAAACTGGAGCAGGAGTTTTCTACGGATGACGAGGGGCATTTTTCCTTACCGATCCATGAAGACCAGATGGCACTAGGGATGTTGACTCAATTTGTGAGTTCCACGGCGCTGGAAGCCGGGATTGATGGGCAAAAGGTTTTCTTATGGTACAGCAAAAATTTTGAGGGTAATATCTACGCGGAGACAGAGGGCCCCATTTCCAACCTGGTTTGCGATATCGATAATGAAGAGATGAGAGTAGCATCAAACCAGACAAACATAACCACAGTTTGTCGCTGGGCTAATATGCCCGAAGAGGAGGATTGATTATGCCCAAAGAATTGCCACCCAATTTAGCCGCGAAGTTTGCTCGTGAAGTTTATAACGTCAATAGTGGAGATTCATTTGCGCTACGAGATTTTTTAGGCCACAAGGCTTTCTCCCAGGTTTCAGGAAACCAGGCCCTGCTCAAAGCCGAAGTCGGCGGCAGGGTCCTCAAGGCCACCACGGACAGTTTCGGCCTCTGTGCGCTTGGTGCGGGTGATTACCAGGATGATGCCTTTCTGATTT
>JAAEOA010000175.1 GCA_024223715.1 bacterium | reverse complement strand
GAATCAGAAAGGTGGGAATAATCGCGGGCAAGTTCTGTCATTCGCTGAAATCGAAGTTTAACACGACGACGCCAGTCCAGACATTTTCGCAAAGCCACGGTGCGCAACCAACCCAATAACGTTCCTGCACCCTGATAGGAATCAAGTTTCTCCAGAGCTGTCAGATAGGTTTCCTGCAGAAGATCGCGAGCTGCCTCGCGATTACCCGTCTGATAACAAAGAAAGTTGAACAGAGATTGACATGTGTTGTCGTAAATTTCGCGCCAGGCTGACTGGTCACCTGAAGCGGCGGCTCTGGCCAGGGCCAGGTCCTGCTCTAATTGTTGTTCGTGATATTGTTTTTCCGCGTTCATTTTACCCTCCTTACTGTGGGGGATAAGACGATGGGGCGGTGAGGTTCGTTTACGTCTTAGTTAAAATAGTTTTATTAGTATAGGGGATTTTCAGGCGGAGCCCCATGATGTGTTGTTAGAACCTGTATCGGAGTTAGAATATATTACAGATGATGTTCGGTTCTAATAAAGTTTTTATCCTTGAATATTGGGGATTTATGGTCACCAAGACACCTTTTACATCAATTAGAAGAGTAATCCCTAGTCCCGACACATTGCCTTCATATTCCCCCAAGTGGATGATTCTGTTGTTACCGTTCCAACTGCAAGGGGCGTAAATCGACAAAAATCCAAACCAAAACCAGTACTGTTGTTTTCATGTTTGTCCTCGTTGTCTTCATGGATTTGGACTAATAAATCACCATCAACAATCGTTAGGGAAAACCCACGGGATCATCGTCTTTATACCACAAATTTACCATCAATGCTTCATTCAGAGAATATGTTCATCCGGGGAAAAATCTACATCGATGGCCAGCCAACCACTTTCCAGACCGGCAGTCCTGCCAACTGATGCACCAACAGCCACATCCGGGGCTCCTGGGGCTCCTGGGGCTTGGATTATTAAATCAGACGCCAGAGATATACCAAGAATATCATTGTTTTGTTTGCCTACGAGTTCATCAATGCCTTAATATCGTCTAACATCAAAAACGGCACTCCCCGGGGAGTGCCGTTTTTGATCTCTAATTCTCTACCAAACTCCAGGTAAATCCCTCAGGAATAATCCCCACGCTTAAAAATCCAAAAGCCCAATCCTGAACAACCCAGCCCCACAAAAATTGGATAAACCATTGCCCAAACCAAATACCCGGCCCGACCAAAATTATCCAAAATCACATAAGCGGAAGGCCCCAGCAAAACCAGTTGAGGATCAAACAACAACATGGAAGCAGTCCGGAATGATTGCAGTGGATTAGCCAGGGAAATAGCAATCGCCCCTTCAGGCGGCAGCCCTTCTTTTATAAGAACCGCGAGCATAATCAAATCCAGGAACAACAACAGAACCAGCCAGGTAATAAAAGCTCCACCCTGAGCCACATCCGTACTGCGAGACATGGTGGAAATAAGCATGCCAATACCCAAAAAACACCAGGCCAAAGAGGCTAGCAAGCCAGTGTAAAACAACACCTGAAACCAGGGAATAGCCACGCCTTTAACCACACCAAAAACAATAGCCAGAACCATGGCGCCAAACACCGGCATAAAAACAACCAGGAATCGACCGGCAAGCTTGCCCCAATACCAGGCTCCAATACTTACCGGCAAAGAAAGAATGTATTCGAACACTCCGGCTTCCCGGTCACCCACCACCGACCTTACGGTTGTGATCAACATAAAGATGGGCAGAATGGCCATGGTAATTTGCAGATAGGTTACCAGCAGCCGGCTCAGGCCGGTGAATCCCATGACCCGTGACTCGGTCAGGCCTGAAATAAACAGGCCCACCATTACGCCACCGAAGACCAAACTGTAGACCAGAAACCAGCGGGCGCGTAACGATTCGCCAATATCGGCCCGGGCCAGTTGCATCAATTGTTTCATTGCCGTATCAGTCCTTCACTTAGTGAGATTGTTGGCCGCGGTTGCGAATATGCTCGCAGGCCTGCTCGTAATTCAGGGTGCCCTGGCCGGATTCCACTTGGGCTCCCAGTTCGAAATCCATGGGTGTGATGTGGCCTTTGGAATAGAAACACTTGGTGGCGTCTATCCAGCTTCCATCCTTGTAATTTGTTACCCAGATTTCGGTTCGAGGGCCGTTCTTCCATTTCTGTTCGTCCAACCATAAAACAGCACATCCCAAATCATCAAAGAAATAGACCTTGGTGCGTTTGCCTTCCTGGGCTCCCCGAATTTGGGCGGAGAATGTTTTGTCGCTTACAGCCATAAGACAGCGCACGCACATTTCCCGATCCCAGCGCACTTCCTTGGGGCCGGTTTTTTCCGATGGAGAACAACCGGAAAACAACACCACACCCATTAGAAATACTGCTGCCAAAATTACAAATTGGCGCATTAGTTTTCCTTCATTTCAAGAGCCTTCAACAACCCCGTGTAGCGAGACAACATACCCAGGAAACGCAGACGGTCAGGACCGACAACTTTTCCATGCCAGGATATCCCAGCGTCGTCGGATTCAAAGTCCCAGCCGGAAATGGTTTTTGCGAAAGCTTCGTCCTTTTGGTGAAGAACCAGTTCAGTATTCAGAATGCTGGACATATCGGTTCGGTCGGCAACATGGTCGTTCAAGACAATTCGGCCCCGGTCCATTTCCACAACCCGATTCACCAGAGCGGCCACTTCATCAAGACGGTGGCTGGAAATAATCATGGATGTATTTTCCAGACGTTCAGCTAACAGGGAGAAAAAGACCTGACGGGCGGAAGGGTCCAGGTTGGCTGCGGGTTCATCCAGAACCAGAAGATCAGTGTCTCTTCCCAAAGCAATGCTGATCAGAATTTTCTGCTTTTCGCCACCACTGAGTTTGTTAAAAGGACGGTTTTTCATGTCCTCCATTTCCAAACCAAGTTTTTCTATGAGGTCCACCATACGCTGCGGATCGCTGTCACAAATCTGAGCAGAAAAATCCAGCAACTGGCTGACTGTCATTTTCAATGGTGGTGGCAACTGAGGCACAAAACCAATGCGCTTCAAAACTTCCCGGCGGTTTTCCCGGGGAATGAGTCCACCCACCAGAACCGAGCCTTCGTAGGTGTATTCACCCAGGAGACAACGAATCATTGTGGTTTTTCCCGCACCGTTGGATCCCACCAGAGCAATGCGGTCGCCCTTGTTTATTTCCAGGTCCAGGCCTTTGAGCACCTCGGTGCCGCGGAAAGATTTTTGCAGGTTCTCAAAACGAATCACTTGGGTTTTCCTATCACTTTGAACTGGAAGGTTAATGCCTCCGTGGGACAAACATCGATGCACATACCACAACGAGTGCAGTCGGCACCCAAAGCGGTTTTCATTTCCGTTGCCCGACCCTTGCGCGTGGGATCAAGAACATGTGGCACCATACAGACCGAACGGCAGGCACCATCGTGAAAGCACTTGCTGGTATTGTGAACAATTTTCAGCGGGGAAATGGAACCAACCAATCCATAAGTTAGACCAATTGGACAGGCATAGCGGCACCAGAAACGTCGTGAATAAAACACCTCGAAAAGCAGTAGGGCACCGACCCAGATCAGAGCCAGTCCGGGCCCGTAAATGAGGGCGCGACTGAGAATTCCCGTGGGTGAAATGGTTTCGTATACCGTATAACCGGTCACATAAGCCAGCACAGCAAAAATCAGCCAAATCCACAGGCGGCCCCGACGGTCGAAACTATGATGCTTGGCCAAACCCTTTTTGGCCAGCCAGAGATGTAGCATTTCCGCCCATTCAGCAAACAGGTGATACGGACACACCCAAGAGCAAAAAGCACGACCACCGAGCAACCACCAACCGATAAAAATAGTCACAATGCCAATCAGAAGATTGATCAGCACTTCCTTGTAAGCAAGCATCACCTGCATGGCGGCGTTCAGGTCGGCCATGTGGAACCCTACGAAACGGGATCCGGTTAAAGCACCTTCCACCAGCTGCAAATCAATTCGATAAGATAGAATGAAAATCAGGTTCACCAAAACAATGGAAATCCACCGTTTCATTTTCCATTTATCGAATTCTTCGGCCTTTTGTTTGCGGTGTGCCTTGATGTGTTCCCGTTCTCCGGCAGGTCGTTTTTCATTGCGCATGGCATGATGGGCGTTAGCCGCTTCCGTGAATTCATCGGCGCTGGCTTTGTGCGGAGCCTTTCCAAACAAAACCAAAAGTGAATCCATTAGCTGATTCATGCGTGACCTCCCCCTCCACCGTGAACCTTGATAGGTTCGCCCCTCAGGCTGCTGTCCATCACAATAACCGCCGGTTCAACCGGACAGATCATTTCACATACGCCACACCCGACACATCCAGCCAGAATTTCCGGTGCAAAAGTCTTTCGACCGTCCACTTCACCGGTTTCCACCAGCCTGATGGCTGCCTCCGGGGGGCACTGATCCGGATCACCAGCTGGTGGATTGCCAGCATCACATTGAGCAATGCGAATTTCAATGGGACAGGTGCGCACACATAGGTCGCAGACTTCCACATCAAATTCCTGCTCATTAAGAGGCAACGGATTCCAACGATCAATTTCATCGAAGCGCAGTAAGCCACCAAAATCGGCACCACGAGCCAGGCCTTTGAAGCCTTCGCCTTTAATGGCCAGACATTTGGCAGGATTGGCAATTACAGCCACCGCCATATTCGACTGATGAGAATAATTAATATGGTGGGTCAAAGCGCCCGTGGGGCAAGCCAATACGCACTGCAATCCATCACAGGAAAAGTCACAGGCCTGATCGCGGGGTTCAATGTAGGGTGTTCCCACACCAAAACCGTCATCAATATCCGTCAGTTTGATAGACTCCACCGGACAAACCTGAACACATTGCCCACACTTAATGCATGAGGCCAGAAAGTCTTTTTCGGCCAAAGCTCCCGGTGGTCGCTGGCGTTTGACCCATCCTTTTACCACCGGCACAATGCCCAGCATGGCCGCTCCCACAAGTCCGGCGGTCATGCCAATGGTACGCAGAAATTCCCGTCTTCCCCTGATGCTTTTTTTCGGCTGTTCACCGGTGGCTTCAGTTTTTCCCATCTTCACTCGACGACAACATATCCAGAATGGTTTTTTTCTCGGTTTCCAGAATGGTTTTCGTCTCCTCCTTCCGCATTTTGGGCGCCTTGTCGCGGATCAGCAAATCCGGTTCCGAAAAAGGCACCAGCCGCTCCAGAAAATCTATGGATTCCAGTAAAGGCGATCCTTTGAAAAACTGGGAATAAGGACTGTCACGCCAAATTCGATCGGCGTAGGCAAAAATTTCGTGGGGTGTATCGCCCACGTTGTCGCCGTCCAGATCAAATCCCGTGTAGTCGCTCCAGAAGTTTCCTTCCCAGACATTGCGGTTGGCAGTCATGCCTCCGCCCACAAAAATCTGAGTCAGGTTGTCAATAATTTGGTTGTCTATGAACCAGTTACCTGTCCAATCATTCAGAAAACGAATGCCAATGCCGTTGTAGGCAATAACATTTTTTTCAAAATGGTTGATGGTGTCTGGCTGATATGGAGATACATCAATATACAATCCACTGGCACAATACATGATGGTATTGCCATCAATGATCAGCTCACTGGTCTCTTTGAACCCAATGCCAATACCGGTGGGACCAGCCGCGTGAGCAATGGTATTATTGCGAACGACAATGCCATCGCTGTACATCAGGAATATACCCACAGCATTATTGAAGTAGCTGTTGCTCTCCACCAGGTTGTATTTACTGTACATGAAGTGCAGGGAGTACCGACTGTTGCGGCCCTTGTTCCCACTAATGATATTATCTGAACTGTACCAAACCACCATATCACGGGTATCGAAACAATCGTTTTCCAGAATTTTGTTATTGAAACTGTACCACAGACGAACAGAGTCACCGCGCTGCCCCAGATCGTTGTCTTTGCTATTGATTTTGTTGCGTTTGACGATGCAGAATTCACATTGCTGCAAATCAACACCAAAGAGGCAATCAAGAATTTCACAGTCTCTGATTACGTTGAAATTGCCCCGCACCTGTACACCGGAATCCAGGTCATTGTGCGATCGACCGGAATTGATGAGACGCAGGTTTTTCAGCGTCGCGCCATCAGTTTCCAGATAAATTACCGAACCTTCACCACCAGCGTCGATGGTCACTCCGGCAATACCGTCAATGGTTATGGGACGTTCAATGTAAACAGGACCGGCGTAGGTTCCGGCAGGCGGGCTCAAAGTGCCATTTTCTTCAGTGGCGTCAACCAGTTCTTGAAAAGACGGCAAGCCTGCCGTCACAAGGGACGGCAGGCTTATGAGAATTCCCAGAACAAGAAGTTCCAGTGGCAGTTTAGTTGTTTTCCTCAGCACTCTCTTGTTCCTGTTTCCGCAAGTAAGCAGCCGCGCCAAGCAGAACGGCAAACAGAACAATCAACCAGAATCCGTATTCAGGATACGAATTGGTTGTGAACTGAGCCACCTTGCCCTGACCAAAGGCCGTGGGTGTGAAAGGCTTGAGGCTAAATGCGCCCATGGTGTTCATGTTATGGCCGTACCACCACAACCAGGTCACGTATTCCACTACAAAGAACAGCGGCAACCCCATAGGAATGATAACCAGCAGCCAGTTGAATAATCCTTTGGGTTTGCGAGCCACCACCAGCAGGAAAATCATGATGACGATGAGTCCCCAGAAGACCACATTGGCTGAAGTTTTTACATTGTCAACCAAAGGCTGGGTAATGGTTTTGTCCGGGAAATACTTGCCCAGGGCTTTTTCATAGTGCCAGGAAATAAACTGCTTTCCACTGCCATTCCACTCGGGGTTTTCACCCGGTTGGCGAGACCAGTAGTCGACAAAAGCTTCTTCCATGAAAGCTATGCTCAGATCTTTTTTAGAAATATCGGACGATACTTCAGCCTCGCCTGAGTCATGACCAGCAGCAGCGGATGCCTCCTCAACTTCTGATCCATCTGCCTCAACAACTTCAATTTTTTCGCCTGCCTGAGATTTTTTCAAAGCAGAAAGAGCATCCATGCCTTTGGGCAGATCAACGCCGCCTTCTCCGAGGGCATCCTGCAAGGCAGCCACTTGTTCATCTGCAGCACTGCTGGTTTTATCCAACACATCGGATGCTTCCTGGCCAAGAACCGTAATCCGGCCATCGAGATAATTATTGCTCAGCAAATTCAGGCCATTTCCGCCCAAATAGGCCACACCCATAAAAGCAGTCAAAGCCCCAAAGCCCACCACCATTATGATGGTTCTTATCAAAGGCTTGACGCAGATATAGGCAACAAGCATGACTCCGACCAAAGCCAGCAAAAAGATAGAGAAAAACAACTCTACCGGTCCACCAGATGCAATGGGATACATACCTACATAGTGGTTGATGGCATCCATTTCATGGACACAGTCAAGTGCTTCACTTTCGGCAATTTCAACATTGTCAGTTTTCTGACAGCCGTTAAAAACACCGTTGAGATGAAAGAGAATGCGGACACCATCGGGAAAAGCTTCCTCAGGATACTGAGGAGCTTCCAGTGAGACCCACCAAATGGGGGCGTTATAAATAGGAAAAAGCAACCCAATCGCGACCACGATCAGGATGCTGCTGAGAATCATCTTGGGGCTTTTCGCGTTCATTCCACTACCCTTCTTCATATTTCCACCATGGCGAAAAAGCAAGCCGGGCCATCAGAGTGACAACCCGGCAAAAAATCACTAGTCGAAGTCTGGGTTCAGCCAGTCAGCTGAAGGAGCCAGGTCTTCTTCGGGGACCGGAATGCGGGTAACGTAGTTAATTACGTTGCGCATGTCTTCATCGCTAAAGCCGGCAATTTGTTTGACCATGTCAGGGTTGGCGTTACGACGCTTGCCGTCACGAATCCATTCGAATTGACGCAGCATGTAGTTGTAATGCTGGCCCTGAATGCGAGGGTAGAATTTTTCTTCAATTCCATAACCTGTAGCACCATGGCATTCAGTGCAATTGGCCAGATACAAAGCTTTGCCTTTTTCAAACTCAGGACTGCCTTCTTCGCCGGTACCTTTACCGTTATCCGGATTCATTGGCAACTGGGCAATGTAAGCCGAAACGTCGGCCAAAGCCTGCGGTCCACCAATGGCTTCAGGCAGAGCAAAAGGATACATGGTTGGATTGTCGCGGTTCAAAGCACGAATATCTGCCAACTGCTTGATGGCCACCAGGCGATGCTGTCCGGCCAGCTGAGGGAAAGTACCCTCTTTGGTTCCCCAACCTTCGGTCAGGTGACAGGCAGCGCAAACTTCGTACACATCGCGGCCATTTTCCAAATCAACTTCCAGGTCCATTGCTTCATTTTTTTCTCCACCAGCTTCATTCCAAGCAGGATCTTCGGCCATGGCAACCGAAGCCACCAACAACAGGCCCAAAAGGGTGCTCATCATCCACATCTTCTTCATGACAACTCCTCTAAAGGATTGGTCTTCTAAAGACCGTTATTTCTATCGGACAAAACAAAAAACACGGTTCACGCACTACCGAGGCAAGGTTGCAATGTAATCTGCCAAATGATTGATTTCCTCTTCGGAAACCAGATGCATGATGCCTTTCATGCCAAGAACAGCCTGGCTGTTGGCCCGAGCACCATTCTTAATATCCAGCATCTGCATTTTTGCGTATTCAGCCGAGAGACCGGCAATTTTGGGGTATGCTTTCAGAACGGGGGTTTTTCCGTCCTTACCGTGACAGGCCACGCAGGTCTTGGATTTAAAAAGTTTTCCGCCCGGTGAAGCCGGGTCGGGATTGCCGGAACCAATAGCCTTGCCCTGGCCCAGTTCCGTGGCAATGAATTGGGCCAAAATGGCAAATTCTTCGTCGGTTACACTCTGAACGATTGGCTTCATGGCGGCAGACTGACCAGCGGCCCGGTTGCCACTCTTAATATCAAGCATTTGCTGCAGAGCGTATTCTTCACCCTGTTGGGCAATAATGGGATAATTGGGCAGCAAAGATTTAATTCCATCATCACCGTGACAGGTGTTGCAGGTTTTGTCCCTATACAATTGTGCTCCTGCAGACAAAGGCTCTTCCACCACAACATTGGCCATAATTATGCCCTGACGTTCGCGGGCTTTGGCCTGACGCTCTTCCCGATCACAGCAAGTGCAAGATGCCAAGGCACTCAGGGCCAGCATCAGCAGGATCAGTTGGGTCGTTTTCATGAAAAATTTTGTGCTGGAAGTCATTTTTTAAATACTCTCCACAGGGTTTTGTCCGGTTTTATTTAAATGCTGTCAGGTTCCGGGTGGAAACCCGGAACCTGACAGCTCACGCACTCGAACAAGATAACCAATTTCAAACAATGATCACTTCATTATTTTACTTTTTTGGCACCATTTTGCTCAAGGAAAGTCTTGGCGCGCAGACCGAGGTCGGCGGTCTTGACTTGATACTGCCACCATTGGTTGGCCCAGAGCATTGCGTTCTGGTAATCACCTTTTTTGGCGGAAGCTTCGGACTTGGCTTTGGCTTCTTCAGCAAAACCGAGCTGATCAGTGGCATCTTCAACCAGGGCCACTACAGTGGCGAAGTCCTGGTAGTTGTGGCTGGTAATGAAACCAACAACAGAGTTGATGACATCCTGGGTTGCAACGTTGGTGGCAACCTGGGCATCGTAATCAGCTTTGGTGTATTTCACACCATCGACAATGGCTTCATCCTTGGCTTTGTAGCCCTTGGGCATGACCAGCAGGTAACCCTGCATTTCCAGGTGCAATGCCGAGCAGAACTCGGTGCAATAGTAAGGATAAACACCAGGTTTATCGGCTACGAAGGTAGTCGAAGCGGTTTTACCAGGCTCAATGGACAGCTGTACGTTCTGTCCGTACATAGCGAATCCATGAACTTCATCCTGGGCGCGTTCCATATTGGTCAAGTGAATGGAGACGGTGTCGCCTTCATAAACTTCAATGGTTTCAGGGGTGATGTGAGAGCGGATGACCGTTCCATATACATCAACCTTGTTGCCATCACGCACGGTTTTTTCGCGGCCAGCGCGGCAGCGGTAAGGGCTTTTCTTATCGGAACGACTGTCCCAACCGGTCTGGTAACGTACGGCTGGTTTCAGCTTGTCGGCCTTAATGGCAGCTGCATAGTGAGGCTCGCCCAAAGGCAGAGGCATGTCATACAGCAGTTCCATTTGAGAACCTTTGATATCGATCAGCTGGTGGTTCTGAGGATGCAGAGGTCCAACCGGGTTGAATCGATCGATGGACAGCTTGTTCAAAGCCACCAGGTATTTACCATCAGGAGTCTTGCTGTCGCCCTCCATGGTCATGAGGTGACCCACGTTGTAGTGAATGGGAATGGTGTCCAGGATTTTACCGGTGCGGTAGTTCCATTTGGTAACCTGGGAGTCAACATAAATTGACGTGTAGCAAACACCATCGACAGAGTCGAATTGAGTATGCAAGGGGCCCAGACCAACATTTACGGAACGTTCCAAAGCGGTGTCCAGACCAATAATGGGCAGGCCGTATGGATCGTGACCATCGAAGTTTTTGTCTTTGATGGCTTTCATGATTTTTTCGAAACTGTAAACCCAGGCGTGGCTGTCCAGCTTACCGGACACGATGATGAGTTTACCATCGGGTGTCACATCACAACCGTGAGGGCTTTTGGGTTCGGGAACCAGGAAAAGCAGTTCTTCTTCAATAGCCTGATCCATGGGGATCATATAAGAACCATTAACTTTTTTGACTTTACCCTTGGCAACCAGCTCGGCAGCTTTTTCCCAGTTGGTAATATGCAGGAAATCGGTGTCCTTGGAAGAGCAACCGGCCTCGTAAGGAGGACGACCTTTTTCAATACCACCGACATAACGTTCTGAACAGAAAGAGTTGTTGAAACCCCAACCGTAACTGGGTCCTTTACCAGCATCACAAAGATCCTGGCTGTAAGGAGGCATTTCGAAGGTAAAAGACTCATCGGGAACGATGCGTCCGGCTTCGTTATTAAATTTCCAGTAAGTCAGACCACCACGATATTCTTCGTTGAAATCATTCAAGGAAACAAAATCGTCGGAGTAAGGAGCAGCATACTGGCTGGCTTCCATAATGTACTCGGTGTTAGGAGTTACGAAAGCTCCACCGTGATCGGACTTGAAGAAAGGGTTGACCACGATTTGTTTGGTTTCAAAATCGTGCAGGTCAATGACGGCCAGGCGTGGGTTGGCTTTATCGTTGATAAAGACATAACGGCCGTCGTATTCACCATCAGTTTCCGAGAAGGAAGGGTGGTGAGTATCACCATAGGTGATGTCTTTGCCGTTGATGCGACCCTGAGCCAAAACAGCCTTGGATTCATCATCAAATCCGTAACCCTGCCAGGGTTCAGGAGTAAAAACGGCTACGTATTTGAGAATACGCATGGAAGGAATACCGTAAAAAATGACCTGACCACTCTGGCCGCCGGAGCTACAGACGATGTACTCATCGCGGCCACCAGTGGGAGTATAGGTTTTAGCAGCGGCTAAAACGTCTTTTTCGGTCAATCCACGTTCCTTCATAACTTTTTGAAGGGGTGACTCGGCTAAAGCAACACTACCGGCTAACATGCTGACCAAAGCCACCAGCAGCAGGGCGCCCCCAAGCTTGGATAAGAACTTCATCATGTCCTCCTGAATTCCAGGTTAAAAAAATCTGACTGTTCGACACACAGCCCAACAGGTGACTATCGCATTTTACCGAGGAAATTCAACTAAAAAATCGGGTAAAAATGGTTTCTTATATTCATTCTAAAGGGGTGAGGTTCTGTCCTTTTTAAAGAGAACCCCCAAAATCTGATACTCATATCTCCTATTGCCACTTTTTTGGTAATCGCGGCTCCACAAAATATCTTTTACGAACGACACCAATATTGGATAAAGTTAAAAAACTATGGCCATTCAAGTCATAAACACCTTCCCGGAACCCCTAATCAACCGTCTATTACGTGTTATCTTTAGATCCTCCGCCGGAGAATAGATTCCAACCAATAACCGCACCAAAAATAATGCTGAGGGTTGGATTGGAGGTAATGCCTCAGCCTCCACCGTGGCATGAATACCATTTGCTGATCAGCAGGCCTGCGGTGGCACCGAGGACTGGGCCAGCAATTTTCTGAATTTTTCTTTTGTTCATTATTTGAAAAGACCCTTCCGTTTCAATCAAATTCGATTTAACCATGAAAACATGATCAGTGTTTTGCAATTTACAACAAATTTTCAGAAAAAACCCACGGCAGATAATCTACCGTGGGCCCAAAATCATTTTCAATTCAGCAACCTAATACAAATAAGGCTCTTTCCCTTCAGGAAGAACATCAAAGTTCCCAGCCGGCGGAGGCGAAGTAGTTTTCCATTCCATGGTTCCAACACCCCAAGGGTTGTCTCCCGCTTCTTCCCCGTCTGTCAAAGAAGTCATCAAATTTACCACTGCAACGCCCAATCCCAAAAGCAGAACTCCCATACCTGCCAAAGACAGGCTCTGGTACCAGGCCAAACTGTCAGGAACTAAATGCGCTCCCTGTGCCAGGCCTTTGGTTCCCATAATAATTTGCGGGAAGAAAGCCAGGTTCAAACCAATGAGATACAAAACAGCACCCAGTCGGCCCACATTTTGGTTGTAAAGTTTTCCGGTGAATTTGGGCCACCAGAAATACAGTCCCGCCAGCATGGCCCCCATTACGCCACCCATCATCAAATAATGAAGATGAGCAGTTGAAAAGAGAGTAGCAGCCAAATAATCGCCCACTGACATATTCACCAGGAACAGACCCAGCATGGCACCAATTCCTCCGTTGAACAGGAAGGCCAGAACGTAAGATGTTGGTACAGCACACATAATGGAGCCACGGTTCATGGTGGCCAACCAGCTGTACACAATGAGAGAAACCGGCACCACTGAAAACAGGGACAGAACGGCAAAAGTGTAACTATGGGCAGCTTCCTGGCCAAAGCCAACCATATGTACGCCCCAGGTAACAAAGCTGAGAGCAAGCAGAGCAATCAAGGAGCCAACGACCGTGCGATAACCGGAGACGGCCTTGCGACTGATGCCGGATATCACATCGGAAATAATTCCCATGGCGGGAATAATGGCAAAGAAGGCAGCCGGGGTGGTGATGAACCAGAAGTAGTTCTGCCAGTCCAGGGGGTTGCTCATGCCACTGAACAACCCGCGACCGGTGGCTTCAGCACCGGCTAAGTACATAATCAAAATGGACAGCATCAGTCCGCTGATGATCAGGACGTAGGAAGTCAGATACAGTGACCATGACAGAATGGGCATATCAAAGAAACCCATACCCTCGGCCCGCTTGCTGTGCACGGTCACAAGGAAATTCACACCGGTGAAGACCCAGCTCAGGCCCATGAATAACATTCCCAAAGCCAACAGCAGGAAAGACCCGCCATCGATCAGAGAATAGGGTGTGGCAAAAGTCCAGCCGGTACCCACTGGGCAGAAAGCCAAAGAGGCCAGCAGCAAAATCACGCCAACCACATAGAAACGCAGGCTGCAGCGAGACATTTTGGGCATGGCCATTTCTTTGGCACCCAACTGCAAAGGCAGCAGGAAGAAACCCAGAACCGAAGGAATAAGCGGAACCAGGAACATGAAGACCATGATGATGCCATGATAGGTGAGCATCTGGTCCAGAATTGCCTGATCCACGTTGGCGCCCTTGAAAGCCATCAGCTTGAAATAGCCGGCAAAAATCCCCCCAAAAAGGAACAGGCTTATAGTCCAGCCCAGGAACATCCAGGCTATTTTTTTGTGATCGAAGGTGGAGAACCAGCCACCGAGGCCCTCGCCGTCAGCGAGATATGTGGTGCTGTTGCTCATTTAGTTACCCTCCTGCTGGCTGGAACCGTCTGCCCCGAGGGAAGACATGGTTTTCAACCAGGCGGTGATGGCTTCAATTTCCTTGTCATTCAACTTGCCTTCGTAGGGAGTCATGACCGGTTCGAAACCGGCAATAACCGAAACGTTTGGCGTGAGAATCGATTCTTTAATGTAAGCATCGTCGGCTACAACCTGGATACCTTCTTTGGTATCGAAAGTATGACCGTAAAGATCTTTGAAAGATGGCCCCACCAGCTTCACACCGTCGATACTGTGACAAGCCTTGCAACCATGTTTGTTGTAAAGCAGCTCGCCCACTTCTTCCATGGTTTTGCCGGCAAAAATATCCGTTACCGATGCCATCCATTTGTCAAAACCGGCTTCGGTGTGGGTGACCAGAGCTGTTTGCATGCCCGGGTAACCTTTTCCGCTGTAAATATTGCTGCGCACGTCGTAAGTGCCTTGACGGTCAGCCCGGAACCAGGCGCTGGTTTTCTGACCGGGCAGTGCCGCCTGGTTTAAACGCAGAGCGGGAATCGTTAAGGAGTGAACAACATCTTCACTGGTTAGGTTAAGCTGAACGGCCTCACCTATGGAAACGTGAAGAGTGTCGGCCACATGACCATTGGGATAGACAAAGTCGTAATCCCACTGGCGGGCGGTTACTTCAATTTGCGTTG
Organism: bacterium; assembly: GCA_024223715.1. GTDB lineage: Bacteria > Krumholzibacteriota > Krumholzibacteriia > LZORAL124-64-63 > LZORAL124-64-63 > LZORAL124-64-63. Next base: position 46,483 of record JAAEOA010000175.1, on the reverse strand, counting down.
CATTTCCAGGAGCCACCTGACGGTCCATAAAACCGCAGAAGTCCAGGTTGAAGGCAAACAAAGCCAGCCCAAGGGCACATAAAACCCAGAGACCCTGAAAAAGCATATTCGCTTTTCCGGTAGGGAGTGCTTTTTCGTTTTTGTCCTTACGCCGGTTTTGCATGACAAAGAGAAAGGCCAATCCGACCACCAGAATTACGGCAAATGCTGCCGCCATATAAATGGTGAAAAAGGCTGAATCCATCTCACTGGCGTGAAAGGAGGCATCCGGGGGGAACCAAGCTGCTAATTTGCCTGATCCCACGAAAGGTATTGCTCCACTCAAAATCATGATTCCTTTCGGGCTGCCGTTTTTCGGCAACCGGTCTGGTCATCAACTTCAAACTGTTTTAAACTCACAAACCAGGACCGGAATTACCGGTCCTTGCTCACTACTAATTTTTTGGCATCATCAATGGACATGCCCACTTTTCCGTTGGCCCGATCCACCCAGCGATAGCCTTTATCCAGAATGGCCTGTTGCTCTGCCAGTGGCCCGGTGGCCATGCTTTCGGCATCGAATACCTTGGCCTGGAATTCCAGATCATGAACCTTGTTGTACCCACCCTGAAGGAACAGGGACAGGGCGTACACAAAGACCAATACCGCGATGGCAAGAATCACCACAGCAGGAAAGTTGAACCCTGTGCCTTTTTCAGTTGTTACCGCATCTGCCATTTTTATCTCCTGATCTATTTCATCGTCGAACTGTCTAAAGCAATTCCGACTTATCTATGCATTCTCGAAGCGCAGACTTTCGTCCAGACGGGGATCTTTCACCGGAACCAGAGAAGCTCCCGTGGCCAATTTGGTAATTCCAGCCAGCCATAGGCCGCCGACTCCAAAGAAGCAAGTCAGATCCATAATGCTAATTGTGAATGTTGCGCTGAATTCAGGCATAACCACCCAGTAAAGATTCACCCATTGGGCCACGATGATCCAAATGGCCCAGAAGGCCACAATCTTGCGACGGCGTTTGGCAAATCGGGAGATAAGTCCCAGGAATGGCAAAGCAAAGGTGGCAAAAAGAGTCACAAAACCGACAATTCCCCAACCGTTGCTCGAACGCAGTAAATACCAGGCTGTTTCTTCAGGCACATTGGCGTACCAGTACAGCATATACTGACTGAAAGCGATGTAACCCCAGAAGAACGTGAAAGCGAACATCAGCTTGCCGTAATCGTGAACGTGTTCGGGGCTGATGATTTTGGTCAGACGACCGGTATTTTGCAAACCGAAAGTCACCAGGGTGAGCACGGCAAAGAAAGAGACAAATCCACCGGCCCAGTAATATACACCGAACATGGTACTGAACCAGATGAAGTCTACACTCATTAGCAAATCGAAGGCTGCAAGAGCAATACTCAAAGCACTGATCAGTAAACAGAAACCACTGTAATTTTCCAGGCGTCGGGTCAGACCCAAGTCGCCGTCGGCATCCTGCTTCACACTGTTGCGCCAGAAGAACCAGCTAACGCCAGTCCAGATAACAAAGTAAATTACCCAACGCAGAATGAAGGCGTTCTGACTCAGGAACGCTGCCTTATGAGCCAGGGCATGACTTTCACGGGCTTCGGGTGTTGCCCAGCCGTAAATCTGTCCAGCCAGGAAAATTACCGGGATGGCCAACACAGCCATCAGAGGCATGACCGCGGCAATGACTTCCATCATGCGACGGGCCACCACTCCCCAACTGCTTTTAGTCAGGTAGTGGATGGGTAAAAACACCATGGCACCCAAACTGATGGACAGGAAAAACGCGAAGTTCACCAAATAGGTGAAACCAAAATGACGGAAGCCGTCACCTTCGGCAGCACCAAGGCCAGCGGTGGCGGCCAGGCCGACCACACCAATAATGGCACTGATGGTGAATACCTTTGAGCCAAGACCATCTAAAGTAGTCTTGGTATCGTCAAGGCTGGGAACGTGATGAGCCAAGTCGTTCTCCCCATGCTGGCCGGCGATAAAACCGGCGCAGGATAGTTACGGTTACTTCAACTGTTGACGAGCTTCAGCAGGAAGGTCGTCGTAATTCGAATTTCGCGAAGCCTGAATGGCCCGCACATAGGCCACAACGGCCCAACAGTCTTCGGCGCTAATTTGTGCACCGTAGGCCGGCATGTTTCTGATTCCGTTTTTGATGGTGTTGTAAATCTGGCCCGCCGGCTGGTCAATCACCGTCTGGCTGGCCATATCAGTGGGGGTTGCCCAGGTGCCTTCACCCAGGGCAGCCGCACGAATATCGACAGGCCCGTTGCCGTTGCCGCTGATACCATGGCAGGGAGCGCAGAAGATGTTGAATCTTTCCTGCCCACGATCCATCAGATCAGCCGTTACAGCCATTGGCAAATCTACGACCCAGGTCGTATCACCATCGGTCGTGCCGGTAAACAGCACTGGATTTTCATTCAGGAAACCTTTGGCTACCGTGCCTTCGATTTGGCTTCGCATGGCCATGCCATCGGCGAAAAAAGGATTTTCCTGCTGGGCTTTATAACTGTACTGCTGATCCATGTCGTAAACGACTTGAATGCGTGAGTCAGTCCGGCCCCGGGTGGCACTGGCTTTATAGATGATTCCGATAGGAATCAGGCTCAGGGCCACCAAAGCCAAAAGAATGTAGATAATCGGACGAGGCATCGGTTAGTCCTCCGCACTTTCGTTGATTTCTTCCACTACATTCCCGCCCAGTGAGGACAGGAAATCGCGTGTTTTTTCCAGTTGGAACTTCGGATCCCGGGCTTCAACCACAATGAAGAACCGATCCGAGGTTGCCCTGGTGAATCTTTTGCTGGTGAACAGGGGATGGTACCACTTGGGCAATCCGTTCAAAATCCACATGCCGAAGAAAGCGGAGAATGCGGAAAGCAAAACCGTCAATTCAAACATGATGGGAATGTTGGCCGGGATGCCAAAAAAGGGCTTACCCGAAATTATGAATGGATAATCCACGGCGTTCATCCACCACTGCATGAGCGTGGCCAGGCCAAAACCAGTGGCCCCGCCTGCCAGGACAATAAAGGGCAACTGAGTGCCTTTAATTCCCATGGCCGCATCCATACCGTGAACCGGGAATGGCGTGTGCACATCCCAGTGTTTAAAACCCTGGTCACGACATTTTTCAACGGCGTGGACCAGATCCGGCACATCTTCAAATTCAACCATCAGACCGTAGAGGGCGCCTGTTTTCAGTGTTGCACTCATTAGTGGCTTCCCCCTTCCTGATCATCTTTTGGAATATCGCCGTGATAATCTCCCACCGCACGGCGTTCGCCACCATGGGCATCGGCAATAGGCATCACAGTTTTCACTTCTGCCATGGCAATCATGGGTGCGAAGCGAATGAAGAGCAGAACCAGGGTAAAGAAGAGCCCAAAGCTGCCAACAAACGTCAGAATATCAACCAAAGTCGGATCGTAGTAAGCCCAGGATGAAGGCAGGAAGTCACGACTCAGCGAAGAGACGGTAATCACGAAACGCTCGAACCACATGCCAATGTTCACAAAGATGTACATGACCCACATGATGCCAATGTTGGTGCGAATTTTCTTCGACCAAAACAACTGTGGAGTAATTACGTTGCAGCTGACCATGATCCAGTACGCCCAGGCGTAAGGACCAAAAGCCCGGTTTACGAAAGCAAAACTTTCGTAAGGATTGCCGCCATACCAGGCAATGAAAAACTCTGTGGCGTAGGCAAACCCAACCATACTACCGGTGGCCAGAATGATCTTGTTCATGTTTTCAAGATGATGAACCGTAATAATGGACTTAAGTCCAAAATACTGACGCGCCGGAATGAGGATAGTACCCACCATGGCAAAGCCACTGAATACGGCGCCGGCCACAAAGTAGGGCGGGAAAATGGTTGTATGCCAACCGGGCAGGTTGGCGGTGGCAAAGTCAAAAGACACCACCGAGTGAACTGAAAGAACCAGCGGTGTGGCCAGACCGGCAAGCAGCAGGTAGGCTTTTTCGTAACGGTGCCAGTGGCGGTGACTTCCACGCCACCCCAGAGACAGAACACCATAAACGATTTGTTGGACACGCCCTTTGGCCCGATCGCGGAAAGTAGCCAGATCCGGAACCATGCCCATGTACCAGAACAGCAGCGAAACGGTCGCGTATGTTCCCACGGCAAAAACATCCCACAGCAAAGGACTGCGGAAGTTGGGCCACATGGATTGATAGTTGGGAATAGGGAACAACCAGTAAACCACCCAGACACGACCCACGTGAATACCCGGGAAAATTCCCGCGCAAATCACCGCAAAGATCGTCATCGCCTCGGCAAAACGGTTAATACTGGTACGCCACTTCTGCCTTAACAGAAAGAGGATAGCCGAGATCAATGTACCCGCGTGGCCAATGCCCACCCAGAATACAAAGTTCACAATGGCCCAGCCCCAGCTGACCGGATTGTTCAGACCCCAAACACCCACACCTTTTACAAAGAGGTAAGCAATCATCAGGAAAAGAACACCAGTTAAGCTGGATGTAAACCCAAAGGCTATGTACCAGATTTTGGGTGTTTTGGATTCCAGGACAATATCCGAAACGGTCTCGGTAATGTCCGTGAAATTCTGATTCCCAAGGATCAGCTCCACCGGTTTGGTGGGGTCGTCCACTGTGTTGTCATTATAGTCGGTGACCGACGAGTTCATACTACGGGCTCCAGTTCCGTTAAATCTCGGTTCCAGGAACGATTGACACATTTTTTTATTTTGCCGCAGCCCGAAAGCCACAGCAGCAATCTATCTTCTAACCGTGGGCTCCGCCGTGTTCAGTGGCGTGGCCTTCATTCTTTTCATTTCCATGGCCACCATCATGGCTGGCCGGTGCGATGGCCGGATTCGGATTGCGAATTCGGGCCATGTAGAAAGTGCGCGGCTTTATGTTCAGGTATTCAAGCAGATCGTAAGACCGGCTGTCCTCGCGCAATTTGCTAACCTGACTGTGCTGGTCGTTCAGATCACCAAAGGTGATGGCATCGACAGGGCAAGTCTCGGCGCAGGCGGGCGTAATATCGCCATCCTGAATTTTTCTTCCTTCAACCCGGGCGGTAACCCGAGCCCCTTCAATGCGCTGCACGCAGTAGCTGCATTTTTCCATAACCCCACGAGAGCGAACTGTCACATCGGGGTTCAGGACCAGGCGTTCAACCTCAGTCATTTCCTCGTAGTTATTAAACCAGTTAAAACGACGCACTTTATACGGGCAGTTATTGGAGCAGTAACGAGTTCCCACGCAACGGTTATAAACCATGGCGTTAAGGCCTTCGTCGGTGTGCATGGTTGCCGCCACAGGACAAACCTGCTCGCAGGGAGCCATTTCACACTGCACACAACCGACCGGTTGCTGAGTGCATTCGGGGTTTTCCATGTCGCCCAGGAAGTAGCGATCCAGCCGCAGCCAGCTCATTTCCCGTCCGCGGGCCACTTCGTCTTTTCCCACCACCGCAACGTTGTTTTCACTCTGACAACCCAGAATACAGGCGTTACAGCCGTTGCAAACGTTCAGGTCGATGGCCATGCCCCACTTGTAGCCTGTGTACTCGTGTTCTTTCCACAGAGATTTCAGCGGTGGATGGTGCAATCCCAGGTGATCAACAAATTCAGGATGATTGTTGTAATCGTCGACCGTCCCCTGACGCACAAGGGCCGGCACACGTTTTTGAATTTCCTGAGCCCCGGCATCATCAATAGCGTGATGATCCTGTGTGGTGGCCAGAGCATAAGATTTACCCGTCGGGGAAATTTTCAGCCCCTGACCCGTGTCCAGGTTTTTCCAGGTGCGCAGTTTATGAAAATCAAACCCGGCGCCTTTAGCGATGGGACCTGATTCTTCGTTGCCATAACCAAGGTTGGCCGTAATTGAATACCTGGCCTGACCGGGCATGACATAAACAGCGGCTTCCATGCTGGTTCCGCCATATTCCATATTCACCAGGTCGCCTTGTTTGATGCCCAGTTCATCGGCTGTCGCCGGGCTCACCATAGCGGCGTTATCCCAGGTCAGCTTGGTCATGAAATCGGGCAACTCCTGCAACCAGGCATTGTTGGCGAAACGGCCGTCATAAACCGACTGATCCAGAGCAAAGCTGATTTCCAGATTGTCCTTGGACAAAGCATGACCCCTGGCCGGTGGAACAATATCCTGGCCAATTAACGGCAGAGCCGAGACTTCCATCATTTGGGGCATGGAAAGGTGACCATCGTGAATGAAGCGACTCCAGCGTTTTTCAAACTCGGGGTTGTTATTGGGAGTTCTTGGCGAACCACCAGTCATTACCGAGAATGAAGAGCGTGTTTTGTCGAAACTGCTTTTTGGCTTGCGGGAATTGAACGCTGAAAGAACTTCTGTATTGGTTTTTCCACCAAACAGAGGAGCAATCAATGGCTGCACAGCCATGTAGGTTCCATCCCAGGCCACGGCGTCTCCCCAGCTCTCAAGGTAGTGAGCCTTTGGCAGGTGCCAGGTGCACTTTTGGGAAGTTGCGTTGTCTGAATCGGCCAAATGAATGCGGTTTTTGGCTTTCATCATGGCATCTGCAAAATTCAGATCTGCAGGAGCGTTATAAACAGGGTTGCCACCGAGCATAACCAGGGTTTCGATGGAACCGGAGTTCAGGTCGTTCACCAGATCACTGATGTTTTTGAACTCGGGCATTTGCATAGGCAGGTAACTGATGGATTTACCGGAGTTGCCCAAAGCCGCGTTCAAAGTGTAAACCATGGCGTGGACTTCAGCAGGCTGACGCATTCCAGCCAGCAACAGGCTGTGACCACGGTTGGCCATCAGATCTTTTGCCAAGGCGGAAACGTGTTCGCCAGCAGCCTTGTGGTGACGCCAGGAATTCAGGTCGCCACGATTGAAACCAGCGCCCTCGGGAAGAGGCAGGCCTTCGCCCAGAACCAGTTCAGCAGCCAGGGCCCAAACAGCAGCTCCCACATCGCCAGCAGCGGTGGGGAAACGATGATCGGCTTGTCCGCCAGTAACCGAGAAGTTGTTTTCGTAGCAGTACAGCCGGTTCATGTGTCCGGATTCAGGACGCCGACCCTTGGCAAATTGCCTGGCGTTGCGCAGAGCCGTCGGATGGTCCTGCATCATGTTGGCGTCGAAATCGACAATGATTTGAGCTTGGGTCAGATCCAACTGGGTCTTGGCAGGCGTTCCAAACGCCTGAACCGCACCCATAACTTCGTTGACCCGGCAAACAGCTTCCCAGGTATAAACCCGGGCACCTTTGCCAGCCAGACGCCCCATGGTGTACCACACCGAAGGAGAAGAGGTGACTTCAGTAAGGAAGGCTGTCTTTTTAATTCCTTTTTTCAGACTTTTTGCTTCAGCCAGAAACTCATCCCAGGTGGGATTGCTGACCTGGCCGCCATCACGCTTAATAAGGGCAGTGCTGCGGTTAGGATCGTACAAATCCAGAACGCTGGCCTGTGCAAAAGCACTGGTGGCACCACCACTGAGTTTAAAATCGGGATTGCCATCAATTTTGATGGGACGACCATCATAACTGGTAGCTAACAAAGCCGTGGGCACTGGGCCCAACTCCATGGTAGTGGCGAACTTGCGTGTTACACCAGGATCAACGCCAGGAGCCCGGTGGGCATAAGGCATGATCTTTTCTTCGGGCCAGCGACAACCGGCCAGCGAAACCATGGCAATGGACGCGGACATGACCTGCAGGAAACGGCGACGGCTCATGCCACTTACCGGGGCATCAATGCCACCGGGAAATTCATTTTCCAGTTGTTCGCGGAACTCATCGGTATCCGCCAACTCCTGAAGACTGCGCCAGTAGCTTTTGCCGCTATGCATATTGCTCACGTTCTCGGACATTCCGGACATTCGAAACCTTCCCTAACGGTGACAGGTGGTACAATCTTCAGACGGGTCAATCTCGTGCTTTTTACGCAATGCGGCGCCAAAAGCGACAGGATCGCCGGAGGCCTTCCATTCCATGGCCGTCACAAATTCTTTGGGTCGTAAATTCTTTTCGGGGGCCCGGTGACAGGCCAGGCACCACCCCATGGTCAAAGCTTCGGTCTGCTCGACAACGTCCATGTTGTCCACCCTGCCGTGGCAGCTGACACAGCCCACTCCAGACTGAATGTGTCCGGCGTGGTTGAAGTATACAAAATCCGGCAGATCGTGGACCCGCACCCAGGGGATGGCTTCGCCCGAAGCCGCGCTGGCCCGGACCATTTCCAATTTGGGACTTTCGGTTTTGATGTAAGCATGGCAATTCATGCAAGTGGCCGTTGGCGGAATATTCGCCTTGGCCGTAGTTTCCACGCTGGTATGGCAATAGCGACAATCCATGCCCAATTCACCTGCGTGCAGCTTATGACTGTATTCGACCGGTTGAACCGGCGCATAGCCAATAGCCGACATTTCAGGGGAAAATACTCCTGTGATCAGCACCACCGCGTAGACTAAACCACCGACGGCGAGAACTGCGGACAGTTCTCGCATCTTGTTGGCCCATTGAGGAAATACAAATCTATCGGTTACGGTTGTGCTGGAATCAGGGTTCGAACCCGTATTGAGGTCTTGGTTTTCCGGAGCCAAGCGACTCGCCCCCTTTGAGGTAGAAAATGCCTGTATCGACCCATTCGATTTAATTCGACAAATGCAATTCGCTCAGACAATGCCCCCACTTAAGGATTTGTTCAAGTTCAAAAACAATCCCCTGGCCACATTATCTTAATTTCGAACGTGAATGATAATCTTATGACAAAACCCTGACAAGAAAAAGAAGACTTTTTTTAACTTTTTAGCTCGTCGACAAGAAATTCACGCTCAACCCCACATTGGCCTTCGCCTATCTTATTTGTAGGATTTTTTGGGTGGCGACTGGAGTTTTTGAACTTACAATACACAAATAGTCGTCTTTCCCATTTCAGCGAAGCAGGACTCATGAATTTCCTCAGGTTGACCAGCCTTGTCATCGTCTTTAACCTACTCTTTACAGGTTGTATTATGAAAGAAACCAGCCAGGCAAACCCCGCGTTCGAAGGCCCCCGCACTCCGGAAAACATCAGGCTGCATGGCAACCACCTCCTGAATGAGCCCTCGGTTTATCTGCAACAACATGCCCACAATCCTCTGGACTGGTACCCCTGGGGCGACGAAGCCATCAATCGGGCCCGAAATGAAGACAAGCCTATTTTCCTTTCCATCGGCTATTCTTCCTGCCATTGGTGCCATGTCATGGAGCACGAAGTCTTTGAAACAGATGATGTTGCAGCTTTTATGAATGAGCATTTCATCTGCATTAAGGTCGACCGGGAAGAACGCCCGGATCTGGATTCTGTTTATATGGAAGCAGTGCAAATGATGACCGGACGAGGTGGCTGGCCCATGTCCGTGTTTCTGACACCAGATCTAAAACCATTTCACGGTGGCACATACTTTCCACACGATCAATTCATGAATCTGGTCACCCAGATTGTGGATGTTTATGCAACTCGCCGCGAAGAATTGAATCAGCAGGGAATAAAAGTGGCGCAGCGTATTGCCGCCTCATCAAATTTGCAGAGTGAAGGGAACTTTGACCTTACCGAGGCCGACCTGCAAGCTGTGATCACTCGAGCCAAAGACACTTTTGACCCTCAGAATGGCGGTTTCGCCCAATCACAGAAATTCCCCACTCCGGCCCGCTGGAGATTTTTACTTCACGAATACCGAAAATCTGAGGACCAAGAACTGGGCGAAATGATTGTCGCCACTTTGGAAGCCATGCAGGGCGGTGGTATTTACGACCATGTTGGTGGCGGTTTTCATCGCTACACAGTGGACCCTGATTGGACAGTCCCTCACTTCGAAAAAATGCTGTACGACAACGGACAGCTTTCCGGTTTGTTTCTGGAAGCCGGTATTGTTTTTGAGCGCCAGGACTTCACAGCTACCGGGACCGATGTACTGGATTTCCTGATGCGGGAAATGATGAATAATGATGGTGGCTTCTACGCCAGTTTCGATGCCGACAGTGGCGGTGAAGAAGGCACCTACTATGTTTGGGATGAAAGTAATATTACTGAAGCCATTGGTAAAGAGGACGGCCCCGCTTTGGCAACCGTTCTTGGCGTCACTCAATCCGGTAATTTTGAGCACACGGGAAAAAGTGTTCTTACTTTTCGTGCCGACCTGGATCGGGTTGCAAAACAATTCAACATTAGCGTTGAAGAGGCCCAGGGGCTTTTGGCCAAGCACAGGGATGTTCTTCGTAAGGTTCGCTCCAAGCGAACCCCACCCGGCCTGGATAAAAAAATTGTTACTTCCTGGAATGGCCTGGTGCTTTCGTCTTTGGCTCAGGCTTATGCGGCAACCGGTAATAAAAAATACTGGGAGGCTGCTGAAAAGACCGCGGATTTCTTACTTGCAAGCCATATGTCAGAAACTGGCCAATTGCTTCGCACCTCATCTGAGGGAAAAACCAGCGGCGCAGGAATTCTCGACGACTATGCCTTCCTGGCCGATGCCTTTCTGGAAATGTACCAGGTTAGCGGAGAATCAAAATACCTTGCTGAAGCAAGAGAACTGACCGACACCGTCCGCACCAACTTTGGACGCGAAGGTGGTGGTTTTTTCCTTACTTCCGCAGACACAGAAGCCCCCCTTGGCCGGCGGGTCGAAAACTTCGACAGTGTTGAACCATCGGGCAACGCAGTCATGCTTCAAAATTTGTTACGATTAACGGCCATCACCGGCGAGGCTTTTTATCTGGAAGAGGCCAAGGTTCAGTTGGGATCGCAGGCTAGTCTTTTGCGACGGGCAGGTTTTGAAATGGCCTGGACCTGCGATGCTGTCAGGAAAATTATTGATACCTATTTCAGTGTGGTCATTGCCGGAAAGCGAGATGAAATGGTCGAGGCTTTTCTCACTCGATTGCCGGCAAATGCCTTTTGTTGTTTGGTACCCGGCAAAGGGGCCGATGGCAAACTGGCGGAGATTGCTCCGGCTTTGAAGGCAAAGACGGCTCTTGAAGGAAAAACAACAGCTTATGTTTGTGAGTTTGGGACTTGTAAGGCACCTACCAGCAGATGGGAGGAAATGCTGGGTCAGATTTCGCCGTAGTTTCAAGGGAAAAATCCGGTTACGGGTAACGTCAACCACAACGATTATCCAGCAATAGTCCCATTTGCCTTATTCTGCCAAAAAAGCCTGACAAACCTGGTAAACAAGACCCTGGTGGTTGAAATTAACAATTAGAATATTATTTCGACTGGATTTTACAGTTCTGCCACCTCAGCAATTTCAATATCACATTGAATCCCCCTCAATGGGGCCATTCTGGCTACTAAATCCAAAATTTGACCGGGTAGCGTTTTCATGAATTCATCTTCAAGATGCGGGTCATCAAAGGCATCCCACACAAGTTCGCCCACTTTCTCCGTGCCGCAAAATGCGTGCAATTCCAGAAAAAGACTGTGCCCCATGTCTGGATCCTGATAACTGTCGACCATGATGTGCATGGCCAGACAATCTTCCGGTACACTATCGCCACCACGTTCACGAACTTTTCTTTCCCAGAAATCAGAAACCCTCTGGGTAAGGTAGAGACGAAATTCACCATCAGATGTCGAAGGCCAGAATGCCGCCAGTTTCTCCCCATCTTTATGACGAAAATCAACGGCAATATCCGCTTTGATTTCCACGGGGCAATTGTCTCGCAAGTCTTCAAAATCTTTGTACATGGAATTCCCGGTTCTGTTTATTCTCTGAGTTATGCTCTTCCCGCCAAAGATAAGACAACAAGGCTGACCGGGTCAACTGGACATAGCCGCAAAGTCCATAAATTCAGGTATGTTGGCGACTTATTGATTTGACAGTATATTGTCGGGATTATTGTCAAGAATTCGCACCGAGGAGAATAAAATGAGAACAATTCAAGAACTTCTTAAGGCCCGTGGGTACAACCCCGTCCATACCATCAAACCCTCCAATACCCTCTTGGAGGCTGTTGCCTTTATGGTGGATTTAAATATCGGTGCCGTTCTCGCTGTGGAAGATAACTGCATTAAAGGTATTATTACAGAGCGCGATTATCTGCGGTTTATTGCCGGTGAAGGCCACAGTGCCCGGGACACTCCGGTGCACGAACTCATGACTAAAAAAGTCATCTACGTTACGCCCGAAGCGACCCTGGATTCAGCCATGCGCATTATGACCAAAGCCCGCATTCGACACATTCCCGTCCTGGAGAACGGTAATTTGGTTGGCATGATCAGTATTGGTGATTTAGTCAAACAGATCAGCAGCAACCAGGAAGTTCAGATCAGCACTCTGGAAGAGTATATCAGTGATAATTACCCTGGGCCGAATGTAAGTACCTAGGCTATTTCCCAATGGTGTGGAACAATTTTATTCCATACCATTTACCCCACCAGAGTGCATTCGTCCAAAAACCGAATTTCATCAAAACCACCGGAAACATAATTGTTTTCAATAATCTCGATTTTTCTGGACCCCATCCCTGTCATATATGACTTTTCACGGAGTCACAAAACATAGAATCAAACAAGGGATAACTATCATGGCCCAAACAGTCATCGAAAAAATCGTCCAGGCGCACGCCGTTGGTTTGAATGAGAACCAGGAAGTTCACTGTGGAGATTATGTGACCCTGATTCCCGACCATGTCATGACCCACGACAACACCTCAGCGGTCATGGGTAAATTCAAAGGCCTCGGTGTTCCCAAAATCAAAAGCCCAAAGCAGCCCGTATTCACCCTGGACCACAACATTCAGGATCTGGGCGAAGACAACCAATCCAAGTATAAAAACATTGCTGAATTTGCCGCCGCCAATGGTGTGGATGCGTATCCTGCCGGCCGGGGCATTGGCCACCAAATCATGATTGAAGAAGGCTATGTACAGCCCGGTGGATTCTGCGTAGCCAGCGATAGCCACAGCAATACTTACGGGGCCATTGGTGCCCTTGGAACTCCCGTCGTGCGCACCGATGCAGCCGCCTTGTGGGCCCTTGGCACTGTGTGGTGGCAAATTCCCCGCACCGTCAAAGTCAATCTCAACGGAAAAATGCGTCCTGGCGTGACCGGTAAAGATGTAATCATCACCTTGTGCGGTATGTACGGCGAAGGTGAAGTGCTGAATGCCGTGATCGAGTTTGGCGGCACCGGCGTGGCTGGTTTGAGCATGGAAGAACGCCTCACTGTTTCCAACATGACCACCGAATGGGGTGCCCTAGCCGGTTGGTTCCCAGTCGATGAAGTTTGTGTCGCGCATATGAAAGAGCGTCACACCTGGTTAAAAAATCAAGGCATTGAAGATCGCATCACCGATAAAAAAATAGCAGATTGGACCAGCAACCCACCCGCCAGCGATGCTGATGCCTGGTTCGCTGCGGAAATCAACCTCGACCTTGCTGAAGTAACACCTCATATAAGCGGTCCTCACTCGGTGCAAATCGCCACCAGCCTGGCCGATTTCCGTGAGAAAAAAATGGCCATTCACAAAGCGTATCTGGTGTCCTGCACCAATAGCCGTTTGGGCGATCTTGAAGCCGCTGCAGCGGTCATCGACGGGGGCAAAGTTGCCGACGGTGTGGAGTTCTACATTGCCGCCGCCAGCCAGCCCATTCAGGACCAGGCCGAAGCCAATGGCACCTGGGCAAAATTGCTGGATGCAGGTGCTATTGCTCTGCCACCCGGATGCGGCCCCTGCATTGGCTTGGGAAAAGGCTTACTGGAAGACGGACAGGTTGGTATTAGTGCCACCAACCGCAACTTCCGTGGACGCATGGGCAGCCGCGAGGCCGAAGCTTATTTGGCCAGCCCTGCTGTTGTCACTGCCAGCGCTTTGGCCGGGTTTGTTACCGGGCCTGCAGACATGGAACTGAGTGGCGATTTGCCAGCCCGCAGTTTCCGTGAAATCCCTGCCGCCGATGCACCTGCTGCTGCCGTGGATATTCTCAACGGCTTCCCTACCGGCCATGAAGGACGGGCTCTGATTCTGCCCACCAACAACCTGAACACCGATGGCATTTACAGCAAAGACTACACCTACCGCGAAGACATCACCCGGGAGAAAATGGCCGAAGTGGTCATGGAAAACTACGATCCCGATTTTGCCCAACAAGTCAATGATGGCGACGTTGTCGTCAGTGGTTACAACTTTGGCACCGGTAGCAGTCGTGAACAGGCTGCCACCGCCCTGCAGGCAGCGGGAATCAAGTTGGTTATAGCAGGAAGCTACAGTCAGACCTACCTGCGCAACGCCATCAACAATGGTTTTGTATGTGTGGAATGTCCTTCTTTGAGTGACGCCATGCTCAAGGCTTTCGAGACAGAAGCAGAAGCTGGCCAGCGCACCATTGTTGCCGACGACAAATTGAATATCGATTTCGCCGCCTCGGTGGCAACCTGGCGCGGAACCGAATATCGGTTCAGTCCTCTGGGCAAACCGGTTCAGGAAGTTGTCATTGCCGGTGGTGTGGAAAACCAGGTGCGAGACAGTCTGAAATGAGTGAAAAAAAGCCCACCGTCGAAACCTGTGAACCTATGTTCGATGGTGGACTATATGTTTTTCTGATGCGATTGCAAGAGCCCCAGGACATTCAGGTTGGGGCTCTTGGTTTATTCGAATTTCCCGAAGGCTGGTATTTTTATACCGGCCGGGCAAAAAAAGGCCTTACCAAGCGGGTGGAGCGCCATTGGAGTCTGAAAAAGAAACTTCGCTGGCATATTGATTACCTTGCTACTGCCCTCACTTCAGAACCTGTTGGGGCCATAATTATTCCCCAAAACAGTGGCCTGACGGAATGCTTTTTAAATCAGGTTATGGGCCGTAAATTTGGTGGGCAGGTTGTGGCTCCGGGGTTTGGGGCCAGCGACTGCAGTGAAGACTGTGGAGCACATTTATTTTTCAGCCCAGCTCCTGTTTCACTGTTGGCCATGGCCCAAATTCATGATGATGCCGCTGTTCTGATTCCTAAAATTGGAATTTGGGAACCGGGGGTTCAGGAGCTGTAATCAGCTCAATCCATCAAACCAACCGACCAGCAAACTCCACGGCACAATTCACAAATATTGTAGTTTTCAGGTTTTTGGCCATGATTTCCATACGCTCAGCCACTTCCGATTCCTGGCCATCTGCAGGGTCCATCAAGCCAAAAAAGACCACATCGGCCCGGCGACTGGTTGAATGAATAACCTCTACCACTGTTTGGTCTTCGGGTTTTAGAATAACTTCGTAACCAGCCTGAATGCGTGTTTCACCAATGAGTTGCACCAGGCTCTCTTCCCGCTTGATCTTACTGCTTTCATTCAAAACAATGGACCGGATCACTACTTCAGCTTCGCTCCATTCTGCATTCATGGTCAGCAAGTGGGTCAGCAGCAACATCAAATCACCGTTATTTTGTTTGCCCCGCCACCAGATATCAATGCGTTGATTCCGATTGGCTTCACCCGACCAGCGAGGCCGGGCAATGATGGTGTTTTTGCCCAGTGCCGCCAAAGAGCAGGTGGTTCGAAGCAACCTCTCCAGTCGTTCCCTTTTTCCTGGCCACCCAAAAAGAACCGTATTGGAATGCAACCCTGCAATGCCGTTGGACTGAGCCACAGCAACCACGCCGCTTTCAAAATCCTGCACAATGTTGACTTCACTGAAAGCGGTAATGCCTTCATCTTCCAGGTCCCTTTCCATTTCCTGATGCATTTTCTGAACATTGGCTACTTCATTTTTTAAATCGCCCACAACCAGGCGAGTCACCGTAACAATGCCCCTGTCTTCATTAAACCAATTGGCCAGCCGTACCAAAGAAATCCGTTTCACCAGGTCGCCCACAAAAACCAGAATATGCGGTCGCCAGTTTCGAGGGTCGGGTTCGTGTTTCTTCAAATGCAAGAGAGCAAACCGGGTCAACGCCAACCACAAACCCGCCCTTACATCGCCCCAACGTTTTCTCATGGCCAGACGACGTACCAATGAATAGATCACCAACTCCAGAACAAGAGCCGCAAAACAATAAACAGGACTGATGAGAAACATCATGGCAATGGCCCCGGCCGACCCCAACAGGGAAATGGCCCAATGCACATTTATGCGGGGACGATAAGAAGGATCACCGGCTAGCTTTTCAAAAGCCGCACTCAAATTAATGGTGACGTAAAGAGTGAGAAATAGAATGGAAACAAAGCTGGCCACTTCGTTCAAACCACCCAGAAGAACTGCGGTAACGGCAATGGCCCCGCTGATCCAGGTAGCCGTTGCCGGCTGACCGTTGGCCGATAGTTTTGCCATAAAACGTGGCGCCAGACCATCGCTGGCCAAAGCCTGCAAAACCCTCGGTCCACCCAAAGCACTGCCAAATGCAGACGAAAGAATGGCTCCCCACAAACCGGGAAACACCAGCCAGGCACCCATAACAGCAACCTGAGTCCAGGCTTCGAGGCCGCTGTCAGCCAGCTCCTGCGGACTCATGCGGTTGGTATAAGATAAAAGAAAGGGCACAATGGTGTAGACCACAACACCGGTTACCACGGCCAGCAACGTCCCGCGGGGAATGGATTTTTGTGGGTTTTTCAAATCGCCACTCATACCAATGCCCGCTGTAAACCCTGTTACTGCAGGAAAGAAAATGGCAAAGACATACCAGAAACCACCGGGTGCCGTGCGATATGTAGCCGACAGTTCAGGCTGATGCAAACCACCACTGAAAACACCCAAAACCAATGCCAGAAGTGAAACACCCACAGCAATCATAATGGGAATTTGCATCTTCAAAGCCAGAGAAGCGCTTCTTCCGGAAACCGCTGTGGTAAAAACAATAAAGGCAGCGGCAACAATTTGAACCATTACCGGCGAAAGGGCTTCGCCCGGCCCAAGATTCAAAGCCAAAATGGATTCCGACAAACCAAAACTGTAAAAAGTTATACTCAGGGTTCGGCAAAGGAAAAGAGGAATGCCAATGGCCCCACCCAGCTCAATGCCCAGGCTTCGTGAAACCATGAAATACTCTCCACCAACCCCAACCTTCATGTTGGTCGCCAGAGCAGAGGCACTCAAGCCTGTAACAAAAGTCAGGGAGCTGGCCAGAAAAACAGCCAGAATAGTCAGCGGTAACCCCAGATTGCCCAGAACCCACCCGAACCGGAGATACATAATCAGACCCAGAATCGTCAACGCGCTGGGAGTATACACCCCAAGGAAGGTCCCAAATTTCTGAGAGGACTTTTCATTTGGAAGATCTTTTTCCGACTGGGCAATGTTTGAATCCGGAAGAGGCACGTGGGAATCTCCTGTTTTTCAACTTTTATAGAAAAATCCTTTCGGAACCGGGCTAACCTTACCCGACTCTGTTCTATTTATCCATTTTTTTCAGTTCTTTCGCCATCTAATACTCCACTGCAGTCTTCACCTGAAATAATTCTCCCTGGTTATCATTTGTTTACTCAAGAATTCTCAGTTTTCGCCGATACAAAACATATCTGGTCTCAAAAATTCCCGAGCAGTAGGTCATTGGCCTTTCCAAGGAGTTCCCGTGAATTTACGAAATAAAATCCTTTTGCCTGTCCTCGGCTCCATAACCGTCGTCGGCATCATTACTTTTGCTCTGGCCTTTTGGACTTTCCAGAATTTACTGGAAGAGCAGGTCACCGCCAAACAGGACTCTATTCACCAGGAACTGGCCGAATCGGTAGACGCCAAAATTCATGATTTCCACACCTCCCTGGCCGCCACTGAAAATCAGGCCCTTGAGCAGTCGGCTGTATTTACACGCCTGCCAGCAGTTCACATGGCCTACAAGCATGCCCACAAAGGCGACATGACCGACGAGAAAGATTCCAAATCCAAAATTGCCCGGGTCATGCTGCGTGCCACCATGGCTCCGTATGTCGATGGCTATCTCACCCAAACGGGTGCCGAGAATTTCCAAATTCACTTTCACCTGCCCAGTGCACATTCATTGGTTCGTTTGTGGCGCGATGGATGGCAGACCAAACGCGACGGCAAAAAAGTCGATATCTCCGATGATATCTCCAGCTTCCGCAAATCCGTAGTCGCAGTGAACCAGACCCATGAACCGATCAAAGGTATTGAGGTAGGCCGAGGTGGTTTTGTGGTTCGGGGAATTTGCCCCATTTCAGATAGTAAAGGCAATCACCTGGGTTCGGTGGAAGTCATGTCGCCTTTTGGCCCTCTGATGGAAAAACTCAAAAGCAATGAGAACGAAGATTTTGCCATTTTCATGAATTCCGACCTGTTATCGGTTGCCACCAAATTAAATGACCCCTTGGAATACCCTCTGGTTGGACAGGATTTTGTTCATTGTGCTTCCACTAATCCTGATTTGACCCGAGACCTTGTTGATGCTGATTTTCTGGCCAAGGGAATTCAGGGACAAAATATTCAGTCTGCCCAAAATCGTCAGCTGGTCTGCTTCCCCATTCCTGATTTTGAAGGAAATACCATTGGCGTGATGCTGATGACCAAAGACATCAGCCAAGAAATGACGGCCCTCAATCAAATCAAAACTGCTGGTTCCAAAAAATTAAAAACCATGATGACTGTAGCCGCAATTGGTCTTGTTGCCGTCATGATCCTTTTGGCTGCCATCCTGTTTTTCCAGGTGGAACGAATTGCAAAAATTCTGAATTCTTCCATTACCAACCTTTCTGGAATCTCGGCCAAAATTACCGGTGTTTCAAATCAGGTTGCCGTCAACAGCTCAAACCTGGCCACATCTTCCTATTCAGCTGCCAGCAGTTTGGAAGAAACCACGGCAGCACTTGCAGAAATGGCGAGTCTGGTTCATAAAAGTGAAAAAGTCGTCGGTGATGCCAACAATTTGACCTCCAATGCCAGTAACCAGGCAGATACGGGATTAAGCGCCATGAATCGCCTGAGCGAAAGTATTGAGCGAATAAAAACGTCATCAGACCATACAGCGGACATTATGAAAACCATCGATGAAATTGCCTTCCAAACCAACTTGCTGGCTCTAAATGCAGCTGTGGAAGCAGCCCGGGCCGGCGATGTGGGCAAGGGGTTTGCTGTCGTCGCTGAAGAAGTCAGAAATCTGGCAGGGCGAAGTTCTGAAGCAGCCAGCAGCACCGCCGGTCTCATTGCCAATTCTCAGGAAAATGCCGGTTCCGGTGTGAAGGAAAACGGAGAAGTGGCCAATATTCTTCAGGAAATTGAAAAGGCCGTTAACGAAGCCTCAAAAAAAATGGATGAAGTTTATTCCGTAAGTGGGCAACAATCCAAGGGTCTCGATGAAATCCTCAAAGCGGTCAATGGTTTAAACGATATTACCCAGAAAAATGTTTCTGGCAGCGATGAAATGGCGGAAAATGGAAAAGCTCTGACGGGTCAATGTCAGGAGCTTGAAGGATTGGTCACCGTGCTTGAGGATTTGGTGGCGGGCAGGTAAATGGCCTGAGTTTCCCAGCCACCAAATTACAGATTCATTGGGGATTATTCCATCATCCTCAGCTGATTCTGAATTCCTTTATTTTCCGGATCCACAACCGCAGCCATCTGCATGGCCTTAAGGGCATCGCCATTGCGACCATGATTCTGACAAATGGATGAAACCAGGGCCCAAAGTCCCGCATTATTCCACCGTTCGGCCTGTCCTTTTTCCAGCTGCCGAAGCATGGTATCGGCCATTTCTTCTTTGCCCAAAATTCGATCGGCTTCCAGAACAAGAGTCACAACCTCGACTGTTTGTTCATCAATATTTGCCGGGTTATACAGGTGGAAGGCCATTTGGCGTCCTTTGTCCACCTGATCGTTCCGGATGTAGTGCCGCGCCAATTCCAGATGAATTCCTTTGTCAGATGGGTTCTCTGCAAGACGTTCTTCCAGTTGAGCCGCCGTTGTGGCCGGGTCACCGTCTGCAGACCAACGCCCCTGAGAGTTCCCACTCTGGCTATAAAAATTATCCACCCCGGAGACATTCAAATTCTGTTGAACAATTTCCAAATCGCTAATGACTGAAGCCAGGTTGGCATCGTCACCTTCCCTGGAAAAATACTCTTTGGCTTCTTTCAATTCCGCCTGGGCGCCAAGATAATCACCCATCAGGTAATAAACCTGGCCTTGAAGAACACTGGCCTGACCAGGGTATTGTCCCGATCGCTGGCAAATCTCCAGTTCCTCCAGCGCCCGGGCAGCCATGGCCTGCTTGGCGGACAATTCCTGAATAGGACCAATTTCACCGACATATTTTGCACCAAGTGCCAAGCGGCTTCCAGATAGATAAAACGAATTAAACCCCATTGAGTAAAATGCTTTTTTGGGGTTCCCAGTCAACTGACCCAGCTTAATCCCATATCCTTTATAGATCATGTGCAAGAGCCAAGGTTGGTTAATTCTGGCAACTTCCCAGGCTTTTTCAGCCAGATCGTAGCGGCCGGTCCGTTCGTAAATCAATCCGGCTTCGTTCCAAAATCTAGCTGCGAAAGCATAGTTTCTATTGGTGGAGTATTCTCGGAAAGTGCGACCCGCCAACGGACGGTTTCCCTTTTGCAGTTCCATCAGAGCCAGAATCCAGTTTTTCAAATAGTCCGAGTCACGCTTTTCCCAGTTAGTCATGTCCGTACGATCCGGAGTCATGGTCACCTGGGTGTAATTTGTGGGAAAAATTCGAACGGGCTGAGCCCGCAACAATGAAGCTATCTGCAGAGCGGTTTCCTGATCACCACTTTGAGCTGCAATCAGGCCTCGCAACAAAAGACTTTCCACGGGCTCTTTGCCTGTTTTGGTCATCATGTTTAAATGCTGGATGGCTTTTATGAAATGTCCCTGATCGCGTTCCAGCCAGGCAAGATCCAGCATCACCCTCTGCATTATTTCCAAATGACCTTCGGGCGACACTCTATTGAGGGCCTTTGCCGCCGCAAGCAGAGAATAATGAGCCTTGTGAACATCTCCCACACAGGTTGAGAAATATGATTGCAAATGCCATGCGTAAAAATTGGAAGGATCCAAACCTGTAGCAAACCCCAAAGCCAACAGGCAGTCGGTCAGATTTCGCTGATCTTCAACAATACTGGTCGCCCGATACGGAGAATTCTCTCTTATTTCCTGACGCCTTCTTTGTTGAGTTATCAGAAATCTTTCAACAATTTTTAACTGTTTAACAGCCAGCTTATGCCTATTGTCCTGATCTTCAGGACTTAGTTTCTGGAATTCATCCAACCCCAGGGCAACAGGAAAATCTTCCCGATAGCCTTTGGATTTGGAATAGGCGTCTTTTTGGTCCAAACGAAACTGGCTCTGATCTTGATAACCATTGTCGTCAATGATGCGGTAAAAACTGGCATCCAGTTCCATCCATTGGCTAACGGTTCCAATTTTTTTCCAATCCGATTCCATATCCGAAGCAGCAGCCACCACCGGAACAACCAACAACAATAAAACAACAACGGGATTTGTGACTTGTCGCACGTCGGCCCCCAAGATAAGATTACGTATGCCCCTGTAACCCTTATACAATACACTGAATAATACGGAATTTGGAGTCCTTCTTGCAAATGCTTCTCTTTGTAGGATTGAGCGCAGCAACCTGGTCGTTCTTCCACAGCTTCTTTATCACCCACTTCTGGCAGAAGTTACAGCACCGGAAGTGGCCCTCTCTCGGACCATATTCCCGTCTCATTTATGTCATTTTCAGCTCTGTATCCCTGCTGGGGGTGTTTGGATGGTGGCGAACTCTTCCCCAGGCACTTCTCTGGAACTGGCCCGGGCCCTGGCAATATTTGCGTCTGGCTGGTATTCTTAGCGCCATGGTATTTTTTGTTCTGGGTGCTGCCGCTTACGACAATCGAGCCTTCCTGGGATTGCGCCAGTTGGCCAATCATCTTCGTGGAATTGATGGCGGCCAGCCTGAATTTTCCCGCAAGGGAGTTCTGGCCCGGGTTCGCCATCCCTGGTACACCGGAACGATTCTGTTTTTTGTATTCGCCATGCCGGTTACCGATGTGAATCTGGTCTGGCGTCTGGTGTTTATTGCCTACACCCTAATTGGTACTGAAATTGAAGAAAAAAAACTGAGCGTAGAATGGGGAGATCAATACGTTCAGTACAAAAAAGAAGTGGGGCGGTTTTTGCCCTGGTGAGTTCCTTTTTTGTTTTGGAAATTCCCTCTAAAACTCCCAAAACTGAGCCAACTTGGATCATGAAATTGAGAGGAAGCCCTAATGGATATTCGAAAAACCAACGAAGTGGCATGGGATAAAAAAGTTGCTTCAGGAAGTCAATGGACCCGGCCCGTGGATTCGGAAATAGTACAACGGGCCCAAAAGGGTCAATGGCAGGTCATTTTGACCCCTGCCAAACCCGTTCCCAGCCAATGGTTTCCTGGCTTTCCCAAACTGAATGGCCTTAACATTCTGGCTCTTGCCTCCGGTGGTGGCCAACAGGCTCCAGTTTTTGCCGCTGCCGGGGCCGCCGTAACTGTTTTTGACAACTCCAACGCCCAATTGGAACAGGACCGAATGGTTGCCCAAAGAGACGGTTTGGATCTGGAAACGGTCCAGGGCGATATGACCGATTTATCTCAGTTTTCAGACCAAAGCTTTGACCTGATTTTTCACCCGGTAAGCAATTGTTTCATATCTGATGTTCAACCCGTCTGGCAGGAAGCTTTTCGTGTATTGAAACCTGGTGGACGGTTGCTTTCCGGCTTCATGAATCCCGATTTTTATATCTTTGATTTTCAGAAAGCTGAAAAGCACAGGATATTGGATGTTATATACCGCTTACCTTATAGCGACCAAGAAAGCCTCGATGCCGATGCCCTGGCAGAGCACCTCGCTGAGGGTGAGGCACTGGAATTCAGTCATACCCTGGAAAGTCTGATTGGCGGACAAACTGAGACCGGATTTCAAATAGCCGGGTTTTATGAAGATCACTTTGGTCCTGAGGTGGAGGATTTGGCTTCTGAGTATATTCCTGTTTGTTTTGCGACTCTTGCTTTGCGGCCTGGGTAGACATTCCCAAAATTATTACGCAAATGATCAATTCCTATTGATCTGCCCATTGTCCTGACCCCAAAACTGGGGTATAGTGCCTTAAAGATATCACCCAACCATTGCCTATGATTGGAAAACCATGCTCAAAGAAAACTTTGTTGCCACTATTGAAAAGGCTCTGCAAACCCATTGGGATGTTCCTTGTTTCAGCAACCTGAACGGCCCGAGCATGAGCTACGGCCAAGTGGCCTCCAGTATTAACCGGCTGCATCATCTCTTCGAAAAAAGTGGTATTAAGCGAGGCGACCGTATTGGTGTGGTGGGCAGGAACTCCGCTCACTGGGGCGTGACCTATCTGGCCACAGTTAGTTATGGCGCCATTATTGTGCCCATTCTGCCCGATTTCACCAGTTCCGAAATTGAGCATATTGTTCGGCACAGCGAATGCAACCTGCTCTTTGTCAGCGAGGTTATTTACGATGGTCTGACCGAAGAAAAAATGCCTTCAGTCAAAGGCATCTTCAAAATTAACGATTTCTCCCTCTTCTGGCAGAACGACAAAGCGGTTACTGAAGCCAGCGAAGCGGCTCTTTTGCTGCCAGATTTAACACCGGAAATTTTCTCTCTTCCGGAAGTCAGTAACGACGACATGGCTGCCATTGTTTACACCAGCGGTACAACTGGCTTTTCCAAGGGTGTGATGCTGACCAGCAACTCCCTCATTGCCAATGTGATTTTCTTCAACCGCCAGGTGGATCTGGAGCCGGGTGAAAACATTGTGTCGTTCCTGCCTCTGGCCCACGCCTTCGGTTGTTCCTTCGATTTCCTGTCTCCTTTGGTTCAGGGCTGCCACATCACCTTCATTGAAAAAATTCCGACCCCCAAGGTTTTGCTCAAATGTTTTGCCGAGCTAAAGCCAGCAGTGGTAATGTCAGTGCCCTTGATCATCGAGAAAATCTACAAGAACCGAATCAAGCCCCTTATTGAGACCCCAAAAATGCAGTTCATGTTAAAGGTGCCTGGTCTCAACAAAGTGGTTCACAAAAAGATTCGCGAAAAAATTTATGATGTTTTTGGTGGCAATTACAAACAGCTGGTCATTGGTGGCGCCGCTTTGAACAAAGACATTGAAGACTTCTTCCGCACCATTGGCCTGAGCCTCACCTGCGGTTATGGAATGACCGAATGCGGACCCCTGATCAGTTATTCACCATGGGAAAACAGTCCACCGGTGGGCAGTGTGGGTAAAATTATCGACTATTTGGAATGTCGCATTGCCGATCCGGATGCGGAAACCGGTATTGGTGAAGTTCATGTGCGTGGCGAGAACCTCATGCTTGGTTATTATCTTGATGAAGAAAGCACCAAACAGACCATGGACTCGGCTGGCTGGTTGCTCACTGGCGATTTGGGCCGACTGGACAACGATGGAAATCTGTTTTTAACCGGCCGCAGCAAAAACATGATTCTGACTGCCACCGGGCAAAATGTTTACCCGGAAGAGATCGAATCGCAGCTGAACAACATGCCTTGCGTTGAAGAATCTCTCATCGTGGAAAATGAGGGCAAACTGGTGGCTTTGGTTTATCCCAATCTGGAATCAGTCGATAAAGCCTGCCTGCAGGGTAGACAAGTTGAAGAAATGATGGAAGATAACCGCAAAAGCCTTAATTTAAAGCTGCCTGGCTTCTGCCAGATCAGCAAGCTAAAGGTTCGCTACGAAGAGTTCGAAAAAACACCGACGAAAAAAATTAAACGTCGGTTTTATCAGGTCATAGCATAGTGTCCTGCCCACCCAAAAGGAGTTGAGATGAAAATCAGCAGCAAGAGTGAAGGCGAAATCACGGTCATCGCCCTGTCCGGAAAAGTCATGGGCGGACCCGATCACGACAAGTTCAAATCAGCCATTGCAGAATTAATTGAAGATGGCGCCAAAAACTTCATCCTGGATTTGTCCGGTGTGCCCTGGATTAACTCTACCGGGCTGGGCATTCTTATTTCCGGATTTACTTCCATCAAAAGCTCTGGTGGTATTATGAAAGTCTGCAGCGTGAAAGAGCGCGTGCTGAGTATTTTCTACATCAGCCAGCTGGAGAATGTTTTTGAGGTTTTTGAGTCTTGTGAAGAGGCTCGCAATAGCTTCTAAAGGCGACCATCTGCGAAATAACCTGGGCTCCAATCTGAATAGGTTGGAGCCTATTTCTTTTTCCTCCAGAACTCTCCTTCAGGCTCGAAACAAACGCTGTCCAATTCCGCAGTCCGGTCCTGCATCACCGCCTGGCAATCAGAAACCGCCTGGTTGTATATAACGGGCCCAACTTCTTCGAGAATGAACTGCAATAGCAATGTGGCTTTTAAATCCCCAATTTCTTCTTCCATATGGAGCTGGAAGTACTGTTGGATAGAACCCATCAGTTGGGTTTGGGATTCTTTTTTTAATTCCAGGGGCATATTGATGGCTTTCCCTTGACGAGTTTAAGTCATGCGGATTGGGGTAAGATTATCATAATTACTAACGGACAGATATGAACGAAAAAAACCACACTGGTGAAATTCACTTTCACCTGACACCCCTCAACCCTGTTCAATATTTTGCCGGAACTTTTCCGCCCTGCAACTTTTCAATTGCTTTGCACCAAGATTCTATCACCCCGGAATCATATTTTAAAACCTCGCCAATTTTCCGATTTGATCACTGTTTAGTTTGACTGGAGGGTCTCATGAAAATCAATCCCATCAAAATGCTTCTGCTGATACTGCTCTGTCTCACCTTCTTTATCTGGGGATGTGGAGAGACCTTTTCTCCTGACTCGGGAGGGGGCCCCTTTTCAAATGGATCAAACGAATTTGGTGCCACCCAAGGTGGTGTCCAGGACATGGGCCTGGCCCGTGAATTAATCAGTAACGGACTGGTTCCACCGGCCCCGGCTTTCACTGTGGAAGGAATGTTCAGCGAACACGACTTGCCCATTGAAGGTGAATCCAACAACTCCATCCTGAACCTCAATGGTGCCCTGGGGTACGCCCCGGATCTGTCCGGAGAAGATTCCGGCTGGGTGCAAATTGGCATGTCATCCAACATTGACCCGGAAACTTTTGAACGTCCCAGCCTTTCATTTGTGGCCTGCGTAGATGTTTCCGGTTCCATGGGCTGGCCCTACAGCGGTGAAGGAAATGAATACCCAACTCCCGGTTCCATAACCCGGGCGCTTTTAACCCGACTCACTGAACAACTCGACGAAAACGACCGAGTTGGCATGGTCACCTACGGTGCCGATGTCTCGGTTTTTTTGAACCCCATTTCAGCCGACAGTCCCCAAGTGGCCGCTGCCATCGCGGGGCTCAGTTCCAACGGATCAACCAATATGGAAGCTGGCCTGCAAAGAGCTTTTGCCATGGCTCAATCTGAAATGAATGCTGAAACTGATGACGTCCGCGTGCTCTTGTTCACCGATGTACAACCCAATGTCGGGGCCACTTCTCCGGGTTCCTTTCGGGAAATGGCCGAAAACGCAGCCGATGAACAAATTGGCATGACCGTCTTCGGGGTTGGAGTCGGCATGGGACAGGAAGTTATGAATGCCATTTCTGACAATTGGGGCGGCAATGCCTACAGCCTGTTTACGCCCAACGATGTGAACGAACTTGTGGAGATGAATTGGCCGTGGATGGTGGCGCCTATCGCCCATGGTTTGTCTTTGGAAATTTCGACGCCCACCGAATTCAGTGTGAATGCCTCTTTCGGATTTCCTGGTCCCCCAGGAGAAGACCTCGGGTTTACGGTAGCTTCGGTTTTCCCCAGCCCGCGCAAAGGAGCCCTGCTCGCTTGTCTGAAACCTGATGAAGGAATCTCTTTCGCAGGTGCAACCATTTCCGGCAACCTGTCTTTCACAACAATCTCAGGTGAAAACATCCATCAGGAGTTGACCTGGAACTTTCCTGAGGAAATTCCAGAGGAGAATGGGCAATATTTTGATCAGCCTGCGGTGGCTAAAACAGTTGCTCTGGCGATCATGGTTTCCGGGATGAAATCTTCCGCTGAGCAGTACCAGGATGACCCCGAAGCCGCGGTGGAATTGATGCAGCAGGTCAGTTCCCGAATTGAAGCCGATGCCGCCGCCTTTGGAGACGATAGTTTGGATGCGGAGGTTGCTCTGGCGGCGAGTCTGTTGCTGTTGATGGAATCCGGAGCGGAACAAGGGGATATGTACGGCTGGTAAAAGCAGGTAAATTCATATTTCATTAATTTTTCCGGGTGAGAATTTTCACCAGTTATTTGAAGCCCGTGACTAATATTGGATATCAGAAGCCTTGCACGATATCAACGAACAAGGGCCCCAACCAGCCAGATTGGGGCCCCTCCAAATAACTCTCCCAGTCAATTTACCGGTAAAGAGCCTTTAACATATCCATACTCGTCTGCTCAGTGGGAACCGTGCCGGTGCAAATGGTATCGACCACGATTTGATCAATCACAGTGCAGTAACTCACATCAATGGTAATGGTTTCTTCCTGAGGATTTGGAACAATGTAGCGGCCATAATTATAGGTGTACCACATGCCGCCATAAGGCGCAGGCTGCCCCCACTGAATGTGCGGCAGGCCTGTATTCCACGAACCCGAAGCATAGTTGTTTCCATTGGCGCCGTGACCTTGAACTGCCACATTGTTGGGCCCTTTGGAGCTCGTAATCTGCAGGAATATCTTTTTCTCCCCATCGGTGAATTCAGTATTCGGTATACGCAGTACAATGGAACCACCATCAGGTTCAATACAGTGCCAGCCGTGAATAAAACCACTGGGGTCCATTTCAATCGGACATTCCCATTCGCCGTACTCAAAATTTCCGATCAATTCAAACATGGGTTCGCCGTAAGGATTGTCAAAAACCGTGGGAGGGCCAGGCATTGCAGGAGTGTCAAAAGTCCAGTGCTGAAAAGTAGATCCGGCTTCGCCACGGTCCCAGGTTCCCTGAGGCGGACCGCCCCAATAATCGACGGCAATAACCGGAGAAGCGATAAGCAGGGCCAGGATAATCAGTGTTAGCTTTTTCATGGGTCTCTCTCCTCGAACCGGGTGTTTACTGAGCGACAACACACCCTATGTTTGAGGCGAAACAGAGATCTTACATGAAAATGCATTTATTTTTTCAAAACTATTGAAGGGGATCCAGAAAAGAACAGGGAATCAGCCCGAAAGCACCCAATTACACGCCATTCTTCTTAACCATCGCCTCACAAACCTTATACCCAAACTGTTCGTACAGTCCGTGAGCATCGTCGGTCCGTAAAAAATGGTCTTCGCAGGCAGCCACTTCCGGGTGTTCGCTCAAGCATTCCACTATAAACTTACCCAGGCCCACACCCCGATAATCAGGATGAATCATGATGTCACAAATCCAGGCGAAGGTGCATTTGTCGGTTACCGCACGGGCAAAGCCAATTTGCCGGCCTTCGGTGTAAACACCCAAAGTGACCGAGTTCCTAATGCTCTGCTCTATCACTTCTTTGGGACGATCCAGCGCCCAGTAGGATTTTTGAAGCGCGGGCATCACATAGTACATATCGAGTTGCGATTTATCGTCATTGGCCGTGTAATTGCCCTGAGTCCATTCCATGACTTTCTCTCCTAGAATTCTGCCGATTTTGGTGCCCGTGGGAAAGGAATGACATCGCGAATGTTCTTCATTCCCGTCACATAGTTGACAGCCCGCTCAAAGCCCAGGCCGAACCCGGCATGAGGCACGGTACCGTATTTCCGTAAATCGCGGTACCACCAGTAAACGTCTTTTTCCAGGCCCATTTCTGCGATGCGAGCATCCAGCACATCGAGACGTTCTTCCCGCTGGCTGCCACCAATTATTTCGCCAATGCCCGGGGCCAGCACATCCATGGCGGCTACGGTTTTGCCATCATCATTCAGGCGCATGTAAAAGGCTTTGATGTTTTTTGGATAGTTCATGACCACAACCGGGCGCTTGCACAAATCTTCGCAAAGATAGCGCTCGTGTTCCGATTGCATATCCATGCCCCAGGTTACGGGGAAATCGAATTTTTTGCCGGATTTATCGAGGGCCTTGATGGCATCAGTGTAGTCCATGCGCTCAAAGCTGTTATCCAGAAAACCTTCCAGACGGGTGACAGCATCCTTATCTACGTGCTTGGCGAAGAAAGCCATGTCGTCGGCCCGCTCGTCCAGCACGGCCTTGAAGATGTAACGCAGATAAGCCTCGGCCAGGTCGGCATCGTCATTCAGGTCGGCAAACGCAATTTCCGGTTCGATCATCCAGAACTCTGAAAGATGGCGGGTGGTATTGCTGTTTTCAGCCCGGAAAGTGGGCCCAAAAGTGTAAACCCGACTCATGCTACACGCGAAGGTTTCCACATTGAGCTGTCCGCTCACGGTCAGGAAACTCTCTTTTCCGAAGAAGTCTTCGCCGTAGTCAATGCCACCCTGATCGTTTTTGGGCAGGTTGGCCATGTCCAGGGTGGAGACCCGGAACAGTTCGCCGGCACCTTCGGCATCGCTGGCGGTAATAATGGGTGTATGAATCCAGTAAAAACTGTTTTCGTGGAAGAAGCGGTGAGTGGCCTGGGCCAGGCAGTTACGAACCCGGGTCACAGCGCTGAAAGTATTAGTTCGCGGACGCAAATGAGCCACTTCACGCAGGTATTCGAAAGAATGGCGTTTGGGCTGTACCGGGTAGGTATCCGGATCTTCCACCCAGCCGAGAACCTCTATGTTGGCCGCTTGAATTTCCACACTCTGGCCTTTTCCCTGGCTCTCCACCAATTCACCGGTACAGATAACCGAGCAACCTGCGCTCAGTTTTTGAATTTCATCGGCGTAATTTGCCAGTTCATTCTGGGCCACCACCTGAATGGCATCGAAGCAGGTGCCGTCGTGAACCTGAATGAAACTCAGGCCGGCTTTGGAGTCGCGGCGGGTGCGAACCCAGCCTTTAATAGTCACTTCGGTGCCGCTGGCGACATCGCCCCGCAGCAGGTGGGAAATCATCTGGTCGGCCATGGTCAGTCCTTGTCGGTGGTTCCTGTGAGTATTCTCAGGAAACGGGAGTGTCGGGAATGCTTTTCCGTTTCAAGAGGTTAAGATAACACAAAGAAAATAGGGATGCGAGCCGGGAAAGCCCAACAAATTAAAAAACTAAGAACATCCTTTTCATACTGACGTAAGTTGAGTAGTCTTTTCTAATTGGATCATCAAAATATGTTTTTCAAAGGGGGCGCTCTCATGATTACCCGACAAACCACCAACACAACCCTGTTTCTGGGTCTCCTGCTAAGTTTTTGCAGCTTTGCAATAGCCCAGGAAACTGAAATTCCCGGCGACCCCATTATTAAAATGGACATTGAAAGTGAAGTGGAAGTTGACCTGGGCATGATTGTGGAAGAAACCACACCCCTGCTCATTCAGGCCCTGGCCGAAGAAGATGAAGAAGCCGCCGGTTATTTTGCTTTTCTCATGGAAATTCTGGGTTTCGACGCTCTGGACAAGCTACACATGGAGAGCAAGGAATCAAAAGACAAGTCCACGGCCAAAGTATTACTCACTCTGGACCCAGAGAGAGAAGAAAGCCTGTTGGCTCGTTTTTACGGCATTCCCAATGGGAAATCCAAGTTCGGAAAATATGTCTCAAAAGATGAGCTGGTAATGTACATGGCCATTCACAATTTCCCAGCCTACCTGAACGTTGTTCTGGATATGCTGGCAATGCCTGAACTGTCCGACTTTACTGGAGAATTACCTTTGGACGACGAAGGTAACCTCTTCATTGGTGACTTCATTCCACGCACCGACCTGCTGCCCCTGCTCAGCGGTGAACTGGACCTCTTCATTCTGGACAATCCTGATGAAGAAGAGACGTCGGTCATGACTGCCCCTGTTTTCCTGGTCCTGGGCAGTACCGATGGTTTTGCATTGCGTAACAAATTATTGGAACTTGCCGGTGTTTTTGGCGGTCAGGGTGGAGCCGGTGTTGCTGAAATGATTCTCTCTCTCGAGCCGGAAACCATTGGTGATTTTGAACTGGTTGAACTTCCTGTGGGTGGTTCCATTGCTGTCAGTCAGGATTATCTGGTTATTGGTTATGCTCCCGGAAAAATGCGGGAAATACTGGCTAAAAAAAGAGGCGACCTGAAAGTTCCTGAAGGCCTGGAATGGGTCTATTTGAATGGCGACCGCTACGGAGCCTACATGGACTCCATGATGGACCTGGCCGGCATGATGAACCCCGAAAGCATGACCGAAACCGACATGTCCATGAAATACTATTCCATTATTTTTGACCATCTTGAAGATGAAGAAGTGCTGTATAAAAATGTAAAAAATGGTTTGGAAGTTACTGCTGAAGTGAATGGCCCCATGACCACCGGTGTTTACCGTTTGGTGCATGCTTTGCTTGAAGATTTACCCATGTTTATTGAAATGGAGCGTCAAAAAGCAGAAAACGAGTCTTCAGTTGAATTTTATCAGGAAGGCATCAGCATTATCGATTCAGCCATGATGGATTACAGCGCCGACCACGAGGGGCTTTTCCCGGGAGATCCTCTTGAGCTTGTAAGTGGTGGCTACATTGATGAATTCCCATTCCTGGAAGAGGTGCCGGCCAACATGTACAGTGAAGGCTGTTACACTTACCATGCTTTGTATGATGAAGATGGCCGCGTGGTTGGCTACTTCTTCTTCGTCTACGGTGGCGGGTTGGAAAATGGATTTGATGTTTATACTGATGAAAACCTGATGGCGGATGGAAATTTCCAAATTGGCCGCGATGGTATTGCCGATGGCGTGGCTTCGTTCTGTTATGATGGGATTGCACTGGATCAGGGTGAGGCTTACTTCAAGTAAGTCGGCAACTGATAATTGTTGTAAATGGCCCCGGTGATGTGGAAAAACAATCGCCGGGGTTTTTTTCCGCCACATGTGAATAAGGAATTTGAGTGATGACTTCAATCACTTTCGCTGGTGGCCACTACGAAAAATCAGATTAAACCACCGAATCGGTTACCAATAGAATTGAAACCAGTAGAGCAAAAGTATTGAGTTCCATGAACCGGATACGACAACTGCGGACAAATTTTTCGCGAAGGTCGCTTTTCAGAATGCCATCTTTATCCAGAACTTCAATTTTTAGTAAAGCCAGGCTCCGCACCACTACCAGAAACCCGGCGCCACCAATGAGATAAGCCAACAGCGGACGATCCAGCAGGGCAAACAAAGGCAGAAGAAGAGCTGCAACGCAAACAGCGGCAATCCACAGGAAAGTCAACTTCACAATCTGACGACGGTCGAAACGGTCAAACAAAGAGGGCAGGCCGCCTTCGATGTAATCGTTTTCATAGAAAAGTAACAGCAACCAGAAGTGAGGAATTTGCCAGATAAAAAAGAAGAAGGCCACTAAGTGAATGGTGGGATCATTCAAATAGCCACCCGCAGCAACCCACCCCACAACCGGCGGCAAAGCACCAATCAAAGCCCCCGGTAATGCCGCAAAAGGAGTGGTTCGTTTTAAGGGAGTGTAAACTCCATTATAAACAACTGCTGCCAATAATCCGAGCCAGGCTGCGGTCATGGATCCCCGGGCCAAAATACCAGTACCCGCCGCCACCAAACCAATGGCAAACCAGGCCGCTCCGGCCCTGGAAATTCTGCCCGAAGGAATGGGCCGCCCGGCGGTGCGGGGCATTTTTCCATCAAGATGAGAATCCTGAACCTGATTGAGGGCAGCCGCTCCACACGCCTGAAGAAAAATGCCCAGCATGACGGGAATCAAATTCAGGTCAAACTGTCCCCTGGCCAGAACATAACCCACCAAAGTGGTCACCATTGAGGCCACTGTGATGCGAATTTTTATCAGTTCCAGCCAAGCTTTCATTTTCCCTACTTCAAAGTTTTAAAATATTCGATGAGGGTATTTATTTCTTCATCGGTGATCTGGCCTTTCATAGGTGGCATCAGAGCGGAGAAGCCTTCCACCAGATCAGCGTTCGGATCGAGAATACTTTTGCGGATGTATTCTTCATCCACAACAATTTCCCGGAGTTCTCCATCCGTGAGCACAGTTTCCGTTCGGCCCAATAAACCCTTATAAGAAGGACCAACCAAAGGCGTACCGTCGGATGTGTGGCAGGCCACGCAACCCTTAATGGACAAAAGTTTTTCCGGGCTGATGGGACCGGTGTTCTTCTTCAACCAATCATCAAATTCCACCGGTGGCACAGAGACCACCTTGGACAACATCTGGCTATGCTGTTCTCCACAGTATTCCGCACAAAAAATGGTGAACTCCCCGTCGCGAACAGTTTCGAACCAGGCTTTATTTTCCCGGCCGGGCATACAGTCTTCTTTGAGACGAAAATCAGGAACAAAGAAACTGTGAATCACATCGCTGGAGCGTAATTTAAGGGAAATGGGCTTACCGGTGGGCACATACAATTCTGATGACTGAACACCATTGGGGTATTCAAAAGACCAACTCCACATGCGGGCGTTGACCACCACTTCCATGGCATCCTCAGGAATGTCGCGCATGACTTTGAAGCCGGCCCAACCGTAATAAAACATCACCATTACAAGAATTGTGGGCAGGATAGTCCAGAGTAACTCCAGCCTTTTGCTGCCTTCAATCTGAGCGGGCTTGGGATTGTTGGCGCGGCTATATTTCATGATGAAATAAATTAGTACCGCAGTAATTCCCAGGAGCAAAATAACCGATGATCCCAGGATGAACCAAAAGGCTTGGTCCACCAATCCCGAATAACTGGATGCGCCAGACATGAATCTACCTCTCTAGCGGAATTGGTAATCCACCACGGTGAGTCCCATCATGACCGCCAGCATAATGACCGCCATTAAGAACATGATGACAAAAACAGGCTTCTCAAATTTCAAATGCATGAAGTACATCAGAATGAGGATGGCTTTTAAGGGCGTAACCACCATGGCCACGCCAATTCCAATTTGCCCGGGAAATTCGATGGACGCCGTGACGGTAATGGCCGTCAAAATAATAAGCGCCACAAAGACATTGAACTGGGTTCGATCCGGAACAATGTGGTGATCCTCTTCAGGTACAATCGGTGTGTTTTCCACAATCATCCTCCCTCTAGTTGGTCAGGTAAAAGAGTGGCAAAAGGAAAATCCAGATCATATCCACCAAATGCCAATACAGGCCGGTGTATTCCAGAATGCCCTGCTTCTGCCGGGTGATGGTTCCGTTTTGAACACGGTTGTAAATGACCACCATGACAACGATTCCAATAACCACGTGAATGCCGTGCAAGCCCGTCATCATGAAATACAAATTGTAGAAAATGCCTTCCCCGTGAGGCATGGCGTGCAAGTGCTCCGAGCCTGGATATATTCCGTGTGCGAACTTGGCGTTCCATTCGAAGAATTTGATCAGGAGGAAGGTAGCGGCCAGCAGGATGGTACTAATGAGGTACAGCTGGGTTAAACCCAGCTGGTTCCTTTGCAAGGCCGAAACACCAAGCACCATTGTCAGGCTACTGGTGAGCAGCACCACAGTATTGGTCACTCCCAACCACACATTTAAATGACCCGCCGCTTCAGTGAACCCATGGGCATATTCACCACGGTAAACCGTATAAATAATGAACAAACCACCAAAGAGAAGAAGTTCAGTAAAGAGGAACAGCCACATCCCGGTTTTGGCTCCAACGGGGTCGCTGTGAACGTGGCCCTGGCTTTCGTTTATTTCCGGAGCATGGGTGTTCATGCGTTACCCTCCTCGTGAGATTGTCCCGGTTTTCGACCGGAAAAATCGTAAGGACCGGTGGTAACGACAGGGAGTTTGGCAAAGTTAAGCAAAGGTGGAGGCGAAGTTGTTTTCCACTCCAGGGTGGTCGCGCCCCAAGGGTTGGTTGCTGCTTTGTCACCATTTTTGATTCCGCGGATCAGGTTGTAAATCATCAGCAACAAGCCTGCTGCCAAAATCCATGACCCCACGGTGCTTATGAAATGCGGGACCTGGAATTGGGGCAGATAGTCGTGATAACGACGGGGCATACCCATGATTCCCAAAATCAGCATAGGAAAGTAAAGAGTGTTGAATCCGACCATAATTAGGCCCCAGGCCCAGGTGGCCCGTTTCTCGTTGTACATGCGACCAAACATTTTTGGGAACCAGAAATGCAAAGCGGCAAAGAGACCAATTCCAGCTCCACCAAACATGGTGTAGTGGAAGTGGCCCACGATGTAGGCTGTATCATGAACATGAATGTCGGTGGACAAGGCTCCGTTAACCAGCCCGGTCAAACCGCCAATGGAGAACAGGAATATGAAACCCACGGCATAAAGCAGGGGCACCCGCACTTCTATGGAAGCTTTGTAAAAGGTTGCCGTCCAGTTGAAGATTTTTATTCCGGTGGGAATGGCCACCAGGAAAGTCAACAGGCTGAAAATCCACCGGGCAGTATCGCTCATTCCAACGGTGAACATGTGATGGCCCCAAACCAGATACCCCACAATGGCAATAGCCATGGAAGAAATGGCGATGGCTTTGTAACCAAAAATGGTTCGGCCGCAGAAAGGAGGAAGAATGTCAGAGACCACACCCATAGCCGGAAGAATCATCACGTAAACAACGGGGTGTGAGTAAATCCAGAACAGGTGTTGATACAAAATGGGATCGCCACCGAGGGCTGGATTGAAGAACCCGATTCCAAACAACCGTTCCATGGCCAGAAGGACCAGAGTAATTCCCACCACCGGAGTGGCAATGACCTGAATCCAGCTGGTGGCGTAAAGGCCCCAGCAGAACAAAGGCATTCGGAAAAACCCCATACCCTTTGCTCGCAACCGATGAATGGTCACAATAAAATTCATGCCCGTCATAATGGAACTGAATCCCAGAACAAAAGCAGCCATAACCGCAAGCGATACATTTCCACCGCTGTTGATGCTGTACGGTGCGTAGAAAGTCCAACCCGTATCCGGTGGACCGTTGCCAACAAACAAGGATGTCAGTGCCATGCAAGCGCCGGTCATATAAACATACCAACTGGCCAGATTCAGCTTAGGCATGGCCACATCTTCAGCCCCCAACTGCAGAGGCAGAATGAAATTCCCAAAAATGGCCGGAATGCCGGGCACAATGAACAGGAAGATCATGATCACGCCGTGCAACGTGAAGAATGTATTGAACACTTTGGGGCCGTAAAATTGCTGGCCCGGTTGCATCAGCTCAAGGCGAATTGCCAAACCGAGCAACATTCCCACCAGGAAAAATACGAACATTACTGAAGCATACATCAGGGCGATGCGTTTGTGATCAGTTGTGGTCAACCACCCCATGATACCAGGCCGGCCTGGTGGATTATCCAGGTAACTGCCGGTTTTGCCCCAATCCGCTGCATGACTTTCGGCCATGGAATTAAGCCTCCTTACGCCGGAAACGACGCGTGCTGAAAAACAGGAAAACAATGAAGATCAGAATGCTGGTTATCATGACAACCCCCACCACTCTGGCCAGATTAAAAGCGTAGGTGCGACTTTCGGGTTCATAGCTGAAACAGAACTGAAGCAGACGAGCTGTAGTGGGCATCACTTTACCTTGCGATGCTTCGTAAACGCCCATTTGGAAATCGAAAGGAAGGAACTTCACACCATAAAAATAGCGTACAATTTTTCGTTCAGGAGAAAGCATGACGATGCCACCGGGATGGGTGTATTCCTTGCCGGCGCGTTTGTAGCTGAAGCCTGCGGCTTTGGTGAACTTGGCAATATTTTCAGCATCGCCTGTAAAAAACCGCCAGGTTTCTTCAGGAAGGGGGCGCCCCACCAGCTCCAGGTAGTTTTTGCGTTTGGCCCGGGCCATTTCCGGGGAGTCGTTGGGTTCAAAGCTGACCGTCAGCAGTTGAAAATCTGTTGTAGAGGGATCCAGATTGCTCTTGCCCAGGATGTCGGCAATTTCATTGAGTAAAGGTGTGCAAATTCCCGGGCACTCAAAATAGACGAAGTTCAAAATAGTCGGTTTGTCAATGAATTCGGCCATGTTGACCTGGTTGCCGTATTCGTCGGTAAGGACAATATCACCGGGAATAAATTCACCTAAATGTTCATCGAAATCGACTACAGAAGGGTCAAGTGATTCCAGGCCTTCGGTGGCATCTACGGCAACATCTTCTTCTACTTGAGCCAATGCAAAGAATGGGACAACCATTAAAACCACGCAAAACAGCACAGCAAAACAAGCCGCCCATCTGTTACGGAACACAACAACAGCACCACACAAATTTTTGCCTGACATAGTTTCCACCTCGGGAAGTCACTAAGAGAGGTTGACAATCAATTTCATTTTATACCAGACCACCTGAAAAATAAAGGACAAAAAACATCTTTTTTATATGGTTTAGACAGGGCCGACTTAACCTTTTTATTTTAAAGGACTTAAAGATCTTTTTACGTTATCTCGACAGCAGGTTTCAATTTGTTAATCAGGCAGCAGTCTCTTTTTTTGTGTCCTTAGCACCGTTTTCCACGGCGCGGTCCACCACATTTCGCAGAGAATACATCTCCTGAGCCGTCAGCCCTTGTCCAATGACTGCCGCACCATATACAAACGCGATAGCCAACAGACTGATAGGACCAGCCCACATCATGCCAGCTGGTTCGCCGATCATGCTCTGGGCCCAACCATACACAATTCCCCCCAAGCCCATGAGCCCAAGAACACCATAAATGGCCATAAAAGCCGTCCAGACATGTGGATGCGGACTGAATCGTCCCTCCAGGATTAAATTATCCTCCTCTTCCTTCAGGCTCAGGTTTAAATAAGGTGACAAAAATGTACGATCTTCTTCAGGCAATTGAATAAAAGCGTGTTTTTTGAGGACTCTTCCTTCAATTGGGTATTTTTCTGATTTTAAAATTCTGTCCAAACGGACAAGGACCTGGTTTTCATTTTTGGCCAGACAGATGGCGAATCCGGGTTTCATTAAAGGTTTTGGAAACATGTACGTTCTCCATTAGGAAAATCGGAGCCTGACCGAATGAGATCTAAAAGTATCAGACAATACCCGAGTTAATGGATAAAGCTTATCTTCTTTTGGCGTTTTTGTCTATAGCTTTTTTTGCAATTCCCCTGTGTTTCTGACATTGACCAATATTTTCCAGTTGATAGGTCATTGAATTAACTTACAAAATTCAATAATAGTGGTATGATTTTTTGCATACTGAGACTTGAGTCCTAAACACTTAGTCAAGAGAGTTTTATGAGATTTTCTCGGGAAACAAAATGGACTGCATTAGCACTGGCACTATGCCTGATGCTGGCCGCACCCGTTATTGCCACCCGTTTGGCCACCGTTTTTCAAGTCTCAAACTGGCGTCAGGTCACCGATCCGGTGGTCGTTCTGCCTCCTTCTGAAGATGGGTCTGTTGTGGTGACTGTTACCGGCGACCGCCCTATTGACCTGGCCCATCCCGCTCCTGACTTCCAACGTGTTAACGAACGATCTTTCAGCACCCGTTTTCCCTGGAACTGGAATCAGACTCGCACCCTGACCGTTGTGGACGACCTGGGTGAAGAAACCACCATCGAGACCGCTCCGGGCCCAGTCTTCTCTTTCCAGCCCGACGACCACGATATTCCGGTGATCAACATCCGCTGCGACTCCACCTCTCTTTGGCATCCGGAAACGGGCATTTACACCACTGGCAATTACGAAAACTACTTGCAGCGTGGTGAACAATGGGAACGGACAGCCCAGTTTGAATATTATCTGCCAAACCAGGGCAAGGTTCTCGATGAAGAAATCGGCCTGCGCATTAATGGTGGTTACGGACGTTACTACCATCAAAAAGGACTGCGGTTCTATTTTGACGGGTATGGACAGGACAACCACATTGAATACCCTGTTTTTGCTTCCGGTCCCCAGGAATTTGAGCGCCTCATTGTGCGGGCCAGCCGGTACGACGATTTCAGCCTGAACTCCAATTTAGTGGAAACCCTTTTTGCGGATCTGGGAAATCTTGCCAGCCGGTATCGCTTTGTGGCTGTCTACCTGAATCAGGAATATTGGGGCGGATACAGCCTGCGCGAGCGGTTGGATCATGAATTTTTTAAACGGAATTGGGATATTGGATTTGACGGCTTGAACCTTATTAAAGATGGTGAAACCCAATATGGTGACGGTGAGGCCTGGTGGGATTTTCTCGAGAGCTTTGCCCAGGTGGACGATCCGCAGGACCCGCAATGGTTTGCTTCGGTGCTTGAAATGCTCGATTTATCCAGCTACATCGACTGGCAAATCATCAATTTGTTTTTTGCACCTGGAGATAATGGTTTTGCCTGGAATCTGGCCATTTTTCAAACTGGAAACCAACCCTGGCGACTGGTCATGTGGGATGAAGATCTGCTCATGCGTCAGGACGATTTGAACGCCAATTTTTTCCGTTTCTTCACCGCCGCCAACGAAGAACAATGGTACGAATTACAGGCTCCTTCAGACCACCGTATCTGGACTCCGGAAAACCAGCAGTGGCTGACCATGTTCCGCACGTTGCTGGGCAACGATAACTTTCGGTCACTTTTCCGTTCTCGGCTGGAGCATCTTGTGGGCAGGAAAATGTCGGTGGAAAATCTGAGAACCCGACTGGATGAAATTTCCGCCGGGCAAATTTCAGAGATCAACAATCATGCTCATCGCTGGGAAGGATTTCAGTACGATTGGTACGAAGCCAACCTCGAGCGCAGCCATCAGTGGATTTCCGAGCGGCATCCGATATTCCTGGCTCAGGCCGATTCGTTTTTTGAGGACTTTTCTCTGCCACAGTGGAATGGCAACAGCTCCGGTTTGGTCATTAATGAATACCTCGCCAAAAACAATACCGGAGCCCAGGATGAGTCCGGCGATTTTGAAGACTGGGTTGAGCTGTACAACGGCGGGTCTGAAACCATCAACTTAACCGGGTTTTTTCTTACCGACAATTTGGCTCAACCTCAGAAATGGGAATTCCCTGCGGTCATGCTCCAGGCCGGACAGCGGCTAATTGTCTGGTGTGACAATGAAACCGGACAGGGTCCGCTGCACAGTAATTTCAAGCTAAGCGCCTCCGGTGAAGAAGTGGGTTTGTTCGCCCCTGAGGCCTTTGGAAATTCCCTGGTAGATTCCCGAATTTTTGGGTCCCAGTCGGCCGATATCAGTGAAGGCCGTTTCCCTGATGGAAATTCTGAATGGGTATTCCTGGATCCACCAACTTTCATGCAGGCCAATGATGATACCAGTGGCTTGTTGGAAATTCCCTCGGCAGTGGTTCTGGAGCAGAATCATCCCAATCCGTTTAATCCCGGCACCATCATTGACTATTCTTTGCCCGCAGACGGCAGGGTAAGTATTGGTATTTATGATGTGCGGGGTCGGCTGGTGGTGGAACTGGTGAATGAGGAACTAACTTCCGGTCCCCATCAGGTACAATGGCTGGGACTGAATTCTTCGGGACGACCTCAACCTTCGGGTGTTTATATTGCTTTGTTGAGCTTTGCCGGGGAAAAACGGACCCGAACCATGACCTTGGTTCGCTGACTTGGGTTCATTGATTTATTTCAGGCGCGTGACCATAACCCCGGCGTATCGATCCACTCGCTTCAGGTAGGTTGATAAGCTGACGCTCACCACCTGGCCGCCCTTATATTCATCATCAAGGTCGCTGCTGGCTGCATGAACCAGTAGCAATTCATCATCGAATTGCGCCATGAGTCCCAGGTGTCCAATGACTAAACCATATTTATCTCTTAGATTTCGGGCTTTTTCATTTTCCGGGTTAAGGACCAGCCAAATGATGTCACCTTCCTGCAGAAAGTCTTCGTCAAGACCCTCGGTCGGGACCCAGGAAAAGGTTTCGGCCGGGTAGCGGGAAGTGCCCAGATGGTCGGTCATAAACAGACCGACTTGTGTTGTAATATTCTCGCCCCACAACCCGGAGCGAATCATGTCCAGACTGTAATCGAGGTGCTCTTTCCGGTCGTAATTGGCGCGGCCCTGTGAATCAATAACTGAATCGGGGTGGGCTCCGGCAAACCGGGTTCGCATAGCCCAGGAAAGTTGATCTCGCTCGTTGGTAGAACGGGCCAATTCCGTAGTTTGATACATAAAACTGACGCAGTCATATTCATTTTTTTCGACCAGCTTGCCATCGCTTACATATCCATGATCGGCCAGTCCAAATTTGTAGTGGGTCGGTTCGTGGGAAACAGCACGGGCAAAGTTTGAAATTTTTTCCGGTAAATTTCTGATAAGGTTTTCAGGTTTTTCCTTAGGAAAATTTTTCGCATTGTAAATCAGGGCACGGGCCAGGGCCGCGTCCCAGGATTTCCTGAACTGTTCGGCTTCAACCGTCAATTCAACCACCGCATCAATAGCCTTTTGACTGAAAACCAAATCGGGATCAAAAAGACTCAATTGATGAGGCAAGGGAGCCTCACCATCAACAGGCTTGAAAATATGGTTCACGCCCGGCAAAAGAAGCAGTCTCGATTGAGGCGAAGCTTCATGCAACAGGCGGGCATCTTCCTCACTAACCTGAAGGTCGGTTTGTCCCTGAATGATGGTCACCGGACAGGACAAACGGGACAGATCCCGAGTGGGTTGAAGCTTTTGCCACGACATGAGAAAACCCTGAATGGAAGGACGAAAAAGGGCCATTTGGCTGGCTGGAGGATTGGGGACTTTGCGGCCTTTTTCCAGTTCATCCATCAGGTTGAAAGCTTCCTGACGAGAGGCATCGTCCATGGCTGTTTGAAGCTGTTCCCGCAGAACGGAAAATATGGGCCGCCCTGGACCCGCCAGTGAGACAAAACCATCGGCAGCGGTTATCCAGGCTGCATTCATGCCTACTTGGGAGCCCTGACTGTGGCCGGCAACGGTCACACTGGAAAAGCGAGAGTCCGCCTGCAGAATTTCGATCCAGGCCACGGCGTCATCAATAAAAACGCTGAGGCTCATGTTGTATTCTGAAATAATTGGCAAGGCCACCAAATCGGCAGCTCGTTTGTCGACCCGAAGGGAGGCAATTCCCTGCTTGGCAAGACCATCGGCCAACTGGAGCAAGCTGTTGTTTTTGCCAGGGAAGGCTGCCTGGTTTCCATCTCGATCGGTGGGGCCGGATCCGGGAATGATCAGAACTACGGGCCAGGGCGAAGGTGTTTGTGGCAGGAGAAGTGTGCCACCCAGTGAGCCACCATCCACTTCC
Organism: bacterium; assembly: GCA_024223715.1. Taxonomy (GTDB): domain Bacteria; phylum Krumholzibacteriota; class Krumholzibacteriia; order LZORAL124-64-63; family LZORAL124-64-63; genus LZORAL124-64-63. The sequence continues at coordinate 4,249 of JAAEOA010000175.1, read as the reverse complement.
TGTTTTAGGTCGGAACTGGTGTGGCTTGAAGAAGCCTGAACCGCCAAAGATAAGAGTATTGCTGTTAAAAAAATAAAGATTCGAATCAGTTGGATTTTCAAAAGACACCTCAGAATATTTTAATCTTACACCGCCTGGTCAATTTCCAGATCCGGATTCAACCACACCAACCAACCCCGGCGCAACCATTTGTCGGTCCGGGCAATGTTGTAGCCTTTATCGGCCAGGGAGTTCCCTGCGGCCACGAACCAATCCCGGGGCCCCCACACCTGATGGCTGCTGGTCTCGCGGGTGCTGGCTTTCCAGTCTTCCATAAACCGATGGATATTCTCGCCGGGCAACATGCGGTGGATGAAGCTTTTGGGAAGGCGGGTCTGGAAAGCTTCCACATCCAGATCGCGGTTCAGATTGGTTCCCAGAACCATGGCTTCCAGAAACCAGGGCGGCTGCGATGGCTCATCTTGTCGACGGATCATGTTTCCGGTCCAGACTCTGCCGAAAGGATCGCTGGTTCCATCCATAAATAGTCCGCCGGGAAGAATGGATGACATGATTTGGTCGTAGGCCGGTACCACTTCGTTTTCTTCGTATTGGCGCAAGACATTAAAGGCCCGCACCAGACGGATCTGTTCCATTTTTCCCTGACTGTTTTGTTGCAGAGGGATGTTGAAACCACCCAAACGGAATTGTGTTTTATCGTCGACAAATGGCAGGCCACGCCGGACTCGTTCGGGTTCGATTTCCACGCCAAGGACCTGCAGGTCGGGATTGATTTTTCGTAATCGAGCGGCGCTTTCCAAGGTGGTTGTCGGTTCGGCGCCATAACCCAAATCCACGTACAAAGCGTTTTCAAATGATCCTGAATTATTGATCAGGAGTGCCGGATCGTAGCATGCCAGAAAATGGTCTACGTTGCGCAGACGATTTGGTGCGGTCTTGCCGCGGGTGATCTGGCCGGCGGGCCTGGTATTTGGGTTAAAACGGTGCATAACTCTGGGGGTTTATTCGTCGTTTTGGTGATTTGCTTGAGAATATGATGAGTATTGGCTGGCTGGTTGGGTCTAAAAGTAGGGTTTTTTGGTGGTTTTTCCAGAAATCAGTGGAAATTGAGGCCGACGTGGAAGTTGAACATGGTGGCCCAGATAGCCCAGAGCACTCGATCAGACGCACATGTCTACGAAACTGAGGGAATTCCAAAAAATATTTGGGAAACATTAATTTCTCAGTTTTTGGTCCTGTCTTTTTCTTAAAATGTACTCAAAACAGACGATGGTTATGTTGGGCCCTACTGAATTTCCATGGCTTTCCAATTTCAACTCGCCATCTTTGGCTACTTACGAGGATTTCTTAACCTTACTTGTCACTTCTGGCTTTTTCTAAATTATTTTTCTAATTGACACAACTCGCTAATTATGTCATCTTATGGCTATTACATCGTCTTATTCGCCAAAGGTGGCTACTTATGAATTTTCTAAACGCCAGTTCCGATGAAGCAATCCTCAAAGAACTTGGCCAGCGTCTGGCACGTCATCGCCTGAACCGAAACCTTACTCAGGGTGCTCTTGCCGAAGAAGCCGGTATATCCAAACGCACACTGCACCGAGTGGAACATGGTCAATCCACACATGTCTCCAATATGATCCGCATATTACGGGTTCTGCAATTAGTGGGAAACCTGGAAGCCCTTATTCCAGCACCGGCCATCAGTCCCATCCAGCAGGTGAAAATGAACGGTAAAATGCGCCAGCGAGCCTCTTCCCCTGAAAAAGCCACTGAGCCCAAAATGCCTTGGTCCTGGGGAGATGAAAAATGACTGTGGCCCAAGTAAATCTCTGGGGAAAAACCATTGGGGCCGTGGCCTGGGACAAGGAGCAAAATCTGGCCAACTTTGAATATGAGCCTGACTTCAGAGAAAGCGGAATTGAAGTCGCCCCCTTGACTATGCCGCTTTCTGATAGAATTTATTCTTTTCCAGCTTTGCCCAGGGGAACGTTCTACGGTTTGCCGGGATTGTTGGCCGACTCTTTACCCGATGATTTTGGCAATGCCCTCATCAAGGCCTGGTTGGTCAGAGAAGGGCGTGACCCCAAAAGCTTTAACCCAGTGGAGCGGCTTTGTTACACTGGCAATCGAGGCATGGGAGCCCTGGAGTTTTTTCCATCGCAAGGACCATCCTCTGAAATAACCGAACCGGTGGATGTTTCGGCCCTGGTGCAATTGGCCAGTGAGATTCTCACACAGCGGAATCAACTGGAAGAATCTTTCGCTGCGCCTCAACGATTGAAATCTCTACAGAAAATTTTGCAGGTGGGCACCAGTGCCGGTGGTGCCAGAGCCAAAGCAATTATTGCCTGGAATTCCCAAACCGATGAGGTGTATTGCGGCCAAATCAAAGCCGGCTCAGGATTCACCTACTGGCTTTTGAAATTCGATGGTGTATCGGGCAACAAGGATAAGGAATTGGAGGACCCAACAGGTTACGGTCTCATTGAATTTGCCTACTATAAAATGGCTCTAGCTGCAGGAATTGAAATGAACCCCTGCCGGTTGTTGAAAGAAAATGGCCGCAGTCATTTCATGACCCAGCGCTTTGATCGAACCCCATCCGGCCATAAAATTCACATGCAGTCTCTTTGCGCCATGGAGCATTTTGATTTCCAGCAGGCCGGAGCCCATTCCTATGAACAGGCCTTACGAGCCATCCGAAAACTGGAAATGCCCATGGACAGCCAGGAAGAGCAATTCCGCCGCATGACCTTCAACATCCTGGCCCGCAATCAAGATGACCATGTAAAAAATATTGGGTTTTTGATGGACCAGTCCGGATCCTGGCGACTTTCTCCCGCTTTTGATTTGACCTACAGCTACAATCCTGCCGGGGCCTGGACCAGTGCTCATCAAATGTCTCTCAACGGGAAACGCAATAATTTTGATCTTGATGATTTTAAAGCCTGTGCCAGAAATGCGTCATTTAAACGCGGGCGGGCTGAGGATATTCTTGAACAAGTGAGAGAATCGGTTTTGCTGTGGCAGGAGTTTGCCGCCGAAGCTGGGGTACCGGCAGATGTGGCCAGGGGTATTCAAAAAACTCATCGCACTGGAATTAGCGGTTAGTTAACTCCTGCTGTGCATATCGCAAGTTCAATAAGTAAGTGCAACACCCTCTGCGTCTTCCTGGTCCTGTCCCTCGATAGGCGAAAGATCATCCCAATGTAACGGTCAACCCGAACTCCGATTGGACGAGCGTGCAGTTGATCCAAGCGTTTCCGTTTGATTCGTCACCTCGGTATTTGATTCGAGATCGAGATGGAATCTATGGCCAGAAAGTACCGGATGCACTAAAAAAATCAGGTGTTGAACATTTTGTTAACCTGCAAGTGTGGCTGGCGCGGTTTATGCGCAAGACAAAGTGTGACAGACGCAATTGTCAGGTTAACAGAACGTTATCTCCCCCCGATCACCTTGGCAAAATGGATACTGTGAAAGAGTCATTGGATCGATCAGGCGAGAATGTCTTGATCATATTATCGTGCTCAATGGGAAAAACCTCCGGCGTGTACTTAAGGAATACTTTGCATACTGCCACGAGTCCCGGGCGTATCTTGGATTAGAAAAAGATAAACCCGATTCGCGTATTGTTCAGGATCGGAATGTCGGAGACATTGTCAGTACCCCGTCCTTGGCGGACTGCATCTCGGTATTATCGCGAAGCTGCTTAGGTTGTTACCGTACTTAACCCAACCAAGTATTGTGGATTGGTCTGTTCGGTCTGATCGAAAATTGGGAAATTCGTTTTATTTGGAAATCTGACAACTCAGTTTCTGGGATTTTCCGTCCAAGTTTTCACTGAGGAAAAACAAAACGCAGGGTTTTCACGGCAGGATTTACACCGGATGGAATATTTGGCAGCGACACCACTTTTTCGCATACTTTCTGCTATTATTAAATCTCTTTGATTCTTAATGAAATTAAGCTATTTGAATTGCTATAATGCTAGGCCTTGTCCCTTTCCTGTCATCGAAGTATTTTGGCTATCAAATAATTGAACTCACACTTTTTCCCGGAGCCACAATGACAACCCCAGAAAACAACCAAATTTTCGAACGAATGGAATTAATAACCGGCTCGGAAGCCTTCAACAAACTCACCAAAACCCGGGTCGCTGTTTTTGGAATTGGCGGGGTCGGCAGTTGGGCTGTCGAAGCTCTGGTTCGATCCGGTGTTGTTGAAATCACCATCATTGATGACG